>DASZFS010000278.1:0-4942 GCA_035939575.1 Vicinamibacterales bacterium | reverse complement strand
GAACCATCCGCTGCGTTCACGAAGCCTGCCGCTCGCCGGCTCCCACCGCAGCAGCCTCGCGCCCATCGCGCGCGCGAACGCCTCGTCGGCCGTCGCGGCGACCAGCGCCAGGCCGCGCGTCGCCGCCGACGCGTGAATTGTCTCGCCCAGGGCGATCGCGTCTGCCGGCGCAAGCGGCGCGCTGACGTGCTCGAGCAGCAGCACGTGCGGGTCGAGCGCCAGGGCGCGCCCGAGACGAATCCGGGCCTTCGCGTCCTCGCCGAGCGCGCCGACGCCGCGATCCCACAACCCGTCGGCCAGTCCGACTTCACGCGCCAACGCTTCGGCGCGCGCGCGCGCATCCCCGCCGAGTGGCTCGACGTCGAGCGTGAAGGGGATCGCCAGGTTCTGCACGGTCGTCAATGCCCCGAGCAGCACGGCGCGCTGGCTGACGATGCCGAAGCGATCGATCAGCGCCAGCCAGTCGCGGGCGTCCGCGATATCCACCGTCCGGCGGCCGAACACGGTAACGTGCCCGGCGTCGGGCAGCGTCGCGCCCGTGACAAGATCGACGAGCACTTCGGCGGACACCCGATCGACGCCGACGAGCGCGATCCGATCGCCCCGCGCGACGCGCAGCTCCTGAATCCGGAGCGGACGAAGTCCTCGATAGTCCTTGGAGACGCCGTCGAGCTCGAGCACCGCCGCCGACGCCGGAGGGCGCGTCACGCTCCCAGCAGGCGGTTGACCTCGTCGACGATGCGGCGCGAGGCGGATAACGCGTCGATTTCGATCTTGAGCGCGGCCAGGTTGCACGCAATCGCGCCGTACGCAATCGTGCCGTGGACGATGGGGGGCAGCACGCCGGTGTCCACGCTCGCGCCCAGAATCGCAGTGGCCATCGTGACCGCCATGGCGAACGTCCCGATCGAAAAGACCGGCTTGCGCGCCGCCGCAATGCGGCGGTAGTGGTCTCCGGTGAGGGCGTGCTCGGCCATCGCGTCTTTGACCGCCTTTCCCTTCCCGATGAGATAGAACATCATCATCGAATGGGCGAGCAGCGTGATGAGCGTCGAGAAGATGCCGAACGAGATGTGGCGTGCGATATCGGTGCCGCGTAAGCCCACGACCGTTGTCGCCAGAACGCCGCCGAGACCGAGAAGCACTGCGGTGAGGAGCGCTTGAGCCACCGTCCGCCGATTATGTCACCTTCACCGTTCGTCGTGGAATGGTTGCCGCGCGCGCGGCGCGCCGCCGATCGCAGCGGTGTCCCGGGCGCGCGCCGTCTGGCGCTCGACATCGCCACCGGACGCGGCCGTCACGCACGGGCACTGACACGCGAAGGATTTCGAACGCTCGCCGTGGACATCGATCTCGACGCGGCGCGCGACGCGATGCGCGCGGCAGCGGCCGACGGTGCGCCATTTGCGGCGTGGTGCGCCGACCTGACGCGATATCCGCTGCCGAGCGAGCGATTCGACCTGATCGTCGTCACGCGCTATCTGCAGCGCGATCTGTTCGCGTCCATTGCCGGCGCCCTCGTCCCGGGCGGCCTGCTGCTCTATGAGACCTTCACGACCGCGCAGCTCGCGTATGCCACCGGGCCACGGTCGCCCGATCATTTGCTGCAGCCGGGCGAGCTGCGGCGCGCGTTCGACGGACTGGAGGTCCTGTTCTACGAGGAGGTCCTCGCGCCCGAAGCCGTCGCCCGGCTCGCCGCCCGTCGTCCTGCGCGGGCCGCGAGCCGATCGTAGTCATCGCGCGGCAGCGCCACACTGCCGGGATGCGCTGGGCCATGCGAGTCGTCCGCGTGGTAGTCGGATCCGCCGGAAACGTCCAGGCCGAGCCGCGCGGCGGCAGCAAGATAGTGCGCCGTGGTCTCCGCGTCGTGCTCGCTGTGGTACGCCTCGATGGCGTCGAGGCCGGCGGCGGCGAATCCGGCAATCCACTCGTCGTGTCCGACGAGCCCCGGGTGCGCGAGCGATGCGACGCCGCCCGCGGCGTGAACACGCGCGACGACCTCCGGCGGCGGCGCCGCCTCGCGGGGAACGAACGCCGGCCGGCCGCGGCCGAGCCAGCGGTCGAAGGCCTCCGATGTCGTCGCCACGTGCCCGCCGGCGACGAGCGCCCGCGCGATCCACGGCCGGCCGGCCGCTCTCGATTGGTCTTGCAGCGCGGGCAGGAGAATCGCGTCGGCGTCGAGGCGGATACCGTGCTCCGCCAGCCGTTCCACCATCTGCCGCAGGCGGTCCAGCCGCCGCGCACGCTGCTCCTGGAGAAACGTCAGAAGCCCGGGCTCCCGCCGGTCGATGAAGTAGCCGAGGACGTGCACGTCTGCCCCGTCCTGGCACGCGGTGATTTCGATCCCTGGCACGTAGGTCAGCCCCGCCGACTCGCACGCGGCGGCCGCCGGATCGCATCCGGCAACGGTGTCGTGGTCCGTGACGGCCAGGACGGTGACGCCCGCCGCGGCAGCGCGAGCAACGAGCTCGGCGGGCGTGCAGCGGCCGTCGGATGCGGTGGTATGCGTGTGGAGGTCGATCAACGAGCGGACCTGGCGCTGCCGACCGTTCGCTTCAGGACGCGACGACGTCCCTGCCGCTCGCGCAGCGACTTGTACTCGCGTATCAGCAGGTCCAGGTGCGCGCGCTCTTCGTCGGCGAACTCGAGGAACACCTGCTTGCCCTCGGAGTCCTCGAATCGCTCGCCGTAGCGCTTGAAGAACTTGTGCGAGCCGCGCTCGCAGCGGATGCCGATGAGCAACGCCTGCTCGTCGTTCACCCCCTTGCGGAGCTGCTGGGCGCCTTCCGCGAAGAGCCCGCTGGCGGCGCCCTTGAAGAACAGGAACGTCGGCCGCGACTCGAGCTGCGGATCCTGACCGGAGAGCTCGCGGTAGCGCTTCTGAAGCGTGCCCAGATGCTCCTTCTCCTCCCCCGCGAGGCGCTGGAACACCGCCCGGCCGCGCACGTCTTTGGTGATGGACGCGGCGCGCGTGTAGAACTCGAGGCCGCTTCGCTCGGTGGCGATCGCCATGCGGAGCGCGTCGCGCGCAAAGACCAGCTCGGTCGTCGCGCCGTCGATGGGCGGCGTGCTCCTCCCGGTCCGGCAGTCGTCGCACGTGCCGTAGATCTGCACGACTTGCTGGCTCGGCGCGAAGCTGCGCGCCGACGCGATCTCCTCGATGAGCGACTCGACGTCGGAGCTCAGAAACTCCGATGACCGGTGGCAGTTCGTGCAGATCAGGTGGTAGTGCCGCGGATGCCGATACGAGGGTTCGTAGCGCGACCGGCCTTCCCCGAAATCGACCTTGCGCGCCACGCCGGCCTCGACCATCCACTGGAGCGTGCGGTACACGGTCGCCCGTCCGATGCCGGGCGCTTCGCGCCGAACGGCTTCGACGAGATCGTCCGCGCTGAGGTGCCCTTCCTGCCGGAGAAAGATCTGGAGGATGCGATCGCGTTTGGTCGAGTGTTTGCCGCCTGCAGGGCGGAGAGAGGTGAGATCGGGAATGGGGCGTTCCAACCTGCCCACCTTACCCCTTTACCAAGGTCACCCCGTCTCAGACCGAGAAGGACTGCCCGCAGCCGCACGTCGAGGTCGCGTTCGGGTTCTTGATGGTGAAGCCCCCACCGGTCACCGTGTCGACAAAGTCGACCTCCGCGCCGCTCAGGTACCGGATGCTGATCGGATCCACGAACAGCTTGATGCCGTGCGATTCGAACACCTGGTCGCCGGCGCCCTGACCGTTCTCCTCGATCATGAGCCCGTACTGGAAACCCGAGCATCCGCCGCCCTGAACGAATACACGCAGGCCGCTTCCCGCTTTCTGCTCCTCGGCCAGTAGCTCCGTGATCTTCGATGCCGCCACTTCGGATACGTTAATCATGGAACCATTATAACAAGACCATGCCGTACGTAGCTGTGTGGGCAGGAACGGACGACGAGCGGCGCCAGGCGGCCGATCGGCGCTGGAGGGCGCTGGCCGAGAGCCGGCCCGATCTGGGACCGGCCGTCGAGCTGCAGCGGCGCCTTCTGGAGATCGTCACCGACCTCGCCGCACGGCTCGACGGTGAGCGGATGCCCCGGTTGTCGCTTCCGCCCCGATATCTGGCGGCCAAGCTCGCGCGCCGGATGCCCGTGTTGGCGAACGAGCCAATCCCGCTCCCCGTTCCGATCCTGAGCGCCGCTCTGCCCCGCCTGTGCGACGCGTTGGAAGCCGGCGGCGCTGGGGAGGCCGCGATGCATGTCCGCAGCGCGGTGACCGGCGGCGACATCGACGCGGGGTCGCTGCTCGCCGCGTCGCTCGCCCGCAATCAGGCGGCGATTCGAACCGGCGCAACCCACCGGGGCCTGGCGCCTGACCTGGTGTGGCTCGTCGCCGAGCTCGCGGTCGGCCCGTTCGTTCACGCGCTCCAGCGCCTGCTGTTCGCCGAGGCGCTTGACCCGACACTGCGCGCCGCGCTCGCCACGTGGAGCCGCGGCTACTGCCCGGCGTGCGGCTCATGGCCCGCTCTGGCGGAAGTCGCCGACGGCCACCGTACCCTGCGCTGCTCATTCTGTGCGAGCGCCTGGGAGCTGCCGACTTATGCGTGTATTTACTGCGAGGAGGCCGCCGAGCCGTTCGTGACCGCAGCGCCAGTGCCGGAACGGAAAGATCGCCGCATCGAGGTCTGCGCGGCCTGCCACGGGTATCTCAAGACGATTGATGTGCCGGTGCTGTCCCCGTTTCCCCTCCTCTCGATCTCGGACATCGAGACGACAGACTTGGATCTGGCGGCAATGGAGCACGGCTACCAGCGTCCTCCCTTGAAGAGCTTCGCCCTGCCTCGGTAGAACACACCTCATAGACGCGCCGAAGGCTGAGCGGCGGGCTGAAGACTCTGAGGCGGGCCGAAGACTTGAGCCGGGCTGAAGACTCTACGCGGGCTGAAGACTCATGGTCCGCGTGCAGTTGCCTACGCCC
>DASZFS010000277.1:0-8211 GCA_035939575.1 Vicinamibacterales bacterium | reverse complement strand
GGCGTAGGCAACTGCACGCGACCATGAGTCTTCAGCCCACCTCGGAGTCTTCCGCCGGCCTCGGAGTTTTGGTCGGCTTATGAGAGTCGTCTACTACCTCGGGCGTGGTGCGCAGTTGATCGGGATGTGGCTGTTGCTCGTCGATCTGTTCACGGCCGGCCCCATGGGGCCCGATCCGAAGCTGTTCGGCGCGGGCGTCGTTGTTTTTCTCGGCGGATGGGGTGTCACCCGCTTGACACGCTGAGGGGGTATTGCTACAGTACTTGTGTTCACTCTCGCGACAACTGATTCGAGCTCAACGCTTTCCAAGCGAAAGGGCCATCCCGCATTTCGTGGGAGCGCAAAGCTGGACGGGCTCAGTGGCGCAGTGTCTCGCGCCCGAGCGACCGGTCCCGCTGCCGAACTTGGAGTTTCAGAAATGGTCTCCCGCCGGCTCGTTTTCATCACGTCCATAATCGCCACCGCCATCTCCTCGTTCACGCTCGGCGTCATGCACACACGGCGCGCCGAGGGAAGCGCTCGGACGTCGTACGACGCGCAGCTCGAAGCCCTGAGGACCGAGGTGCGGACGGAGCTTGGCCGCAGCCACGCGGCCGATGCCGTGCCCGCCGGGACAATCGGCCGGGTCCCGAGCGCAAAGGAGGCCCCGGTCGATCCGTCCCCCAGCATGAACGCGCGCGCCAAGATGGTGGCCGAGATCAAACAGGAGCTGCAGAGCGAGATGGGCCTGCTGCCCGTTCACCTCCTGCGCGATCGACGATCGAGCTTCGTCGAGCTCTACTCGACTGACAGCCTCGGGAAGACCAACTACGGGACGGCTGGCTATCTGGGCAAGGGCTATTTCATCACGGTCAAGCACGCCGTCGTCGCGCTCAAGGACGAAGACGATCGGCAGCTCGCGCGGAAGATCACCGGCATCAAGATCGTCTATCGCGGGAAGGAGATCCCGGCGCGAGTGGTCGATACGGGTGACGCGGACGTCGAGGTGCACAGCGGCGATTGGGCGATCATCAAGACCGCGCGCGAGGTCGACCTGCCGTCGCTCCACGTGGACACGTCGTTCGGCTACGACTTCGCCGAGCCGATTTTCCGCCTCGGCAACGACTACTCCAAGGGCATCATCCTCTCGACCGGGTACGTCGGCCAGCGGACGGCCAACGGTCTCATCACGTGTCTGACCGACGGCCATCCAGGCGTGTCGGGCGGCGGCGTGCTGGATCAGAAAGGCGACCTCGTCGGCATCCCGATCGGGCGCATGCAGGGCGACTACCGCTTCTCGTTCATCCTGCCGATCCGCAGCGAGATGCTGCGCAAGCTGCCGAGTTACGAGCCGCCAGCGCCGCCGAGTCTCGTCACCGTAGAGCCCCAATAGATTTCCAGGTACGCCCGCGTGCGCGTCCGGGAGCCGAGCATCTATAATCGCCTCCTCGATACCGCTATGCCGCGCTTGCACTTGACAGGTCTCAGCAGCCATCCGGAAACGTGGAGGCGATCCACCATTGCCTGTCTGTGCGCGGCGACGCTCGCCTGCGGCAGCCAGGTCGCGCAGCCCGGCGCGAAGCCGGAGCCACCTGACGGTCGCGTGAAGCTGTTCGCCGACTCCTACCTCAGCGCCTACTTCGACCGCTTTCCGGAGGTGGCGACGCAGTACGGGGTGCCGGGGCGCCATCACGACAAGTTGACGGATAACTCGCTCGCCGCGGAGCGCGCGTGGGAAGCGCGCGAGGACCGCATGCTCGGCGAGCTGAAGGCCGTCGATCGCTCGACTATCGCCAGCGGCCCGCTGCGCGCGACCTACGCAATCGCGCTGCAGGCGCTCGAGGGCGACGTCGCCAAACGCATCTGCCGGGACGAGTTGTGGCCCGTCAGCCAGATGACCGGGTGGCAGGTCGCGTACGGCTACCTCGTGACCATTCAGCCGGTGGGAACCGACGAGGCCAGGCGGGAGGCGCTGGCGCGATGGTCAAGCCTGCCAAAATACCTGGACACGGAGATCGACAACCTGCGCGCGGGCATCGCGCAGGGCTACACCTCGCCCAAGCTCAATGTGCGCATCGTCCTGGATCAGGTGCGCAGCCTGGCCGCCACGCCGGTCAAGGACTCGCCGTTCGCGTCGCCCGCGCAGCGCGACAAATCGCCGGAGTTTCAGAAGGCGTTCACAGACCTGCTCGTGACCGGGATCAACCCGGCGATGACGCGCTACGCGGACTTTCTCGAGCGCGAATACCTGCCCGCCGCACGCGACGCGATTGCCGTCTCCGCGAACCCCAACGGCGTGCAGTGCTACGACGCCAGCGTTCTGTACCACAGCTCCGTCGCGAAGACCGCGAGAGAAGTGCACGAGCTCGGTCTCCGGCAGAACGCGGAGCTCGGCGCGGAAATGAAAGCCATCGGCGAACGCACGTTCAAGACGGCTGATGTGCCGACGCTCCTCCAACGGGTACGGACCGATCCGAAGTACAAGTTCAAGAGCCGCGAGGACAAGATTGCCTATTCGCAGGCGGCGCTTGCACGCGCGAAGGCCGCCGTGCCCGCATGGTTCGGGCTGCTCCCGAAGGCGGACGTCGTCATCCAGCCGTACCCGAAATTTCGCGAGAAGAACGCCCCCAACGAATACAACCCGCCGGCCGAGGACGGCAGCCGGCCCGCCGTATTTTTCATAAGCGCCTACCAGGCGGAGCAGCAGAGCCGCGTCGAGGACGAATCGACCGCGTTCCACGAGACGGTTCCAGGCCACCACCTTCAAGGCGCGATTGCGCTCGAGCGAAAGGACATTCACCCGATCGGTCGGTATCTGTTCAACAGCGGGTACGCCGAAGGGTGGGCGCTTTATACCGAGCGGCTCGCAGACGAGATGAAGCTGTACTCGTCGGACCTCGATCGCCTCGGCATGTTGTCGTCACAGGCGCTGCGCGCCTCCCGCCTCGTCGTCGACTCGGGGCTGCATACACTGGGATGGACGCGGCAGCAGGCAATTGACTACATGCTGGCGCACACCGCCGAAAGCCGGCACGACGTCGAGTCGGAAGTCGATCGATACATCATCTTCCCGGGGCAGGCCACGGCCTACATGATCGGACGGCTCGAGATCGGCGAGGCACGCGCCGAGGCCGAAAAGGCGATGGGCGCGACGTTCGACATCAAGGCGTTTCACGATCGCGTGCTCGAGGACGGGGGCGTGCCGATCGCATATCTGAGAGAGAAGGTCAGGGCATGGGCAGCGGGCAAGTGACGCGCTGGGCTGTCGCCGGCGTCCCTGGGGTCCCTGGGGTCGCTGGGGTCGTCGTTGCGTGCGTGCTGGCCGCCGGCGCCCGGGCGCAGTCGCCGCGGCTGGTGGAGCTCCCGCTTGCCCCGGCCAGTGTCCATTGGGGCTACTACGACCCGAAGCTGACACCGGCGCTGCGTGTCGCGTCGGGCGACCGCGTCCGGGTCGAGACTATGGTCGCCGGCGGGCTGCAGCGGCTGCGTCTCGCCGGGGCGGCCGAAGCCGAAATTCCCGAGTCCCTGAAGACCGTCGAGCGCACCGTGACCGAGCGAGGACCGGGCGCGCACCCGATGAGCGGGCCGATCTTCGTGGAAGGGGCGGAGCCGGGCGACACGCTCGAAATCCGCATCCTCGCCATCGAGTTTCTGCACCCGTTCGGCGTCAACGCCTTCAGCCCCGGCGGTGGCACCCTGCCCGACGACTATCCGTACGCGCAGCTGCGCCTGCTTCGCTGGCAGCCCGGCGCGGACCACGTCGAGTTCAAGCCCGGCGTGGTCCTGCGCCTGGCCCCGTTCTTCGGATCGATCGGCGTTGCGCCGCCCGCGCTCGTCGGACGCATCTCCAGCCGTCCGCCGGGCTGGCATGGCGGGAACCTGGACAACAAGGACCTCGTGGTCGGCTCGGTGCTGTACCTGCCCGTCCACGTGCCTGGAGCGCTGCTCTCGATCGGCGACGGACACGCCCTCCAGGGCGACGGGGAGGTCACCGGGACGGCTCTCGAGACGTCGCTGCGCGGGACGTTCGAGCTGCACGTGCGCAAGGGCCAGCGGCTGCGCTGGCCCCGCGCCGAAACGCCGACGCACTACATCGCGATGGGTCTGCACGAGGATCTCAACGAGGCGGCGCGCCTCGCCACGCGCGAGATGGTGGACTTCCTCGTGGCGGCCAAGGGCTTGTCGCGCGACGAGGCCTACATGCTGTGCTCGCTCGCGGCCGACCTGCGGGTGACGCAGGCTGTGGACGCCACGAAGGGCGTCCATGCGATGATCGCGAAGTCGATCTTCACGCGCTAGTCAACTTCCCGGCCGTTATCTGGAGCGAGAGCGATGAACCGAAGCGAGGCGATCCTGTTCAGCGGTGGCGCGCCCGGCGCCGAGGCCGGATTCGGCGCATGCGCCGAGCGCCACGGCATCGAGGAGGTCAACTTCACGTTCGAGGGCCACAAGATCGCCAGGCACCGCGGCGTCCGCGTCCTCAATCACGAGGAGCTGCAGAACGGCGACGTCAGCCTCGAGTACGTGTCGCGCCTCATGCACCGGCGCTTCACCGATGCGCCGACGATTCGCAAAGTCCTCCAGACCATGTGGTACCAGGTCAACAACGGCCAGGAGATTTACGTGGTCGGCGCGATCGTCGAGGACGGGACCGTGCGCGGGGGCACGGGCTGGGGCGCCGAGTTCGCGAAGCTGTGCAACAAGCCGCTGCACGTGTTCGACCAGGAGAAGGACCGGTGGTTCACCTGGACCGGAGACGGCTGGCGGCCCCGCACCGCAGGCGACGGCCCGGTCATCACGCACGCACACTTCACGGGAACCGGGACGCGTGCGCTGCAGGACAACGGCCGCCGCGCGATCGAGGATCTGTTCACTCGCTCGTTCGACGCTTCCTCTTGATCTCGGCCCACCCGTCCAGCCGGCGCTTGATTTCCTTCTCGAAGCCCCGATCCTTGGGATCGTAATATTTCCGACCCTCGAGCGCGGGCGGCAGGCAGGACATGTCAGCGACCGCGTCTTCCTCCGCGTGGGCGTACTTGTAGCCCTTGCCGTACTCGAGCTGCTTCATCAGACGCGTCGGCGCGTTGCGGAGATGGAGCGGGACTGGCTCGGCCACGTCGCGCTGCGCGTCTGCGGCAGCGCTGCTGTAGGCCTCGTACACCGCGTTGCTCTTCGGGGCGGTGGCGAGATAGAGAACGGCCTGTGCCAGGGCCGTGTTGCCCTCGGGCATCCCGATGAAGTGAACCGCGTCCTTGGCGGCGACTGCGACCGTCAGCGCCTGAGGATCGGCGTTGCCGATATCCTCAGACGCAAATCGAACCAGCCGGCGCGCGATGTAGAGCGGATCCTCTCCGGCTTCCACCATGCGCGCGAGCCAGTAGACGGCGGCGTCAGGGTCGCTGTTGCGCATGGATTTGTGCAGGGCTGAGACGATGTTGTAATGCTCTTCGCCGGACTTGTCGTAGAGCAGGGCGCGCGCCTGCGCCGTCTGCTCGACCCGCGACGTGTCCACCCGGCGGACGCCCTCGACCAGCGGCGCGGCCGCGACGCTCAACTCGAGGAGGTTCAGCGCGGCTCGCGCGTCGCCGTTTGCGTACACCGCGATCGCCCGCAATGCCGCGTCGTCGACGTGCGTGGCGGCCCGGCCGAGACCGCGGTCCGGGTCGTGCAGCGCGCGCTGCAGGATTGACGCGATCTCGTCCGTTGTCAACCCTCGCAGCACGAATACCTTCGAGCGCGAGAGGAGCGCGGCGTTCACTTCGAACGACGGATTCTCCGTGGTCGCGCCGATGAGGACGATGTCGCCTGCCTCCACACGGGGGAGGAACGCGTCCTGCTGCGCCTTGTTGAACCGGTGAATCTCGTCGATGAACACAATGGTCCGGCGGCCTGTCGAGCGGCGAAGGCGCTCGGCTTCGGCCATGACTTCACGGATCTCCTTGATGCCTGCAAGGACCGCGCTGAAGGATACGAAGCGCGCCTTCGTCGTGTCGGCGATGATGCGCGCCAGCGTCGTCTTGCCCGTTCCGGGCGGGCCCCAGAGGATGATGGATTGAAGGAGGTCCCGCTCGATCGCCTCCCGCAGCGGCCTGCCAGGCGCAAGCAGTTCTTCCTGGCCGGTGAACTCCTCGAAGGTCCGAGGGCGGACGCGCTCGGCCAGCGGCGCTGGCGAGGCGGGCGCGGCGGTCGGTTCGTCCGGGAAGAGAGAGCTCACGCCGGCGATCCCCCGTCGGTTGACCGCTGGCGGCGCGCCTCGTAGACCAGGAGCGCCGCAGCGACCGCGGCGTTGAGCGACTCGACCCCGGGTTCCATCGGGATCGTGACGCGCTCGTCGGCGTCAGCCAGGACGCCGCCTGGAAGCCCCGCGCCTTCTCCGCCAACCAGGATGGCAACAGGCCCGCGAAGATCGGCATCAAAAAGCGATCGGCCGTCACGAGGCGCCGCGGCAACGACCCGCAGCTTGTGTCGCCGCAGCTCGGCGGGATCCCAGGCGCCTTTTCTCACGAGAAGAGGGAGCCGGAGGGCGCTGCCCATTGAGCCGCGCAGCGCCTTCCAGCCGTACGGATCGGCCGACGCTCCGGCGACGACGAGTCCCGCCGCGCCTCCGGCCTCTGCTACCCGGAGGATCGCGCCGACGTTGCCGGGATCCTGGACGTCGACGGCGACGACCACGAGCGGGCGCGCACCGCGGAACAGCGCCGCCTCGTCCTGACGGGGACGCACGGCAAGCGCAACGAAGACGCTCGACGACCGCACGGGGCTCAGAGCCGCCATCACAGGCGCCGTCACCGACACGACCTCGACGCCCGCGGCAGCAAGCCGGGCGACGAGCGATCGAACCTCCACATCGTCCTGGCGGTCAGCGGCGACCGCGGCCTCGAGAAGCCGAACGCCTGCCTCGACCGCGTCCGAGACCAGGTGCGCGCCGTCGAGCAGCATGACGTCATCGGCGCGGCCTCGCGCGGCGTCGCGGTAGCGCGCGACGATGGCGTTCTGCCGGCTGGCGATTCGGCGCATGCACTATGGTACTATGCGGTTTTCGCCATGAAAGACCGCCTGATCAAGAAGTTCGAGGACGAAATCGCCGCCCTCAATCACGAGTTGAAGCTCGAGCTGCCCAAGGAGATCAAACGCGCGCGCGAGCTTGGCGATCTGCGCGAGAACGCCGAGTATCACGCCGCGAAGGAGCGCCAGCGCCTTGTCGAAGCCCGCATCAGCATGCTCCAGAAGCGCGTGTCCGAGATCGCCCTCATCAACGTCGATCGGATTCCAAAGGACCGTGCCGGCTTCGGATCCACCGTGCACGTGATCGAGCGGAACGGCGACAAGATGATCTTTCAACTCGTCATGCCTGAGGACGCAAACGCCGAAAAGGGCATGATCTCGACGACGTCGCCGATTGGACGGGCGTTTCTGAACCGCGAGGCCGGCGACGCGGTGAAGGTCGCGACGCCTGGCGGCGTGCGGGAATTCGAGATCCTCAAGCTCATCACCATCCACGACGAAGACGCGGGATGACCGATCGGGCCGGCGCCGTACCGCCCCACGCGCCCGAACCCTACTCGCCACGACGCCGCACCGCCCTGGTCCTGACAGGGACAGGAACGGCGGGCGCTTATCACGCCGGCGCGCTGCGAGCCCTCCATGAAGCGGGCGTAAAGATCGACCTGGTCGCCGGCCGCGGCATTGGCGCGATCGGCGCGCTGTTTGTCGCCGTCGACGGCGCGCCGCGTCTGTGGGAGGACAAGGGCTTCTGGCGGCTGCCATCGGTGCGTTCGCTGTACGGATGGCGGCTTGCGCCACGAATCGCGGCGGCGGCCCTTGGTGTGGCGTTCGGGATTGTCGCGATTCCCATCGCCGCGGTCGCGGTCGGCCTCGTCGCGTTTCCGATCGACTTCGTGCTCAAGATCGTCGGCATTGGCGGGGCCCAGGGTCTCGTCGGCGCGTATGTGCGCGCGGCGGAGTGGGCGTTCGCGCCCGACGTCCTGCCAACATGGCTCCCGCGGCTCGTCCTCATCGTGCTGGGCATTGCGGGCAGTGTCGCCATCATCGACGGCTGGCACCGCGACGCCCGATCCCCGCGCGGGTCCATCTGGTGGCGCGCGCTCCGCGAACCGCTGTCTGCGGCGGGCGGCGTCGAGCACACGTGGCGCGTGCTCTGGGACCTGCTGCGCGGCGCCGCGCAATTGAAGCAGCCGCCGGCAGCCGATCTCGCGCGCCGCTACATCGAGC
>DASZFS010000276.1:0-44249 GCA_035939575.1 Vicinamibacterales bacterium | reverse complement strand
AGCGACCTCCTGTCGTTGCTGACTGAGAAGGAGCTGGCGGGGCAGGCAGCATTCTCCGACATGAAGATGGTAGCTGAGGGGTTCCTCAAGCTGGCCGACCAGCAGCTTGCCGTTGCCGTCCAGCGCGCGGGCGCAATCGCGTCCACGAGCCAGCCCGCGTCAATCAATCAGCCCCCGTCAGTCAATCAGCCCGCGTCCATGCCGGCTTCCCCGCCCGCACCTGCGGATCCACCGCGGATCTACACCATCGCCGATCAGGACGTCGTGCCGCCCGTCGCGATCGAGCAGACGATGCCTCCGTGGACGCCGCCGCTCAGCAGCATCCGGTATCAGGAGTTCTCCGGTCTCCTGGAGGTCATTGTCGACGAGGCCGGTGCGGTCACGTCGGTGGCGATGGTCCAGCATGTGAACGTCCTGTACGATCAGCTGCTGACGAGCGCGGCGAAGCGGTGGCGCTACAGACCGGCGATGCGGAACGGCAAACCGGTCATGTACCGCAAGCAGATGAACATCGTGTTGCGGCCAGTGAGTCCCACCAGCGGCGACTGAGCCGGGTCGTCAGCCGTTCACGAACAGTTGTGCGATGGCTTCCTAGTGCTAGCGGCGGGTCCCGGTCGGGCGTTCCTCGGCGCGCGGCTCTCGAAAGCCGTGGAATGGCAAGTGGCAGTCGTGCTGATACAGGAACGCGAGGAACCGCTTGTAGTCGCCCGGCTGCATGTGGAAGAGCTCAACGAGTTTGCGATAGCTCCCCTGCGTGCGATGCAGGCCTGACTTCACCAGGTGACGCAGATCGCCCCTGGTCAGGTCCCGGTCGATGAACGCGGGATACACCACAGTCCAGAAGCTCTCGCCCCCCATCACCATGCGATCCCAGAGCGGACCTGCGCGGGACGTCGATACCGCAGGATTGATCGTCTCCTGCGCGGGCGCTGACCGATCGGTCAGCGCCGCAAGCACCTCGCGGGGCAGATCGTCCGGAATAATCTCGCGGCCTGAACGGCGGCGGACGACCATGCGCTCGACGACGTTCTTGAGCTCGCGGACGTTGCCGGGCCAGTGATAGCCCGCGAGGATGTCGAACGCGGCACGCGAGAGCGGGGGCTCCTCGACGCCGTGCGTCCTGGCGCTCTCCGAGAGATAGTGTCGCAGGAGGACGCCGACATCGTCGCCACGCTCGCGCAGCGGCGGGATGACCAGACGCAAGACGTTCAACCGGTAGTACAGATCTTCGCGGAATTCGTGAGCGTCGATCCGTTCCTGCAGGTTGCGGTTCGTCGCCGCGATCACCCGGACATCCAGACGCCCTTCCACGTGGCTGGCGCCGATGCGCTGGACTTCGCCCGTCTCGAGGAAGCGGAGCAGCAGCGCTTGCATCCGGAGGGACATCTCGCCGAGCTCGTCGAGAAACAACGTGCCGCGATCGGCGACCGCCGTCAAGCCGGCTTTGTCGCGATACGCGCCGGTGAAGCTGCCGCGGACGTGTCCGAACAACTCGGATTCCAGCAGCGAGTCGGGCATGCCCGCGCAGTTGATCGTGACAAAATCGCGCGACCGCCGGCTGCCCATCTCGTGAATGAGACGCGCCACGACTTCTTTCCCCACGCCGGTTTCTCCGACAATGAGGACCTTCGCGTCGGACTTCGAGGCGGCGAGAACATCGTCGCGCAGGTGCTCAATGGGGCGGCTGTTGCCCAACAGCAACGGCGGGGGAATGGGACCGCCGGAATGCCGGGCGCCTGACAATTCTTGTATCGGCACGGGCGTTTGCGGCCCCGGACAGCGGCCGCGAGTGGTGTCATCCTACTGGTACGGGACGAACAAATTCAACTCTTAAGGACACAAGGCGGACAAAAAGTCACATCAGGGTAACATTTAGTACGTTCGGACCGCCAAATCGTCGGTTCGACGTGGCTCACGGCGCGCATGTCAGTGGCGAGCGGATTGCTATTTCCCTTGTCCCGGACCGACTGCGTGCCCGCACATGTGATGCTCCACCGCCCTGACCAGAGTCGCCGCCCTCACCTCGCGCGCCTGCGCGCGATCGTCGGGAGCCGCATGTGGAAGTGGCTGTTCGACGCCCACCGGATCCTCGGCGTCACGGTCGAAGTGCTCGACGATGAATTCGGGGTGCTCGTTGCGACGCGTGAAGGACGCGCGCTGCGGGAGCGATTCGAAGCCGCCAGGTCACAGCCGATTCAAGCGGTCCTCGCGGGCTCGGTCACCGGGGATTCGCCGTTTGTGACGACCTCGGGCGACGTGCGGCTGGCGTGTGCACCCATTATCGGTGCGGGCGCGCTGGCGGGCGCGGTGCTCGTCTCGACCGACGAACAACCCCAGCTCGCGGATGCTGACGTCGCGCGGCTCGGGGCCCTGCTGGCGGACGCGATTGCCGACCAGCTCTCGCGCCCCGCGCAGGAGCACCGCGGAAATCTGCATCAGATCTCTGCACTGTACCAGCTGCTGCATGCGGCGATCGCGACCGGCTCGGAGCGGGAGGTCATCCGCACGTTTGCGGAAGCCCTGAGCATCTGGGAAGAGATCGAAGTGCTGACGTACCGCGCCGATCTCGACGGCCGTTATGCGTTGACGCTCGCGCTGCCGGGCTCTGATCCCTCCGCCACGCCGCGACTCCTCGACCATGCGCCCGTGACGAGCGAGCCGCGCGTGCGGCGCCTCACGCCATTCGAGCGGGCGGCGCTCGGCTTTGGCGGCGACGGGGACACGGTTCTCGCACGCCTCACGAGCGAGGGCGGGCACTGGCTCGTCGCGATGAACTCCATTCGCGGCGCGGCAGACGGGGAGCGGTCGGAGATGTACGTCGCGGCGCTCGGCCACGCGCTGAACGGCTGCGTCGCGGTCGAGACATCGCGGCTGACGTGGGCGGTGATGCAGCAGTTCTTCGACCGGGAGCCGCCGATCGAAGCCGCCGCGCGCGCGCTCGCCGAGGTCAGCCACGCGCTCGATGCCACCGGATCCTTTGTCGTCAGCGGCTCCGATGGTTCGCCGATCTGCTCGATTGGCGACGGTCGATCGCTCGCCCACGCGCCCGCCATCGCGAACGCGCGAACGCTGCGCGCCGCCGTCCCTGTGCCCGCGCCGTTCTCTGCGGTCATCGAGATGCACGCCCGCGCGGGACAGAGCTTCAGCGCGCGCGACCTGAAGCTGTTCGAGGCGGCTGCCGCGAGCTTCGCCGCGTGGCTGCCGTCCGCGTTGCGCAGGATGGCCGGCGGCGAACGTCGGCACGTCGTGCGATCGTTCGACCAGATCGTGGACCGATACGCGCGCGAAGCGCACGCGTCCAACGACGCCGCGTCGCTCATTCTGATCTCCGCCGGCGATCGAGCGGTGTCGCTCGATACCACGCACGCCTGGATCAAGCGCGTCCGGCCGCAGCTGCGGCCGACCGATCTGGCCGGCCGCCTCGCGTCGGGCGAGCTCGGCATCCTGCTCCTCCAGACGCCGCAGTCCGGCGCGCAGATCGTGGCGAAGCGTCTCTCACGCGTCCTCGGCATGGGCACGGCAAGCGAGGATCGCGCGCTCCACATCGGCGTCGCCAGCCAACTGGACGATCTCGTCTCCGCCGACGCGCTCATCGAGCGCGCGCGGCTCCAAGCGTTCGATCGTCCGCTCAGCGCCAACTGAGACACCGGCACGCTTGTTGCCATCCTGTAGAGCTACACGAGCGATGGGACAAAATTCGGCAGTGCGCGTGCGCGGTTGCGGAATGAGCGGCGTGGCGCCGCTGACGGATTTGTTTGCGTCTCGTGAACTGGTGATGGCATGACCGTTACGCCGTGGGTCCCGTGTGGGGCCGCGGTCTGCCCGCGTCTCGCGGCCTGCTGCACTCCGTCCTCCTTTCGCGCCACACGAACAGATTTGTCACGACATCTGCTGACAAAGGTTTTCGATCGGCTGAACAAAATCAGCCTGTTGGCCCCCTCCGACCGCACAGGGCACAATGAGCGGCCGCGGTCGTAGGACCATTCCCACATTGACCGACGAGCGCGATCCTCTTGCCGGCTCCGAAGCGGACACGAGGAGGGCAGCGCGCCTGTACTATCAGATGATGCGCCGCCTCCCGCGAGCCAGAGGCATCGAGGCGGTGAGCGAGCTGATTCTCAGGTATGCCGCGCGCGCGGTCGACGCGCGGCTGGGCGCCGTGGCAGCCGCCCGATCCAACGCGCACGCCGAGATCGTCGCGACGTACGGATACCCCCGTGCCCTCGTCGAGCATCTGCGGATTGAGCCGGGCGTCGGCGTCATCGGCCGGGTCATGCAATCGCGCCAGCCGTTGCTCGTCGAAGGTCCGGACCCGCTGCGTCCGCGGCGGCTGCGTTATCGCACCAATTCCTTCGTCGCCGTTCCGGTGCTCGCCGGCCTCGACGTCCTCGGCGCGATCTGCGTCACTGATCGCCTGGACGACCAGCCGTTCACGACCCGCGATGTGATCACGCTCCGGATGTTCGCCGCCGGCGCGGCGCTCGCCCTCGAGCGCGAGCGGGCGCTCGACTCCGCCGAGGCGCACGCGCACGCGGCCGCCATCGACCCGGTGAGCGGCGTCTTCAATCGACGCTACCTCCAGGTGCGGCTGGGCGAAGAGCTTCAGCGCTCGCGGCGTCACGAGATTCCGCTCGCGCTGCTCTTGATCGATATCGACGACTTCAAGATCGTCAACGACTCGTACGGCCACCTCGCCGGCGATCTCGTGCTGCGCGACGTTGCCGAGATTCTCCGACGGTCGGTTCGCGTGTTCGACGTCTGCGCGCGGTTTGGCGGCGAGGAATTCGTCATCATCATGCCGGGCAGCACGGCTGACAGCGCGATGCGCATCGCGGAGCGCATTCGCGAGCGCATCGAGGCATATCGACCGGCCGATCGCCTGCTGACGACGATGCGGATTACGGTGAGCGTGGGGCTGGCGGTCTCGGAGCTGGGGACGACGGTGAGCGAGCTGTTGTCGATGGCTGACGGCGCGCTGTACGCGGCGAAGCACGCGGGCAAGAACCGCATCCGGTCGGCCGGCCGGCCCGATATCGGCGACCTGCGCTGACCGTTTCTACATCGTGACGCTGGGCAGGTCCCCCCGGCCGGCGAAAATCGGGTACGGATGCGGTGCGCTTGCCTGGCTCACAATGCACGGCTCCAGCCGCGTGGGGAGGGAATCCTCCAGCCAGTCGCGAACCAGATCCAGGATGTCCGCAACATCTGCGAGAGCGGTTCGCAGTGTCACTCCGCGCGTGTAGGAGCCGCAGAGGTTCAGCTGGATCCACCGTTGGTAGTCCGACGCGTACACGCCGCACACCTCCACGCGCCACTGTTCGCCGCGCCCCTGGACGATCTGACCCTCGAGAAGAAAAAACAATTCATCCGAGGGGCTGACTGTGTTCGGATTGCTCACGGCGCCGGTCGCAGCGCGCCTGGATCTCGGACGGCCATTCACGTCAGCGGTAGGTGCAATTCCCGAGCCCACCGCGCGGCGCGACTTTACGCTGTAAATCGCTCGTTTCTCGAAGGTGCCGGCGCGCGCCTGCACGCTTCTGATTGGCTGCGTGAATGTAGAAGTTACGTGGCAAGAAGATTCAGTTCCATGATTGCCCGGAGTCACCCGATGTGTTGATTGGCGGACGTCTTTCTCCCGCGGGCCGGTGGCGGCGTGAATAGCCGGACACGCGGCGACATAAGTCGCGTTGTCCACCGACTCTGCAGGCGATCAAGCCGCGATCGAACTGCGCAGTTGCGATGCAATCCGTGCGCTCTTCTACAAGACGCAGGCACAAATTCTCCTGGCTTGTTGACTTCCCCGACGTGGCAACAATCTTGTAATTCCGGCACTTATTGATGAGTTCTAGGATGATGAGCTCCATGATGACGAGCTCCAGGATGACGAGCTCCACGAATGACGATCTCCATGATGATGGGCTCGATAGCTGTTCATGCGGCGTGATGATGACGCGAACCGTGAAGCTCAAACCGATGACGAGCTCAGCCACATGAACGCCTGATGAATGCTCATGAACTTCAAAGACAAATCGCGGGTCGCGGGCCCGCGCTCGGCAGGCGTCTCCTCGTGACCCGGCTACTGGTCGCCGAGCCGAATGCGGTCCTCAACCGGGGCATCCAGCAGATCTGCGAGCATCTGGTCCGCGTCGATGTCTGCCGCGATTTTCACGGCGCGCGCCAGCAGCTGCTCAAGGAGCGTCCGGATGCCCTCGTTACGAACCTTCGTCTCGACAGCTATAACGGCCTGCACCTGGTGCTGCTCGTCAAGGCCGCCAACCGCGCCGCGCGCTGCATCGTCCACACTGACCGGCCCGACGCGTATCTGACTCGAGAGGGGCAGGCGCTCGGCGCGTTCTTCGAGCGCACCGAACGTCTCTCGCAGGCGCTCGCGGGATATCTTCGCGCGGCGCTGCCCGAACACGATCGGCGGGATCTGGCGCGGTACGATCGTCGCGCCGGCGCTCGCGGCGGTCGGCGCGCGACCGATCTGCCAGCGCCAGCCTGAGGCACGCGCGTCTCTTATCCGAAGCGCGGCGCGTCTTACTAATCTCTTACGCGTTCTGACATGGTGCGGTTATGCTAATAGCGCCGTGCAGAAATCCAGACCCACTCAGAACAAGCGTGCGCGCGAGCGAGCGCGCCAGGAAAAGAGGCAAGAAAAAGAGGCGCGGCGCGCGGACAAGGCCAGGCAGCCCGCCCGCCCGGCGGCCGAAAGCGGCGAAGATCCCGACATCGCCGGCATCGTGCCGGGGCCGCAGCCCTCGCCGTGGGATGACGACGAGAGCGTATGATCCGCCTTGGCGTCAGCGCGCCAGGTTCCACGCGTCGGCGAGCAACTCGTACGATCGCCGGCGTGCTGCGTGCTCGTGCGTGATCTTCACCACCATCAGCTCATCGGCCTGGTAGTCACGCGCAACCGCCTCGAGACCGGCCCGCACCGTGGCCGGGTTCCCCACAACGCGGTGCCGGCTGCGCGGCAGCGCTGAGCGGACTGTAGCGCGGAAGCATGATGCCTCCGCTGACGACGCGAATACGCGTCGTGGCCGCGGCGATTGGGCCGATCAGCGCTTCCGCGTTGCTGGTGGCTGGACCCGCGTCGAGGTCAGGCTTCCGCGTGAGCGGGCCAGGCAAGCCGATGTTCGCTGGGTCGGTGCGTGGCGATCGCAACCGAGATGTCCCAGTGCTGGGGAGGCAGCGCGCCGAGCTGCGCGAGCGGAATGGGCGTCCCGCCGCTGAAAGCGTTCCAGCACGATTGGGGCGCGGGGCGGAACGCCGCCAGCGGCGCGCGATCGTGGCGCGCGTCGAACGTGGAGTGGGCCTGAATCATCCGGAGCAGAGCCCGGACTGTCTCACCGATGCTCCGTCCTTCAGCCGTCAGATCGTGCTCGATGCCGCGCCCGATCCACACACCGGGCACGTCCTGGTAGACGACAAGACTCAGCCGGTTGCCGCTCATACCGCCCCTCCTCGCAAGACGAATGACAAGGCAGAACCCATGTGGAATGAGTGACTTACTTTCTTGTCGTCAGCTGGGCTGTTTTACTTTACGACGAAGGATCTACACGGTCACTCCGCGGGGGCCCTGCGCCCCGGTCCTGTTCACTCCGGGGGCCCCTGCCCCCCGGACCTGTTCACTCCGGGGGCCCCTACCCCCGGACCCGGCCCCACGCCGGGGAAACTACAATGGGCCGTGCCCATCTTGCGGGGACAGGCGCTTCCGGCCGCTCATTCGCTCGCGCCGCGGGTGCACGCGCACTTTGCGCGCCATCTGCGGGAGGCGCGCGAGCGGTCGACGGAACGGGAGGCCCTGGCGGCGCTCCCGGACGTCGACGCCATCGGAGCAATCATCGAGACCGCCTTCTGGGCCAGCCTGCGGCGCGAGGAAGGCTATGTGCCGCGCATCTCGCTGGCGTTCGTCGGACCAGACGATGTCGCGCAGCCGCTCCGGTTCGAGCAACCGCTGCCGCTCGATGCCACGGCGCTGACGCGCGTGGCGCCCGCGGTTGCGCCGGCCGGCATTCATCTCGGTGTGTCGCCCGGCGCAAACGGTCTGGCGGTCTGGGGAACCGTCCGCGCGCTGCCGCTGCTGTCCTTCGTTCTCGAGGTCGCGGGACCAGGCCTGCTGGTCGTCAAACACCAGCGCGGAGGCGTCCTGGGGAAATTCGTCAACGTCGCGGTGATCGAGGGCGATCAAATCAAGGTGATCGACGAACGCGCGTCGACGCTGCCTGATTGTCCGCCGCTGCTGACGTCGCTCCTCGGCTTCGACGCGCCGCATACCTGGGTGAATTCCGTGAACGTGCTCGTGCAGCTGGCCGTGGCCATGCGGACGCACGGCCGTGGCGGCTCGCTCTTGATGGTGCACTCTGAGGCGGACATCTGGCGCGAATCGATCGTCCACCCGATCTCGTACGCCGTCCTTCCGCCGTTCGCCGAGTTGTCGGAGCTCGTCCGCGAACGCCCCGGCGACGGGGGGCAGAAGCTGTGGCGTGAGTCGCTGGACGAAGCGGTCAATGCGGTCGCGAGCCTGACGGCGGTCGACGGCGCTACGATTCTCACGGTGGACTACGATCTGCTGGCGTTCGGGGCGAAGATTGCCCGGCGCAAGGGCTCGCCGCAGGTCGAACAGGTCACCGTCACGGAGCCAGTCGAAGGCAGCGCGGCCGCCGTCGTCCATCCGTCGTACCTCGGGGGGACGCGTCACCTGTCGGCGTCCCAGTTCGTCCACGACCAACGAGACGCGCTCGCGCTCGTGGCGTCCCAGGACGGGCGGTTCACCGTGTTCGCATGGTCGCCGTGCGAGACGATGGTGCATGCGCACCGCGTCGAGGCGCTGCTCCTGTAGCCTACGACCCACCCTATAAACGGGCTGAAGACTCTGAGGCGGCCGCGTTCTGAGGAGGCAGCTGCACGCGGCCATGAGTCTTCAGCCGCCTCAGAGTCTCAGCACGCCTCAGACGGTTCATGAGATAGCTTCAGTCTAGAAACTGAAGAAGAACAGCAGGTCGATGCCCGCGCGCTCGATCCGGCGGAACGGCGATCGGGCGCTCAGTGTCTGCGCGTCCGAGAAGGTCGCCCGCAGGCGGATGATGCGTGACAGGTAGTATTCGACCGTCGCTTCGTCGTACGGCTCGGATCCGAACTGCCGGCTGAAGCGGGCGACCAGACCGGGGGCGATCTCCTGGCCGACGGTCAGTTTTGCGCCGACGTCGCCGACCAGGTCACTGCCCGGGTCGATTTCCAGGATGTCGAGCCCGATTTCCCGCGAGACGGCCGAGACGATAGGCGCAGCCAGGAAGCCGGCGGCCAGCGCGCCGGCTCTGACGACCAGATCCTGCTGCTGCTGGGCGTTCAGCTCGTTGGTCGACGTGTTGAATACGATGAGCGACAGGATGTCCGACTCGTCGAGAGGCGGCACGCTCGACAGCCGGAGCTCAGGCTGCTTCAGCGGTCCGATGACGCCGACGCGGGTCTCCACGCCGGAGATCGTGCGCGTGACGCCGACGTAGAGCTCGGGACTCAGGTCGCCCCGAAAGACAATCGAGCTCGACGGGTCGACGTCGAACCGCCGGCTTTGAAATGCGTAGGTTCCGCTGACCGAGTCGAACCCGCCGGTCACGTACAGCGCCTGGCCCGCGTCCTTGTAGAGGTAGAGATCGCCGGCGACCCTCAGGTTGATATCGCCGAGCCCGATGGGCGTGCCGGGCGTGAGCTGGACGTTGTCGCCGGTCAGGCGGAGTGTGTTCGGGACGTGAAGCGTGAGGTTCAACCCGAGAAGCTGCCACGTGCTGAGCGCGGTCGCCGTTGCCACGTCGGCGATGGCGGCCTCCTCCGTCGCGTAGGGCTGAAACAGCGCGCGCTGCAGGATCTCGTCCACCTTGAGGTCGCCGGCGTTGACCGTCAGCTCGCCCGTCAGCAGCGGCGCCTCGAAGCGGCCCCGGAGCTGCACGGCGGCATCGACATCAATCCGCCCGAGCTGGTTGCGCAGGACCTCGAAGCGGCGCGCGTTGATCTCGATCTCGAGCGCTCCAACGCGCAGCTCGTGCGTGCCGAGACTCCCACGAACCTCGATCGGCCGTCCGGCGCTGTCCTCGATGCGAAACGCGTCGACGGCGATGCGATCCGTCGTCAGCGTCAGGCTGACGCGCCCGTTCTGATATCTCACGCCGCTCGCCGCAACCTCGAACGCGGCCCGGTCGATGGAGACCGTGCCGGTGAAGTGCGGGTCATGGCTCGTGCCGACCGCCCGGACATCGACAACGAGCTCGCCGCTCACGCGGCGCACTGCGTCGGTCAACCCCTCGAGCAACCCCAGACCGACGCCGCTCGACTTGATCGCCACGTCGAGCGGCTGCTCGGGGAGGCGGCGATCCGCGAGCGCGGCGGGCACGGTGCCCACAGCCGTGATCCAGATGCCCGGCGCCTGATCCAGCCGCAGGTTGACGGTGAAGTTCCGCTCGGCGTATTCGACGCGCCCGCCAAACGTCTGATAGCTCACACGGTCCACGCGCCCGCCGGTCACCGAAAGGGTGGCCGTTGCCGTCGGGTGGTCGCGCGTGCCGCGAATGGTCGCGTCGAGGTCGAGCATGCCGCCGTAGAGGGCCGGGCGCTCGAACGCCGACTGCAGCGCATCGAGCGACACGTGCACGGCCGTCACTCTCAGCGCGCCGGCGCCGTCGCGCCGCCAGTTGCCTGCGATGCTGATGCGCTCGTCGCCGTTCCCGCCGACAAGCGTCGCCGGCGTCGTCGACACGCCGGCGTCGTCCCAGTGCACCGTCACCGGGTGATCTGTCTGGAGGCGCCAGGGTGATCGACCCAGCCCAATCGCCAGCTCGGAAATGTCCACGGAGCGGTCTTCCAGTCGGAGCAGCCCGGCGCCGGCGATGGATCCGTTGCGGCGCTCGGCCTGGAGCACTTGCAGGTCGACCCGCAGACGTTGGGTGTCGAGCGCAACCGTGCCGGAGACCTGCTGAATCCGCTGCCCTGCGACGGTGAAGAACGTGCCTCGGCCATCCACCGCGGCGACCGCGCGCGTGACGTCCGTGGCAGGGAAGCGCACGTCGTAATGGCCGTTCACCTCGAGCGCGGTGACGCCGAGCGCGTCAAGTTGGGCAATGGACCCGTCGCCCGTCGCCTGAAGAGCGCTCCAGGGGCCACTCACGCGACCGGTTGTCGCCGCAAGCCCTGACACTGATCGCCCTGTGATCGCCTGGAGCTGGCCGAGGTCGGCGCGCGACACCTGGTACGTGAACGAGGACGCCTGGCGATCGTCCATGGCGATCGAGCCGGAACCGTGCCCTTCGAGTGCGGACCCCGACGCGTCCAGCCGCGCGATCGCCAGCTGCGAGCTGCGCAGCACGCCGTCAACTGTGGCGCGATCGATCGACAGACCTCGAATCATCGAGGTTCGCAGCGAGAGCGAGCCCGAGACGTCGTAGTCGTCGAGGGTGACCGAGCGCGTGAGCAGATCCCTCGCAGTGACAGCCACCGTCCCCGTTCCGCTCAGCGATGCCTGCCACCGCGGATCGGCAAAGAGGATCGCGGGATCGATGCCCGCGAACTGTCCAGCGTAGCTGGCGCGGAGCGTGCCATGCGCGAGGTCGAGGGTCACATCGGCGTCGGTGAGGGTGCCTCGAAAGAGATCCCCGCGGGTCAGCCGCCCGCCGGCGCTGAGCGTGAGGGTGGCGCGATCGGACCCCTGGCCTTGCACATGAAACCGGCCGGCAATCGTGCCCGCATACCGCGGATCCTGGAGCCACGCGACCTCGAGGCCGTCGCCGAACCGCCGCGTGCTCACGTTGGAGATCTCACCGTCACCGGAAAAGACGAACGGTTGCTGCGCCGTGTCGATGGTGCCGGTCGTGCCCTCGCCAATCGAGGCGCCGAGAAATGTCGACGGCGCAAACCTCGCCTGCCCGGCGATGAACGGCCGCGAGAACTGACCCGAGACGTCGTAGTCAAACGTCAGCCGGCTCTCCACGAGGGGCACGGGAATCGCCGGCGGGACGTTCCGCAGATCGATCTGCGCCACCGTTCCCTGGAAGCGGAAGGGAAACGGAGAGTCGATCCCGATCGATCCCTCGTGCGTCGTGACGCCGGCACCGTAGGCCGTTCCGCTGGCGCTGGCGATCAGCACGGCGGCGTCGGTGATCCGGCCTTCGGCGGTCAGGTGGTCCGCGGCGTAGCCCATGAACATGCCGTGCGGTCCGTCGAACCGGTAGACGCCGCGTGGGAAATGTCTGCCCAGCTCGAGCGCGAGATCGAACGTGACGTGGCCGGAGATGTCGGACGGCCGTTCGTCGTTGTTGAGCCAGCGAGCGAGGTTCAGGCGACCTACGTCCACCGCCCCGCTCGCACGCCAGCCCGGGACGGTCGTATCGAGGGTCAGGCGGCCGCTCACCGATCCGCCGGTGCCCTGTAATCGCAAGTCGGTGCCGAGCCGGGAAAGCGGGCCGTTCAGCGTTGTGTCGAACGATGACTCCACCGCGATATTCTTCAAGCCGCGCAGGACGCCGGACCACTCCTGAAACGCGAAGCGGGTCGCGCGGACGGTCAGCGCGAGCTCGGTCGGCCTGTCGCTGCGTACGACGCGGCCCCCGAGGACGAACGCCGATCGCGGGGTCTCGACGGAGAGCGCGTCGAAGAACCAGCCCGCGGGTCCATTCCCGAGCGCGCCGCTCAGCCGTGACATCGACAGGTCCGGCGCGCGCCCGATCCACGATACCCGTGTGAAGTCGAGGCGCCACCGCACGGGGTAGTAGGTGAAGCCCAGGACGGCGTTCAGCGATTGGAAGTCCGTCGGCAGGTGCGCCGCCCCGAAATCGAGCGGGTCGCCCAGCTCGACCCGTCCGTCCTCGATCTCGATCGCCTGAACTTCGATCGGGCGGCCCGGTCCTGTCTGCCGGCCCTCTTGACGCTCCCGCTTCACGATCGCGGCGATGTCCCATCGACCGTCCGATTGCCTTGCGATCGAGACATGCGGCCGCGTCAAGTGGACGCGGCGGATGACCGTGCCGGATTGAACGAGCTCGCGGAGGCTGTAGCTGAGCGCGATTTCGTCGACACGCACGAGCGTGCGTCCGTCGCGACGGGACAGCTGGATGTCGCCAAGCCTGATACCACGCAGGACGGATCCCTCGAGCCGGCCGATGGTCAGCGTTGCCGTCAGGTACTCGTTTGCCTGGCGCACCAGCAGCTCGCGAATGCGATTCTTCGCCCAGGAGGTTTCGATGACCACGATGCCGAGGCCGACGAGAATCAACGCGAAGATAACGAGGGCGAGGAGGGCCCGGGCAGATGTACGAACGACGCGGTGAACCACTGACCCGCGATCTTATCAACTGGACGCCCGCCCCCTAGCGGCAGAACAGGCGGACGAGCTCGAGCAGCCGGTCGAAATCGAGCGGCTTCTTCAGAACGGCCTCGGCGTTGACGTCGGCGGTGCGGCTCTGATCGAGCGCCGACAGCACGATGACGGGCACCGCCGCCAGCGCCGGGTTGGCCTGCTGATGGCGACGGAATTCCCACCCGTCCATGACGGGCATCATGAGATCGAGAAGGATCAGGTTGGGGGCGTTTTCCTGCTGGAGGTACTCGAGTGCCTCGCGGCCGTTCGCCACCGCGGCGGTCTGATAGCCCTCGAGCGCGAGCAGCTGCGCCATCATCTCCCTCAGGTCCGCGTCGTCTTCGACGATGAGGACCGGGCAGTGGGCGATGGATTGGTGCGTCATCTACGGCAGAAACACGACATTAGCTCGGCCATGGCTGCTCCCAGGACGGCCCGACTGACTACTATCGGCCGCAAGGACGGGCGATTATAGGGCGCCGCTCGCGGAAATCACGTCACGCACACAACTTTTTACGCTAGCCCGGGCGGCAGAGGCGTCGCAAGCACGGCCGCAGAGTGGGCCGCGATACAATCTCGCGTATGAAGAGATGCAGACCGCTTATCGGCGCCGCCCTGTTCGTGTGCGTGCTGCGAGGACCGATCTCGCTGTCCGCGCAGCCGGCGCGGGGCGCCCTGCCAGCGGAGAGCGCGGGGCCTTTTGGAGCGCTCAAGTGGAGGAGCATCGGGCCGCCGCGCGGCGGCCGATCGATCGCCGTCGATGGCAGCGTCGCGCGGCCGTTCGAGTACTACATGGGCGCGACCGGTGGCGGCCTCTGGAAAACGACCGACGGCGGAACCACGTGGCGCCCGGTGACCGACGGCCAGATTCACAGCTCGTCTGTCGGCGCGGTCGCGGTCGCGCCGTCCAACCCGGACGTCGTCTACATCGGCACCGGCGAGTCGGAGATCCGGGGCAACATCATTCAGGGCGACGGCGCATATCGGACGGGCGACGGGGGCAAGACCTGGGCGCAGATCGGCCTCGCCGGCACGCAGGTCATTTCAAAAATCCGCGTCCACCCGACGAACCCCGATCTGGTCTACGTGGCGGCTTTCGGCCACCACGCCGCGCCCAACGCGGATCGCGGCGTGTTCCGGTCCAAGGACGGCGGCAAGACCTGGGACAAGATCCTCTTCCGGGACAACAAGACCGGCGCGATCGAGATCGTTCTCGATCCGAGGAACCCGCAGGTGATCTACGCGGCGCTGTGGGAGGCGTACCGCAACGCGTGGGAGATGTCGTCAGGCGGCCCGGGCAGCGGGCTCTTCAAATCGACCGATGGCGGCGATCACTGGACGGAGATTTCACGCAATCCGGGCCTGCCACGGGCGATGCTTGGAAAAATCGGGCTGTCGGTGTCGGGTGCCGATTCGAACCGCGTGTACGCGCAGATCGAGGCTGAGGACGGCGGGTTTTTCCTGTCCGATGATGCCGGCGCGACGTGGACGAAGGTCAACGAGCGGCGGGACCTGCGACAGCGCGCGTTCTATTACTCACGCGTGTACGCGGATCCCAAGGTGAAGGATACCGTCTACGAGTTGAACGTCAACTTCATGAAGTCGGTGGACGCCGGCAAGACGTGGACGCAGCTGCGCCCGCCGCACGGCGACAACCACGACTTGTGGATCGCGCCGGACAACCCCTTGCGCCTGATCGAGGCGAACGACGGCGGCGCGACGGTGTCTGTCAACGGCGGAGACACCTGGACGGCGGAGACGATGCCGACCGCGCAGTTCTATCACGTGATCATGACCGGGCACGTGCCGTATCACGTCTGCGGCGCGCAGCAGGACAACTCCACCGCGTGCGTGTCGAGCGCCCCGGTGGTGGCGGGGCCAGGTGGCTCCGGCGGCGGGGCGGACGAGGTCTTCTACTCGGTCGGCGGCGGGGAGAGCGGGTACGTCGCAAACGACCGTCGAAATCCCGACATCTTCTACGCGGGCAGTTACGGCGGGTTCATCTCGCGTCTGGATCGCCGGACGGGCCAGGAGCGCGCGATCAATCCGTATCCCGACAACCCGATGGGTTATGCATCCGCCGACATCGCGGAGCGATTTCAGTGGACGTTTCCGATCGTGATCGCGCCGAGCGACCCCACCGTGCTCTACGTCGGGTCGCAGCACCTGTGGAAGTCCACGAGCGACGGTCAGAGCTGGACGAAGATCAGCCCCGATCTCACGCGCCACGATCCGCGCACCATGGGCGCGTCGGGCGGACCGATCACCAAGGACAACACGGGGGTCGAAACCTACGCGACGATATTCAGCATCGCGCCGTCACCCAGGGACGCGAACCTGATCTGGAGCGGATCGGATGACGGCGACGTGTTCGTCACGCGCGACGGCGGCGCGAACTGGCGGAACGTCACGCCGAAGGCTCTCCCGGACTCCGCGCGCATCAGCCTCGTCGAGGCGTCGCCGTTCCGGCCGGGCACGGCATACGTCGCCGCGAACCGGTACCAGGAAGACGATTTCAAGCCCTACGTGTTTCGCACCGACGACTACGGCGCGAACTGGACGCCGATCACGAACGGCATCGACCCATCGGACTTCGCCCGCGCCATCCGCGAGGACCCGAAACGCGCCAAGCTGCTGTATCTGGGCACGGAGCACGGGATCTACGTGTCGTGGGACGACGGGGCCGGCTGGCAGTCGCTCCGGCAGAACCTTCCGGACACGCCGGTGCACGACATCGCGGTCGGCGACCGGGATCTCGTGATCGGCACGCACGGCCGCGGCTTCTACATCATGGACAATATCTCGCCGTTGCGGCAGGGCGGGCTGCCGACGACGTCGACCGCCCACCTGTATCACCCGGAGGACGTTCTGCGTGGCCTCGACCGCAATCTCGCCGTCGACTACTACCTGAAGACGCCGGCTGAGAAGCTCACGATGGAGTTCATGGACGCGCAGGGGAAGGTCATCCGGACATTCACCGGCACGCCTGCAGACGCCGAGAAACAACCGCCGGCGCCCGCGGACGACGACGGCGGGTTCAGGCGTCCGCCCGATCCGCACCCCCCGGTCACGGCCGGCCTGCACCGCCAGACGTGGGATACGCGCTACGCCGGCGCGACGGAAGTTCCCGGGATGATCATGTGGGCCGCCAGCGCGCGCGGTCCGCAAGCGCCACCCGGAACCTACCAGGTGCGGATCACCGTCGACGGTCAGGTCGAAACGCAGCCGTTCGCGATCAGGCGCGAGCCGCAGCTGCTGAAGGACGTGAGCGATCAGGATCTGCGCGATCAGTTCGATCTGGCGATTCAGATCCGCGATCGTGTCAGCATGGCCAACGACGCGGTGCTGCTGGCGCGCGGCATCAAGAAGCAGATCCAGGATCGGAAGGCCAAGCTCGATCCGAAGCAGGCGGGCGCGGTCAGGACGCTCGAGGACTTCGAGCGTGCTCTCAGCGAAATCGAAGAGGAAATCTATCAGGTCCGGCTCCAGAGCAGCCAGGACCCGCTCAATTTTCCGATCAAGCTGAATAACAAGATCGCGGCGCTTCAAGGGATTGTCGAAAGCGCTGACGTGCGGCCGACTGAGCAGACCTACTCGATGTTCCGGACGCTGTCCAACCGGCTCGACGAGCAACTCGGCAAGCTGGACTCCGCGATCAAGAGCAAGATGCCGACCGCAAACGAGCAGCTCCAGCGGCAGAAAGTCGAGCCGATCAAGCGGGAGCCGCTCAAGACGCCCTGACCCCACAACCCATCTCATAGATGGGCTGAAGACTCATGGTCGCGTGCAGTTGCCTCGCCCCCAAATCAAGATAGTCCAAGGTTCTCAAGCGTTGGACAGCGTCGTCAGAAATCGAGGGCGTAGGCAACTGCACGCGGCCATGAGTCTCCAGCCCCGTTCTTGGCAGTGTCGCTTCTGCCGGGGCAGTGAGGAAATGGTTAGGGCGCGCGCTACTTGGCGAGGTGGAACGGCACGCTCGTGACGACGGTATTGGGCCGGAAGAGCAGGGCGCCCTTGATGAGCAGCGCGCGCTGATTGTGCAGCAGGTGCTGCCACCACCGGGCGGGCACGAATTCCGGCAGGATGACGGTCACGTAGTCACCGGGGCGCTCGGCGCCGACCTGCTCGATGTACTCGAGGAGCGGCTCCAGAAGCGATCGAAACGGCGAGTCCAGCACGACGAGCTGCACTCGTCCGCCCCACGCCTCCCAACCGCGCCGCACGTGTTCGGTGGCTGCGACGTCGACGTCCACATACACCGCCCGCACATCGTCTGACAGCGTCTCGGCGTAGCGGAGCGCCTCCACGACGGCGCGCTGGATGCCGCCGATCGGGATGAGCACCGTGTTGTGGCGGCGCGCGTGCGGCTCGTAGCCGCGCAGTGTGAGCTGCTCTGCGACACGATCGTAGTGCAGCCGCGTCGCTCTGAAGGCGGCCACGATGCAGGGGATGAGCAGCAGGACGATCCAGGCGCCCTCGAGCGTCTTCGTCACGGCGACAACGACGAGCACGACGCCGGTGACGACGGCGCCGAACCCGTTGATGAACGCGCTGGTCCGCCAGCCGGCCGTGCGGTCTCTGCGCCAGTGCACGACCATGCCGGTCTGCGACAGCGTGAACGACACGAACACGCCGATCATGTAGAGGGGCAGCAGTGATTCGGTCACGCCGCCGAAGGCGATGATCAGCAGCGCCGCGAACGACGACAGCACGAGGATGCCGTTCGAGAAGGCCAGCCGGTCGCCCTGGTTCATGAACTGGCGCGGCAGGAAGCGATCGCGAGACACGAGCGATGCCAGGCGTGGAAAGTCGGCGAAGGCCGTGTTCGCCGCCAGCACGAGGATGAACGTCGTCGCCGCCTGCACCAGGTAGTAAAGCAGCGTGCGGTCCCCCAGGATCGCGCGCGCCAGGAGTGAGATGCCCGACTCGGCGCGCGTCGGCACGACGCGGTAGGCGTGCATGAGGAACGTGATGCCGAGGAACATCACGATGGCCAGACCGGCCATGGTCACCAGCGTCGCGGAGGCGTTCTTCGCTTCCGGGGGCCGGAAGGCGGGCACGCCGTTCGAGACCGCCTCGACCCCTGTCATGGCGGTGCAGCCATTCGCGAACGCCGTCAACAGCAGCATCGTCGTCAGCGGCCTGGTGCCGGCGTCCGGGGGAAGCTGAAGCGGGACACTGGCCACAGGGGCGATCGTGCCTGTGACGAAACGATACAGCCCGGCCGCGATGAGCACGAGGATGCTGACCACGAAGAAGTAGGTGGGGACAGAGAAGATGCGACCGGACTCGCGGATGCCGCGCAGGTTCCCGATGGTCAGGAGCGCGAGGAAGATCAGGCAGAGCTCGACCCGGTACGGCGCGAGCGCCGGCGCCGCTGACGTGATGGCGAGCACGCCGGCGGAGATGCTCACCGAGACCGTGAGCGTGTAGTCCACGAGCAGCGACGCGGCGGCGACGAGGCCGGCGTTGACGCCGAGGTTTTCCTTCGCGACGATGTACGCCCCGCCACCGCTGGGATAGGCGTGAATCGTCTGGCGGTACGAGAACGCCACCACGGCCAGCAGCGTCGTGATGACCAGACTGATGGGGATCGCGCGCCCGAGCGCGTCCACGCCGGCCACGATGAGCGTCGCGACAATGAAATCCGTCGCGTACGCGACCGAGGAGAGCGCGTCAGAAGACAGAACCGCAAGGCCGGTGACCCGCGAGAGGCGCTCGTTGTGTGCGAGGTGCGAGGGAATGGGCCGGCCGAGGAGCAGCCGCTTCAGGGTGGGGAACGAAGAGGTGTCAGACACGCGAGCGGAGGCTCACCCTGAAAAACCGCATGCTATCATACGGGCCTTCCGCATATGCGCGTCGCCCGGCGGTTCTTGATCAGCGGCCGGGTGCAGGGCGTCGGGTTCCGGTATTTCACTGAGGCGGTTGCGCTACGCGAAGGTCTGCACGGCTGGGTCCGGAACCTGCCCGATGGGCGGGTCGAGGTCGTCGCCGAAGGCGACGCTGAGGCGGTCGAGCGGCTCGAGCGCGCCGTACGCCACGGTCCATCCGCCGCCCGCGTCGATCACGTGGACGTGGAAGAGGACGTACCAAACTCGCGCGATACCGGTTTCACAGTCAGATGATGATTGATCAACTCAAAGCCCAGATTCGACACGTGCCGGACTTTCCGAAGCCGGGCATCCTGTTCTACGACATCACGACGCTGCTTCAGGATCCAAAGGGCCTGCGCCTCGCGATCGACAGCCTGGCGCTGCCGTTCCGAGATGAGCGGATCGATCTTGTCGTTGGCGTCGAGAGCCGCGGCTTCATCTTCGGATCCGCGGTCGCCGATCGGATCGGCGCAGGGTTCTCGCCGGTCAGAAAACCGGGCAAGCTGCCGGCCGCGACGGTCAAGGTCCGCTACGATCTGGAATACGGCAGCGACTCGCTCGAGATGCACGCCGATGCCGTCAGGCCCGGACAGCGGGTCCTCATCGTTGACGATCTGCTCGCGACCGGTGGCACGGCACGCGCGACGACGGACCTCGTCAAAGGCCTTGGTGGGGTCGTGGTTGCGCTCGCGTTTCTCATCGAGCTCGCGGCGCTCGGGGGACGCGGAAAGCTGGAGGGGGAGACCGTGCACGCGGTCCTGAAATACTGAAAGAACTTCTTTAAGTCTTGAGTTCTGAGTTCTGAGTTTCGATGACCCTGTTGATCGCCGCCTGCGCGGCGGCGGCCGCCCTCGGCGCCCTCGGCGCCTTCCTTTGGGGCGCACGCCGCGTTGCCGTGGAGCTCGCCGGCCTTGCGAGGGACACACGACAGGCACGGCAGCTGACCCTGCTGCAGACGTTCGCGCCCGCCATCGCGGCATCGCAGGGCGACGCGCGGGCCATCCTCGTCTGGGAGCCGCTCGCGCGGGCGTCGCGCGCCCTGTTTCCGGAAGACCTCGCGGCGCTTGATCGCGCGACCGGTGCGACCTTTCCGTTCTCTGCCGATCGCATTCAGGCCGCCCACGCGCAATGGACGGCGGATTGGCTGGCGTGGGAGCGCAGCCATGACGCCGAGTACAAGCAGCGGGCTGCGGAAGCCGAGCGCGCGTTCGACACGGCAGCTTCGTCTGATATTCGTTCGAGGATTGACGCAATCGAGCGTGAAAAGCTCGAGCGGTATCAGCGGCGGTACGAAGAATATGTCCGCGTCGCCAAGGCGCTGAAGTCCCTGGCCCCCTGAAGCTGAAGTCCTGAAGTCCCTGGCCCGTTGAACTGTGCGTTTCTGGATCCTCGTGTTCTGGAACAGCACAAACGCAGAGAATCACCCGAATCTCACACAGTTTCAGCTGGATCCATGGCCGCAGGCAACGGCGCTGTCGCGTATCGGCGCACTGCTCCATTTCAGCCTCGTCCTCGAGCCTCTGATGTAAGTCATTACACACCAGTAACTTAACCACTCTATATCGTCAACGCTCAGCTGTGGCGGCTTTCTTGCGTTTGTGGCGTATAGAGTTCTCTCAATGATTCTGGTGTCGTCCAATGCTGAATAAACTGTCAGGGCTGAAGCTCTCTCTCATCGCCGTCCTTGTCGCCACGTCTGCGCTCACGCTCCGCGGATCCTCAAGCGACCATCACGCGCTGCTCTCGGCGGACCTGCTGGCGCATCAGGCGCGGCAGACGCCGCTGCGAACCCGCGTCATCGTGCACGGCACGAGCGCCGAGGTCGACGCGCTCGCGCAGCGCCATCACCTGGAAATTGTCCGCCGGCTCGACGAAGGGGCGGTCCTTGCGGCGAACAGCGCGGAGATCACGCGTCTCGCCTCCGACCTCGGCGTCGACCACTTGTCGGGCGACGCCATCGTCCGGAACTCGATGGCGATCTCGGCGAAGGCGACCGGCGCGAATCAGGCCTGGGCCGGCACTCCGGGCCTCCTGCTTGGTCTCGGAGGGATCCCGGCCGTCAACGGACAGGGCGTCGTCGTCGCCGTCGTCGACTCGGGCATTTCCCTGGCGCATCCCGCGCTCGCACGGAAGGTCGTCGCGAGCGTCAGCCTCATCACCAACGATCCTTCGACTGACGACGCGTTCGGCCATGGGACGCATGTCGCCGGCATCATCGCCGGCCTTGCGGGCCCAGCGACCTACGTGACGCCGTTGTATGCGGGCGGTATCGCGCAGGGCGCGTCGCTCGTGAACGTTCGCGTGCTCGGGGCCGACGGCACGGGCCTGACGAGCGATGTCATCGCCGGCATCAACTGGGTGGTCGCCAATCGCGCGAAATACCACATTCGGGTCATCAACCTGTCGCTCGGCCACCCCGTGACCGAGCCGTCCGCGCTCGACCCGTTGGATCAAGCGGTCGCGAACGCCGTCAACGCGGGACTCGTCGTCGTGGCTTCGGCGGGAAATGCCGGCTTGTCCGCGGACGGCCGGCCAATCCTTGGCGGCATCATGTCGCCGGGCAACTCGCCGCTGGCGATTACCGTTGGCGCCACCAACACCCATGGCACGGTGCAGCGCAATGACGACACCGTTGCCACGTACAGCTCGCGCGGTCCGACGCGGTACGACTTTGGCGTCAAGCCGGACATCGCGGCACCAGGCAACAAGATCATCTCGCTCGAGGCGAGCGGCTCGTATCTCTCCCGGAACTATCCGGCCCTGCACATGGCCGGCAATGCCCCGAACGCCTACATGCAGTTGAGCGGGACGAGCATGTCGGCGCCGATGGTGAGCGGCGCGGCGGCGCTGCTGCTGCAAGGAAACCCCAGCCTGATCCCGGCGCAGATCAAGCTGGCGCTGCAGACGACCGCAGCGTTCATGACGGACGGCGGGCTCATGGGGGCCGGGGCAGGCAATGCCAATTTCTGGGCCGCCAGACAGGCGGCGGCGAGCGGCCTCGGTGCCACGCTCGGAAACCTGCTGTCAAGTCTCCTGAGCAGCTCGTCGGGGGTGGCGTTCTGGGACTCGGGAACGATGGCCTATCGGATGTATGGCGGCCTGGGACGGCGCCTGCTGTCGCTCCTCGAGGCGCCGCTCGTCTGGTTGAATCCATCGCTACTGAACTCCGGCGACCTGAACTTCCTCGGTGGACTGCTCAACCCCCTCGCACAGGTCGGCTCCTCGCCGCTGTTGTGGGGTCAAGTGTCGGGGTGGACGACCAACCAGCAGATCCTGTGGGGCACAACGATCTACAACCCACAAGGGCAGCAGATTCTCTGGGGCACCGACAACACCACTGGGGACAACCAGATCCTCTGGGGCACGGCGATGACGGACGTCAATCCGCAATAGGGAGCTGTGGTGACGGCGGCTCGATCGAAGTCGGGGAACGGGGGAGCGACGGCGTCAGCCGCGCTCCCCGTCTACCTGTGTGCGGTGGTTGCCGCGGGGGCGCTCGTGCTGGCGCACTCGTCCGTCGCTGCGGCGCACGCGCCGCAGCCGTTCGTGTGGCTCGTTCTCGCGGGCCTGGCCATCGTCACGGGGTTCTTCAAGCTGAACTTCGCGTCGATTTCCGCGAGCATCTTCGTCTCCGACACTTTCTTCATCACGATCGCGCTGCTCTTCGGCCCCGCGCCCGCGACGGTCGCTATCGCCGTCGACAGCTTCGTCATCTGCATCCGGCGCCGTGAGCCGTGGAGGCGCCTCGCTTTCAACACCGCGGCGCCGGCGCTGTCGCTCTGGGTGGCCTCGCGGGCCGGCTTTGCCATCGCAGGCGTGGCGCCTCTGATCGTGGGAAAGACCCCGATCGGCGCGCTGGCGGTGCCGCTGTTGTCGCTGGCGCTCGTCTATTTCCTCCTCAACTCGGGTCTGACAGCGACGGCGGTCGCGCTCGATTCCAGGGCGTCGGCGATCCAGATCTGGCGGCGGCATTTCATGTGGCTGTCAGTCGGCTACCTGGCCTCTGCGTCCGCGGCGTTCTGCCTGATTCTATTGATTCAACAGGTGAGCCTGGCGGCGGCGGTCATGGTGCTGCCGCTGCTCGCGGTGTTCCATCTGACGCTCCGATCGTCGTTCGGGCGGCTCGAGGACGCGCGCCGCCACCTGGGCGATTTGGATCGTCTCTATCTCTCGACCATCGAAACGCTTGCGATGGCCATCGACGCCAAGGACGACGTCACCCACAGCCACGTCCGGCGCGTCCAGGCGTACGCCGTGGGCCTGGCCGCCGCGCTCGGCGTCGAGGACGACGAGGGGATCAAAGCGATCAAGGCCGCGGCGCTGCTGCACGACACCGGCAAGCTCGCGGTGCCCGAGCACATCCTGAACAAGCCCGGCAAGCTGACCGAGTCGGAATTCGAGAAGATGAAGCTGCACGTGGATGTCGGGGCCGACATCCTGTCGCTGGTCGAGTTTCCGTACCCCGTCGTGCCGATTGTCCGCTGCCATCACGAAAGCTGGGACGGCAGCGGGTATCCGCGCGGCGTCAAGGGAGAGGACATCCCGATCGGCGCGCGCATTCTGTCGGTGGTCGATTGCTACGATGCGCTGACATCGGACAGGCCGTACCGCCGGGCGATGACGGAGGAGGCCGCGCTCAACATCCTGCGGGAGCGGAGCGGCACGATGTACGATCCCCGCGTCGTCGACACGTTTGTCGCCATCCACCGAGATATCGAAGTTGGCGAGGCCGACACGCCGGAGCACCGGGCTGTGCTCCGAAAGATTACCTCCTCGCGGTCCGCGCCCCCCGCGCCGGCCGACGCGGCTGGCGCGCCGGCATCGCCGGCGGCCGCTGGTGCGGCGGTGGCGGCGTCGAATGACGTGCTCGCGTTCGTCAGCCTCGCCCGGATTGCGTCGGGAGACGGCAGCGTCGCCGACGTGCTCGCGCTCTCATCGAGCCTGATCGCCGACATCCTGCCGACCGCGACCGGCGCCTGGTACTTGCCCGATGCAGGGCGGACGGATCTCACCGTATCGGAGGCCTTCGGCCCGGCCGCGCACGTGTTGCGCGGAACGACGATCGGAATGGGGCAGCGGTTGACCGGATGGGTAGCGGCCAGCCGGCAGGCGATCGTCAACTCAGACGCGGCGCTCGATCTGGAAGCGCTCGCCGAACAGGTCGCGCCAGCGCTGCGAAGCTGCATGAGCGTGCCGCTCCTGACGGGAGACACGTTCGTCGGCGTGCTCAGCTTGTATTCGGTGGATGCCGATGTGTTCGATGAGAATCGGGGGCGACTGATCCAGATGATCGCGCCGCACATTGCGGGCGCGCTGCACGCCGCCAGTCGTCATGCGGCGGCCGCCAAGGATTCCGTGCGGCATGCCGACAAGCCGGTGGGCGGATCGGGCCGCGACCTCCGCCTCGTGTCGACCCGCTGACGCCTCAGGCCACGTCGTCCGGGTGGCCGTCGGTCCACCACCTGCGCCGCTCTGTCAACCGCGGCATCTGACGCCGGTCCCGTCCCAGGCGTCGGTCGGGCATAAATGACGCAAAGGTCCAACCGGTCCGCACCAGGAACGACTCCATGTCGCTTTGAAACGCGACCAGCCGGTCGAGGTCGCTGAAGGCAAACGATCGCGACGTGCCGTTCTCGACGACGACCAGGTTCACGCCAGTCGGCGTTTCTTCACGCCGGAGCAGCAGCTGATCGCCCCGCCGGTGGAACGTCCAGACCGATTCACCCATCTCGACCGTGTATCGGCGCGCCGCGCGCGGGGCTGCAGGCGGAGCGCGCCGAGCAGCCGTTCAGTCCTGGTCTTCAACCATCTCTTCTACCACCGAGAACAGCGTGTGCGCAGCGAGCGGCTTTGACAGATAGCCGTCCATGCCGGCCGCCAGGCACCGCTCGCGGTCGCCGGCCATCGCGTGAGCCGTCATCGCGATGATGCGTTGATGGCCGCCGGTCTGACGTTCCCGTTCCCGAATCGCTGCGGTCGCCGCGTAGCCGCCCATCTCCGGCATCTGGACGTCCATCAGGACGAGATCGTAGCTGTCGCGCTCGAGTGCGGCGACCGCCTCGAGGCCGTTGTTGGCGATCGTCACCTGATGGCCCCGCTTGGTCAGCAGACCCATGGCGACTCGCTGGTTGACGACGTTGTCTTCGGCTACGAGCACTTTCATCACCCGCGCCGCCGGCGGAGCCGCGGGCCGAGTCGCTTTCACCAGCACCGCCGGCGCCGCCGACGTGGGCTCGAGCGAGCGGCAGATGGCATCCAGCAGATCGGTGCTCTTGATCGGTTTGGTGAGATACGCCGTGATCCCGAGCTGCCGGCACCGGACGATCTCGGCCTCCGAGCTCGACGAGCTCAACATCATGATGGTCGTACCGGTCAGTCCGGGACGCTGCGCGATCTGTTCAGCGACGCTGAAACCGTCGATGTCGGGCATCTGTGCGTCGAGGAGGATCATCGGAAACGGATGGCCGTCGCGGGCCGCTTCTGCAAGGGCGTCGAGGGCCGCGCGGCCCCCATCGACGACGTGTGCCTGCATATGCCAGTTGGAGACCTGGGCCTCGAGGATGCGCCGGTTGACCGGATTGTCATCGATGATGAGAACCCTGGTATGCGCCAGACGCGACTCATCGCGAACGGTCGCCGCGCTTTCGGCCAGACCGAGGCTCACGGTGAAGTGGAACGTGCTACCGAGACGAGGCTCGCTGTCGATCCATATGCGGCCGCCCATCATGTGCACCAGCGTCGACGAGATCGTCAGTCCCAGGCCTGTGCCACCGAATCGCCGCGTCGTCGATCCATCTGCCTGGCTGAAGGCTTCGAAGATCGTCGCGTGCTTGTCGGCCGGGATGCCGATGCCCGTGTCGGTGACGCTGAAATGCAGCAGTGTGCACCCCTCGCCTCTGGCGTCTTCCTGTACCGAGACGACGACATGCCCGCGCTCGGTGAACTTGATGCCGTTGCCTACCAGGTTGGTGAGCACTTGCCTGAGGCGCCCAGGGTCGCCCACGATGGCCGCCGGGACGCCGGGGGCGACATCGTACATGAGCTCGAGGCCCTTCTGCTCCGCGCGGACGGCAAGCGGCTTCATGGCGTCTGCCACGACATCACGTAGAGAGAACGGCACCGCCTCGAACTCGAGCTTGTGCGATTCGATTTTCGAGAAGTCGAGAATGTCGTTCAGAATCGTGAGCAGCGTCTCGGCCGACGACGTCACCGTCAGCAGGCACTCGCGCTGAAACGGTGTCACCTCCGTGTCGAGCACCAGAGCCGTCATGCCGATGACGCCGTTCATGGGCGTCCGAATCTCATGGCTCATGTTCGCGAGGAACTCACTTTTCGCGCGATTCGCCGCTTCGGCTGCTTCCTTGGCGGTGGCCAGGTCCGCCTCGACTCTCTTGCGGGCTGTGACGTCACGCATCACGCCAACGAAACCGACGGGGCGGCCGGAGGCGTCGCGATCAAGCGACACCGACTGTTCGCAATACAGCACGGGCGAGTTGGGCCGGTTGACTTCGTATTCGAACGACTGCACAGGCTCACCGGTGGCGTACACCCGCCCGTACAGCTCCTTCAGCTTGCGGTTCCGCGCGGGGTTCATCGAAGTGGCCTGGAAGTTCTGGCCGAGGACCTGGTCCTTGTTGAACCCGAACATGCGGCAGTACGCATCGTTGACGTACACGTACGCGCCGCGAAGGTCGACCACGAAGCAGCCGTCTTCGATTTGGTCGAGGATGGCCCGATGACGGTTGTCGGTCTGGGACGAGGCCAGCGCGTGGCGCATCTCGGCGGTCAGCGCGCGGGCGAACGCCGCGAGGTACGCCTGGTGCTGGCGGCATTGCCGGGTGATGCTCAACTGAATCGGGAACTCGTGTCCGTCGCGGTGCAGGGCCGTGAGCTCGCGCGTGTACAGCTTCCGCTCGGCGTCATCGAGGATCGCTGCGATCCCCTCGTTGTGGCGCTGGCGATTGCGCTCGGGTATCAAGCGGTCGGACCGCATGCCGAGAGCCTCGACCCGCGACCATCCGAACAGGGCCTCCGCGTTGGCGTTCCAATCGACGATCAGGCCGGCGCCGTCCTGCTCGATGTACGCGTCGTAAACGCCGTCAAAACGAGCGGGCGCCCTCGCGCCGTGGGGCATCATCCCGGTTATCGTCGATCTGCAGGTGGAGCAATAGAAGTCACGGTAAACTGAGTAGTTACAAGGCAGATGCGCCCGTAGCTCAGGGGATAGAGCACCCGCCTCCTAAGCGGGGGGCCGCCAGTTCAAATCTGGCCGGGCGCACCACTTCTGGCGCCAGGATTGCACGCCTCGACCGCGCGAGGACCCTCGTATGAAGGCGATCGGGTGCGTCTTGTTTCTGGACCTTTTTCTGCACCTCCTGGCCCCGACGGCGCTGGAAGCCGCTGCGGCCCGGCCGGCGCCTCCTCTGCCGGCCCCGTCGGGGATCGTCGTCAACGTCGCCACGGAAGCGCAGCTCCAGGCCGCAGTCTCTGCGCTCGCGTCGAATACGACGATCATGCTCGCCCCGGGCGTCTATACCTTGACGAACACCCTCTATATCAACGGAACCTTCACGAACGTTGCGCTTCGGGGCTCGACCCTGAATTCCGATGACGTCGTGTTGCAGGGCCCCGGCATGACGAACGCGAGTTACGGAAACGTGCCGTTCGGCGTGTGGGTGGGCGGCAGCGTGCAGGGGATCACGATCGCGAACTTGACGATACGAGATCTGTATTACCACCCGATCATCCTGAACGCCGGCACGCAATCGCCCCACATCTACAACGTGCACCTGATCAATGCCGGCCAGCAGTTTGTCAAGTCGAATCCCGACAACAGCGGTGGCGGCGTGAACAACGGGCTGGTCGAGTATGCGGTCATCGAGTACGTCACCGCGAGCCGCGACAGCTACACCAACGGAGTCGATGTCCACACGGGGCAGAACTGGGTCATCCGCAACTCGCTCTTCCGCAACATCCGCGCGCCGCAGGGGCAGCTGGCCGGACCTGTCATCCTGATGTGGAACGGGTCATCGAATTCGATCGCCGATGGCAACACGTTCATCGATTGTCAGCGTGAGATTGCCTTCGGGCTCATCGAGCGCGTGACTCCACACGACCAGTCAGGCGGGATCGTTCGTAACAACTTCATCTATCGCAGCGCGTCCGTCGCCGGCGATGTCGGCATCGGTGTCTTCGATTCGCCGAACACCCAGGTACTTCAGAACACGGCGCTCATCTCGGGGACGTACCAGAACGCCGTCGAGTATCGCTTTGTGGAGTCCACTGGCGTGGTGATTGCCAACAATCTGCTCGACGCGGCGATCCAGGCGCGCGATGGAGCGTCGGGCGCTGTCACGAACAATTACCTCAGCGCCGCGGCGTCGATGTTCGTGAATGCCGCAGCGGGCGACCTGCACCTGGTCGCAACCGATGCGGCGGTCATCGGGAAAGTGCCTACGCTCCAGAACGCGCTGCTCGACTGGGATGGCGACGCTCGCCCCCTTGCGCGGCTGTCCGATTACGGCGCCGACGAGTTCTCGGCCGGTTCGCTACCCACCGCTCCGGTGAACATGCGCATCGTCCGACACTGATGGCTCAGAATGGGCTGAAGACTCATGGCCGCGTGCGGTTGTGAGGTGGGCTGAAGTCTCTTGTAGACTTCCTCCTGAGAGTCAGGTCGCAGCAACGGAGGTTTCTCATGAACGATGCGCAAGTCCAGGCGAAGGCCATCATCGCGGCCGCGCTGATCCAGAGCCGGGGGATCGATCCGGAAGGGCTCGCTTCTCCCAACAAGGACATCAGCAACCACAAGCTGGCCCACCTGCGAGAGCTGACCGACCGCATTTACAACGCGCTTGCTGCGAGCCCCACGACTGGCTGACAATGGGTGGCGGGTTTCGATCCGACGCGAGGCCGGACACAACGGGGATCGCTGGCTGGAGTCATGAAACGAGTCGAACGGCAGCATCTGAAGGAAAACGAGCTCCAGAATCTCGCCCGGCAGGCGCGCGAGGTGTACGAGGGACGCAAGCGCGAGACGACGATGCTGGTCGGCATCGCCGTGGTCGTAGGCGCTGTGGCGATTGGCTATATCGCGTGGCGCGAGCACGTCCAGAGCCAGGCGCACGCGCTGCTCGCGGACGCGGTCGTGGTCCTGGAAGCGCCGATCAGTCCGCCACCCGCCCCCGGCCAGCCGCAACAGGGACTGCGGTTCGCGACGGAGCGCGAGCGGGCGCAGGCAGCGCTGACGAAGCTGAAGATCGCCGCCGACGCGTATCCCTCGACCGACGCCGGCCTGTACGCGCGCTATCAGGAGGGCGCGACGTTGGTCGCGCTCGGCAACCCGACGTTGGCTGTGGCTGCGTACCAGCAGGTGGTTGATCGGGACGGCCGCGGCATCTACGGTCAGATGGCGCGGCTCGGCCTGGCTGAGGCGCAGGCTCGTGCCGGGCAGTTCGATCAGGCCATCAGGACGTACCAGGACCTCTCGCAGCACAAGGAGGGCACGCTGCCGATCGACGGCATCTTGATGCAGCTTGGGCGCGCATACCTCGACGCCGGCAAGCGCACTGAGGCGCAGCAGACCTTCAACCGGCTGGTCGAAGAGTTCCCTGATTCGCCGTTCAACGCCGATGCGAAGAGGGAACTGGACAACCTGAAGAAGACGTAGCTCGCAGCTCAGAATGGGGCTGGAGTGTCTGAGGGGGCCGAAGACTCATGGTCGGGTGCAGTTGCCTCGCCCCGAAGATCAAGATTTCCAAGATTGTCCACGATTGTCAGGGTTGCAAAGATCTTCAGAACTCGAGGGCGTAGGCAACTGCACGCGACCATGAGTCTCCAGCCCCTTCTGACCCATTAGCGTCGCTTCTGCCGAGGCTTCTAGTTCTAGTGGTTGGTGGCTACTGATGCTGGCTCCTGTTGCGTCAAGCAGTGGAGCGTCCCCAGTCCCCACACCAAGTCGACCGCGTGCAGCCCGATGACCTGGTGCCGGGGCATCAGGTCCGCGAGGGTGTTCAGCGCCACGCGGTCGCTCGCATCGTTGAACGTCGGTACGATCACGACGCCGTTTGCGATGTAAAAATTGGCGTAGCTTGCCGGTAGCCGTTCGCCAGCCATCACGACGCGGCGGGGGAAGGGCAGCGTCACCACGCGCAACGGGCCGACCTCGACATCGCGCGCCGCGAGCTCGAGGCGTCGCAGGTTGTCGAGCGATCGCGCGTGGTTGTCGTCGGAGGGGTCGTTCTCCACGGCGACGACGACCGTGTCGGGCGCGACGAAGCGGGAGACGTCGTCCACGTGCCCGTGCGTGTCGTCACCGACGCAGCCCTCCCCGAGCCAGATGGTTCGCCTGATGCCGAGCCAGTCTCTGAAAATCGTCTCGTAGTCCCGCCGTGTCAGGCCCGGATTGCGGACCTGGACGTCGCTCAACAGCCATTCCTCCGTGACGAGCAGCAGGCCGGCGCCATTGACGTCGATGCCTCCACCCTCGAGGACGATTCGGCCGCGTCCGTCCGCCCGCTCCGGCTCGAGCCGCGGCCGTTGGCTCAGCGCGGCGATCGCGCGTCCCAGCTCCGCGTCCTGCGAGAAGTTCGGGTACTTTGCCCAGCCATTGAACGCCCAGTTGAGGAGCGACACCGAACCGGCCGGGTCCACGACGCCGGTTGGCGCGCTGTCGCGCAGCCAGGTCCGATCCGTCGGCACGAGATGGAGCGCTACGCGGTCCCGGCTGACGCCGTGAGCGTCAAGGACGGCCCACGCGCTCTCGCGCACGTCCTCGGAGTGACAAAGGATCTCGACGCGCTCGAATTCGGCGAGCACACGCGCGATCTCGCCGTATACCCATGGGATTGGGGCCAGCTTGCCGGGCCAGTCCGCCTCGAGGTGCGGCCAGGAAATCCAGGTCGCGCGGTGGGGCTCCCACTCGGCCGGCATCCGCCAGCGGTGGGGAGGCGGAGCGCCGATCATTCGCCGATGTAGCGCTGCAGGATCGGTCCGTAGGCGTCGATCCGCCGATCGCGAAGAAAAGGCCAGTTGCGGCGCACGGTCTCGATGAGCGCGGGATCGCACCGCGCGATCAGGATCTCCTCGCCTTCACCGGCCTCGGCGACGTAGCGCCCGAACGGATCGACGACGAAGGAGCGCCCGAAGAACGTGATGCCATCGGTTCCGGGCTCGTCCTCGTGGCCGACGCGGTTGGGGGCGGCCACGTACACGCCGTTGGCGATCGCGTGCCCCCGCTGAATCGTGCGCCACGCGTCGACCTGTGCCGCGCCCCACTCCTGCTGCTCGGACGGATGCCAGCCGATGGCCGTTGGATAGAAGATCACCTGCGCGCCGAGGAGCGCGGTAATCCGCGCGGCCTCCGGGTACCACTGGTCCCAGCAGATCAGGACGCCGATCGTCGCGTAGCGCGTCTTCCAAATCCGGAATCCTGGCGTGTCCCCAGGCGTGAAGTAGTACTTCTCGTTGAACAGCGGATCGTCCGGGATGTGCATCTTGCGGTACGCGCCCAGCATGCAGCCGTCGGCGTCGATGACCACCGCGGAGTTCCGATAGACGCCCGCGGCCTGACGCTCGAAGACCGGGACGATGATCACGACCGCCAGGTCGCGCGCCAGGCGCTGCATCGCCTCGGTTGCCGGCCCGGGCACGGGCTCCGCGAGATCGAACCGATCCGATTGCTGCGACTTGCAGAAGTACGGCGCGTTGAAGAGCTCCTTCAGACACACGATCTGCGCCCCAAGCCGAGCGGCCTCACGCACCTGCCGCTCGGCCGCGGCGAGATTCGCGGCGCGGTCGTCAGTCGCGCGATCCTGGATCAGGCCGATGGTGAACGGCTCGGATGGCGGGTGCATGGGGGCGATGAAACAATTAAATCACATCAGAACGATTTTCCGACGCGGAAGTAGGCAGCCGCGCCGTCGGGAATCGTTCCCGCGCCGTCGTGACGCTGCGCGACGCCGGCGCTGAGCGTGAACGGGTAGTAGAAACCGGCGACGATGTTGGCGGAGAGCTCCGCGCCGAACGACGTCTTCACAGCGCGGATGTCGAAGTCGCGCGTCCACGCGTGACCCGCGTCTGCGAACGCCGCGGCGTGCACGGTGTGCAGCAGGAGCGGCCACGCACCAACGCCGCGCTGGGGCCGGGCCAGCGGCAGGCGGTACTCGAGATTGACGAGCGCGACGTGGCTTCCGGCGAAGCTGGCCGCCGGGAACCCGCGCAGGAGACTGATCGCGCTGCTGCCGAAATCGGCGACGGCGGGGTTGGAGAACGCGCCACCGAGAAGAAACGTCCGGCCCACGGTTGAATCGCCTGAGGAGACGCCGAAGCCCGCGCGCGCGGCGAGGACGTGGTGGCGCGCGAACCCAGGCAGGTAGGCCCGCGCGTCGGCCGTCGCCGTTGTCGCGTCCGCGGATGCGCCCAGAGATGCCCGGACGAGCTCGGCGGTGGCGCCGATGGCGATGCCGTCCTCGGGACTGATCGAGTACCCGTAGGTTCGTGCGGTCGTTGTTTCCCACGCGCCACGAATTGCCGCGCGGTTGCTCGTCAGCGTGCGATCGGCGAATGTGTAGTCGTCGGTCCCGCGAAAGAACTCCAGGGCCGCCGCATGGGACGCCCGCGCGTGAACGAATGGCACAATCACCCCGGCCAGCACCTGGCGCTGTTGATCGGTCGCTGTGGACGGGGTGCCCGCTTCGGTAGCAGGGCCTGCGAAAAACGATGTAGCGGTCGACGCGGCCAGGACGAGAGTCGGCCGCCACCGGTCGTATGCGTAGGAGATCGACCAGTCGGGCGTTCGGTTGGATGTCAGGAGTGCGGCGGCGGACGGTGAGGCGGCCAGCCACGTCGCGGAGGCCGCGTACGCGTGGTAGCCCAGGACGTCGATACCGGCAACCGCGGCGCCGACCCGCACCTGGGTGCTATCCCATGTGACAAGCGGCGACCAGGACGTTGGCCTCAGCGTCGGAAGAGGTGAGTATGAAGGGGCGGCGGCCAATTCCGCCTCCGCCAAGGCTACGACGCGACCGTTCGCCGGGGTCACCGCCTGCGAAGCGGGAGAGCCGGGACCGATCGACATCTCGGGCGCATCGGTCGGATATGGCAGCGAGAAGAGATCTTGGCCATCCGGCGTGTAGCCGACGAAGACGAGCGTTTTGCCATCGGGCGACACTTCCGGCCACGTGGCGCCGCCGCTCGAGTGCGTCAACTGGCGCAGGGTCGGCGGGTCCTCGAGGTCGAGCTCGAATACGTTGAACGGCCGATCTTCGGGCGCGACGGCTGCCACGATGGCACGCCCGTCAGGCCGCCACGCCGGGGTGACCATACGGGTGCGTTCCGCCGCCGCGACGATTCTGATGTCGCGAGTGGCCACGTCGACGATGACGATTTCAGGGGCCACGCCGAGGCGATGCCGTTCGACGGCCACGTGCCGGCCGTCGGGCGACCACCTCGGCGCGTTGAACTGCGTGTCGGCCTCGGCGACCAGCGTGGCGATTCGCGGCGTCCGTTGTTCGAGACCCGAGATCAGCACCAGATCGCGCGCGCCGGCCCGTTCCTGCACCGCGACGAGCGTGGCTCCGTCCGGTGACAGATCCGGATCGTGCACGCGTGCGCCGCTCGTCAACTGCTTCACGCGTCCCGTCTGGCGAGAGAGCGCGTACAGATCGCCAGATACCGCCACGTTTCGCCGTACCTCGAGCTGATCGAAGAAGATGGTCTTCGCGCCGACCGCCGTTGTCGATCCGTAGTACCGGGTGGCGATCGTGGCCGGCGCGCCACCGTTGGCAGGAATCTGATTCAGGCCCGGGAAACCGTCAGGCGTCTGCGCGGCGTAAATGATCCCGACGCCATCGAACCGTGGCGCGGCGACGACAAAGCCCTGCCGCGTGAGCCGCGTGGCGCCCGCATCGAACATCGGGTCACCCACCTCCGCGACAAGCGCCGCCTGAAAATCGCGCCAGAGTTCGTTCAGGGACTCTCCGAACACCGCGGAAAAGGCCCCTGGCGCCAGGTACGGCACGCGGCGCGCCGTTCGGTCGGCCAGCGCCGCCAGCGTTTCCACGCCGAAACGATCCGCCAGGTACTCGTGAAATCTCGATCCGTACGCGTACGGCGCCTGTCCAGCCGGCCAGTCGGTGAGGCCGCCATTGACACGGTCCAGAGGCTCGAGCGTCCGGTGGCGCGCGGCTTCCTCGACGATGGCTTGAAAGTCTCCCGCGTGCAACCGGCCCTCGCCCGTCATCACGCTCTCCTGATACGTGGCGAGCCCCTCGATCTGCCACGTCGGCAGAAACAGATTTGGAAACGCGATGGACGTCCGACCGAACACGCGCCGCACGATTCGCGCCCAGCTCTCGGATCGGTCGAGATGCACGATATGGGTGAACTCGTGTGTGAACGCCAAGCGCAGCCAGTCATCCGTGTCGAATTCCGATCCTGGCGGTACCGTGGGGTAGATGACGACGGTGTCGTAGGGGAGCGGCGTGGCGTAGCCATTTGCCAGCTCGGTCTGGTCCGCGAGGACCACGTGAGTCAGGAGCGGCGGACGCACGCCCAGCGGCTGCCTGAGCGCCAGCCACGTCTCCTCGGCGATCGCGGCCAACCGCGTGGCGAGCCGGCCGGCGTTCTGGTGAAAGTAGATCCGAAAATGGGGCGTCTTCAGCACCCGGAAGCGGAGCGCCGGATCGAAGCGCGTCGCGGCCGAGGCCGGCCGCGTCGCGAGAGTCGCGGCCGACAGGCTAGCGACGAGGGCGATCGTCAGGCGGCGTACGCGCGACATCTTTCAGAAAGGTGAACTCGGCGGTCGGCAGGATGCGAAAGCCGGTCAGCGTGCGCTGCGCGACGGCGACGTTGGTCTTACACCACAGCGAGATGTACGGCTGCTCCTCGGCGATCAGGCGCTGCACGTCCGCGTAAAGCGCGCGGCGGGACTCGTCGGGGGTCATCGACGCGGCGGCGTCGAGCAGCCGATCCACGCGGGGATCGCTGAAGAAGCCGCGATTGAAGCCAGCGGGCGGCGTCTGCGCAGAATGGAAGACCCGGCGGAGAATGTCCGGGTCGGCAACTGCGCCGCCGACCCACTGGAGCGTGAACAGCTGAAAGTTGCCTCTCAGAACGTCCGCGTAAAGCGTGGCGAACTCGTAGGTCCGCACGTCGAGGGCAATGCCGACCGCGCGGAGGTCCTGCTGGATGACCGACGACTGAAGGCGATTGAACTCACTGTTCGAGACCTTGAGCGACAACCGGAGCCGCGGGCCGTTGCCCCGGTCGGGGTAGCCCGCCGCGTCGAGCAACGCCCGCGCCTTCGAAGGGTTGTAGGCGTAGGTCTCAACGCCTGGCTCGAACGCCCACGACACGCTCGGGAGCAGGCCGTCCGCGGGGGTCGCCAGGCCCCGGCGCAAGTAATCGACGATCGCCTGCCGGTCGATGGCGTACGCAAGAGCCTGACGCACGCGAACGTCGCGCAGGGCCGCGTCACGCATGTTGACGCCGATGTACTGGTAGTCGGTACCGGGGGATTCCACGAGCTGCAACCTCGGGTCTTGTCCGAGCTGATGCACGATGTCGGGCGCGAGATCGTTGACGACCACATCGATGGTGCCCTTGCGCAGCTCGAGGCCCCGCATGATGTCGTCGGGGACGACTTTCAGGACGACGCCATCGTTTCTCGGGCGGCCGCCGAAGTAGCCGTCGAAGGACGCGAGGTCGATGCGATCATCCGAGGTGTAGTTCACGTACCGGTACGGCCCCGTTCCCACGGGGTGATCGCGAAACGCGGGCCCCGCGCCGTCCGGCACGATGGGGATGACGAGGTTGACGGGAAACGAGGCAAACGGCTCGCTGAGCGTGAACGCGACCGTATACCGCCCGCGTGCCTCGACCGACTTGACCATCCGGAACGCCCCCTTGCGCGGCGAAACCATCGCCGGATCGAGCAGGCTCCGGAACGTGTACACAACATCGGCCGAGGTCAGCTCGTGCCCGTCGTGAAACTTGACGCCCTGCTTGAGCGACACGACGTACGTAGTCGGGTCGAGCTGCTCGAGACGCGCCGCCAGGTCCGGGACGACGCGAAGCCGTTCGTCGAGCGTCATGAGGTTGTTGAAGATCAGCTGGGCCGCTTTCCCCGACACATCGTCCGTGCCAACGCGCGGATCGAGGTTGTTCGGGCCGCTCGTCACGCCGACAACGAGGACGTTCGGGTTCTCGGCGATCGCATTGTCCCCGCCGGGCCGAGGAACGCAGGCCGTGGAGCAGAGAACAATCGCCAGCTCGACCGTCAGCGCGATCCGATCGGACGTCCGTCTCATAGCGCCCGTTTGAGCTCGGCCAGGAGGGTCAGCGCCTCGAGCGGCGTCAAACGGTCGACGTCCACGTCCGCCAGTCTCTCGCGCAACCGATCGTCTGGTGGAGCCGACGACTGGAAGAGCCCCAGCTGCCGCTGCGGCTCGGTCGGCGTGCCGCTCAAGGACGGCCGCCCGCCGCGCGTCAGCTCGTCGCGCTCGAGCGCCGCGAGGATCTCCCTCGCGCGCGCGATCACCGACGGAGGGAGACCGGCCAGGCGCGCGACCTGGATGCCGTAGCTGCGATCGGAGCGCCCAGCGACAATCTTGCGAAGAAAGATGATGTCGTCCTTCCACTCGCGCGCCGCGACGTGATAGTTGACGACGCCGGGCGTGGCGTCGGCCAGATCAGTCAACTCGTGATAGTGGGTCGCGAACAGGGTCTTCGGCCGTACGCGTGCGTGCGTCGCCAGGAACTCCGCCACAGCCCAGGCGATGCTGAGGCCGTCGAACGTCGCGGTGCCGCGCCCGATTTCGTCGAGGACGACGAGGCTCCGCTCGGTGGCGGCGTTCAGGATGTGCGCGGTCTCCTGCATCTCGACCATGAACGTCGATTGACCTCGCGCGATGTTGTCGGAGGCGCCGACGCGCGCGAAGATCCGATCAACGAGCGCCAGCTTCGCCTCGCGCGCCGGCACGAACGACCCCGCCTGCGCGAGCACGCACAGCAGCGCGGTCTGCCGCAGGTAGGTCGACTTGCCGCCCATGTTCGGCCCGGTCAGGATGACGAGCTGGTGGCTGCTGCCGTTGAGGATGACATCGTTCGGGACGAACGCTCCGGGCGCCCCGGCCGAGGCGGGCGTGCGCCGCTCGACGACGGGGTGCCGCGCGTCGGTGACCAGCATCTCGTCGCCGTCGTGCACGTGGGGCTTGATGTAGTTGTTCAACGCCGCCCCTTCGGCCAGCGCGGCGAGGACGTCGAGCGCCGCCAGCGCGCGCGCCGTCGCCTGGACGCGCGGCGCTTCGGCCGCGACGGCTGCGCGGAGGCGCTCGAAGATCTCCAGCTCCTTCTCGAGGATCCGCTCGTCGGCGCCGAGCACCTTCTCCTCATAGCTCTTGAGCGCCGGCGTGATGAAGCGCTCGCCGCCCGCGATCGTCTGTTTGCGGTGATAGTCGGGCGGCACGGCGTGGAGGTTCGACTTGGAGATCTCGATGTAATACCCGAAGACGCGGTTGTAGCGGACCTTCAACGACGCGATGCCGGTCCGCGCCCGCTCGTGCGCCTCCATCTCGGCGATGACCTGGCGCCCCGATCGGCTGATGGCGCGCAGCTCGTCGAGCTCGGGGTCGAGGCCATCGCGTGTGAATCCGCCGTCGCGGGCCAGCGCGCCTGGCTCGTCAACGAGCGTCGACTCGATCCGTTCTCGCACGTCGACAAGATCGTCGAGACCGGCGACGAGCGATCGCACGAGCGGTGCGCGCAGCTCGGACAACCCCGCGCGCACGCGCGGGACGACGGCGAGCGAATGCCGGAGACCGACGAGGTCCCGGGGGCCGGCGGTCCCTAACGCGGCGCGCGCGACCAGCCGCTCCAGATCCTGGACCGATTTGATGGTCTCGCGGAACTTGCCCCGCTCGGTCGTCCTGAAGGCAAGCTCCTCGACGGCGTCGAGCCGATCGCGGATGGGCTCGATTGTGACGAGCGGGCGGAGCAGCCACGCGCGAAGCAGGCGGCTGCCGACGGATGTGATCGTGCGATCCAGCTCGTCGAGCAGCGATCCGTCGCGACCGCCCTCCGCTCCCTGGACGATCTCCAGGTGTTTCAACGTTGTTGGATCGATGAGGAGCGCGTCCGCGCGCTGGCGGAACGTCACACCTCGGACGTGTGCCAGGTCCACCTTCTGGGTCGCGCGCAAATGATGGAGCAAGGCGCCGGCGGCCGAGATGGCGGCCGGGTGCCCGTCCACCCCGAAGCCTTCGAGGCCGCGCGAGCGGAACTGCTCCACGAGCGTGCGGCGTGCCGACTCGACGTCGAAGACCCACGCGTCAATCGAGGTCGTGGGAACGCCCGCGGCCGCGATCGGCCCGGGCACGTCCGACTCGGCGGCGTCTTCACTCCGGGGGCCCCTCCCGGCTTCTTCACGCCGGGGGCCCCGTCCCCCCGGTGTACTCCGGGGGCCACTTCCCCCCGGTGTTGTTGTGTCCCGGCCCGGGACGACGATTTCCCGCGGCTTGAGGACCGCGATCTCATCGACAAGCGCCTGCAGACCGTCCGGGCCGGCGTACTCGGCCGCGCTGAACTCTCCAGTCGAGAGGTCGAGCAGCGCGGCGCCAATGACCGACTGCAGCCTTCGCGGTCCGCCCGGCGCGACCGCCATGATGAATGCCGGCTCGCGCGCGTCCAGATAGGCGGCGTCTGTCAGCGTACCGGGCGACACGACGCGGACGACCTCGCGCTTGACGATGCCCTTGGCCTTGCGCGGATCCTCCACCTGATCGCAGATGGCGACTCGAAAGCCCTTCTTCACAAGCCGGGCGATATAGCCGTCGATCGCGTGAAACGGCACGCCGCACATCGGGATGCCGCCGCCATTGACATCCTTCGACCGGGACGTCAGCGTCAGCTCGAGCGCGCGGGCGGCCACCAACGCGTCCTCGTAGAACATCTCGTAGAAGTCACCCATGCGGAAGAGCAGAATGGCGTCGGGATGCTGCTGCTTGGCGTCGAGGTACTGACGCATCGCGGGCGTCGCCGTCGCTGACATATGCTTAAAGTCTAGTCCAGACCATCGAGTGCTGAAGGCGGGCCGACATGCGGGTACTAGCGCTGGACACGACGACGCGCGCGGGGAGCGCGGCGCTCGTCGTGGGAGAAGAGCCGGACGGGGAGGTACGTGTCGCCGACGAGCGACCCGGCGATCCGTCGCGCTCGCACGCCGAGCGTCTGCCGTCCGAGCTTTCGGTCCTGCTCGACGCAAACGGCCTGTCGTGGCGCGACATCGATCTGTTCGCGGTCGCGTCGGGCCCAGGTTCGTTCACCGGCCTCCGCGTCGGGATCGCGACGATGCAGGGGCTGGCGCTGGTGGTAGGCCGGCCGATCGTGGGCGTCCCGGCGCTCGTTGCGATGGGGCACCTCGCCGCGCGGCAGCTCGGAGCCGGCCGGCGGGTCGGCGTCTGGATAGACGCGCATCGACGCGAGGTGTTCGCGGCGCTGTTCGAGGTCGAGCGCGGTCCGGCGGCGCACGCCGGCGCGCGTCAAGCCGGCGCCGGGCGTGTGAAGACCACGGCGCGTCTAAGAGAGAAGGAGATCGTGGGTCTCACGGAGGCGGAGGGCGCGACCGTTGGGGACCCGGCGGCCGCGCTCGACCGGTGGCGCCGCTCCGGCATCGTCCCGTCCGTGTTCGTTGGCGACGGAGCCCGGCTTTACGAGGAGATCATCAGCCGAATGGCGCCCGGCGCGACGATTAGCGGCACGCCGCCGTTGGCCGGGGTCATCGGGCTTCTGGCCCTCGAGCGCGTGCGACGAGGAGAGGTGGTCACGGCTGCGGACGTTCAGCCCTTGTACGTGCGTCGCCCCGACGCGGAGTTGGCACGAGAGCATGCCCTGGCGAATCGATCCGCTGACATCCCCGGATCAAATTGACGACGTGCTGGCGGTGGAGGAAGCCTCGTTCACCAATCCGTGGACGCGGGAGATGTACCTCTCCGAGCTGGAGAACCGCGGGGTCTCGTACTGCTATATCGCGGCCGACGCGCGGGGACGAGTGGTCGGCTTCTGCTCGTTCTGGCGCGTGCTCGACGAGCTCCACATCAACAACCTCGCGGTCCTGCCCGACGTGCGCCGTGAGGGCGTGGCGTCGGCGCTCCTCGCTCGCGTCCTGCGGGAAGGCGCGAGCCTCGGCGCGCGGCGGGCGACCCTCGAGGTGCGCCAGTCCAACGAGGGCGCCCGCCTGCTGTACGAGCGGTTTGGATTCTCGATCGCGGGTGTGCGGCGTGATTACTACTCGAACCCCACCGAGGACGCGCTCATCCTGTGGCGGGACGGCCTTGAAACCCCGTGAACCTTGTGGTACGTTCGGCTCCGTCGATGTCCTAGGAGGTGGCGTATGAACGCTGAGACGTCCGATCTGAAGGAGTTGCTGCTGAGGACGGATGAGGAGTTCCACAATCTGGCCGAGCAGCACCACGAACTCGAAGGTCGACTGCACCAGCTCACCGAGAAACACTACCTCTCAGAACCCGAGCAGGTCGAAGAAGTTACCCTCAAGAAGCGCAAACTCCAGCTCAAAGACCGGATGGAAGACATCTTGCGGCGGCATCGCCACGATCCGGATCGGGCGCGCGGCTGATTGCGCCTCGATTCCGCGGGTCTGCCGTTCATCGGCGGTGCGCTCGCTCTCGCGCTCATCTCGGGCGCTGCGATCGGCTGGGTCTTCGCGATCCCGTTCGTGGCGCTCGGTGGGTTCTTTGCCTTCTTCTTCCGCGATCCGGAGCGCGTCGCGCCCGGAGGCGCCCACCAGATCCTCTCGCCGGCCGACGGACGCGTCCTGGTCGCGGGCCCGGCAATCGCTGAGGCCGCTCCTCCGGGTGAGTGGCAGCAGGTCAGCATTTTTCTCTCCCCGATGGACGTCCACGTGAACCGTATTCCGGCGGCGGGCCGCGTGACCCGTGTGACGTACACGGCCGGGCGGTTCCTCCCCGCGTACCGGCACGAGGCCGGCTCGACCAACGAGCGCAGCGAGATCTGGATCGACCACGATGGGCAGACCGTCGTCGCGCGGCAGATCGTCGGCCTGCTGGCACGGCGCGTCGTCTGCCGGGTGCAGGTCGGCGCGGTCGTGCGCGCCGGCGATCGATTCGGCATCATGAAATTCGGATCCCGGATGGACGTCTTTCTGCCGCGGACCGCCACTATCCTGGTCGAGGTTGGCGACATGGTGCGGGGCGGCGAGACGGTGATCGGGATGCTACACTGACCCTCGTGGCGGACACCCCGGGTCCCCGCCTCCGGTTCCTGCGACGCGCGAGCGAGCCGCCGCGCCCGCGATTCCGTCGAGGTGTGTACCTCCTGCCGAGCCTCTTCACGCTGGGCAACATGTTCTGCGGGTACATCTGCATCGTCTACGCGCTCCGGGGCGACTACGAGGCGGCGGCGCCGTTCATCGGGTTCGCCTTCGTGCTCGATTCCCTCGACGGGCGGATCGCGCGCATGACGGGGAGCGAGAGCGATTTCGGCGTCGAGTTCGATTCGCTGGCAGACGTCATCTCGTTCGGCCTGGCGCCGGCCATCCTGACCTACGCGTGGGGCCTCTCGGCGCTCGGGCGGCTCGGATTGGCCGCCGGCTTCCTGTTCGTCAGCGCGGCGGCCATGCGCCTGGCGCGGTTCAACATCCAGACCGGCACCGGCCTCGACAAGCGCTACTTCGTCGGCATGCCGAGCCCGCCCGCGGCCGGCGTCCTCGCGGCCACGGTCTATGCCTACCCGTCGGGTCTGGTGGACTACAGGGCGGCGCTGCCGGCGCTCGCGCTCGTGCTGGTGCCCGCCGCGCTGATGGTGAGCACAATCCGGTTCCGCAGCTTCAAGACATTCGACCTCCAGAGCCGCCGGCCGTACTCGGTGCTGATCCTCATCGCGGCGGGCATTGTCGCCATCTGGGCCCATCCGCGCGCGGTTCTCGTCGTGATGGCGTATTCGTATCTCGCCTCGGCGTTCATCGGCATCGCGATTACCCGTTTCCGGCATCGCGGGGGTCGCAGCGCTCCCGACATGATCGCGGCGCCCGCCGAGCCAACTGCGCCACGCGATTCCGCCGCCCGATGATCCTGCGGCCGAGCACCATTGCGGTGGTGCTGTCGGCGTTCGCGGGGCACGCGAACGCGCAGGATGGCGCCGCCCTCTACGCGCAGCATTGCGCGGAGTGTCATGAGGGCGGCGTGCGCGCGCCGTCGAGGCAGGTCCTGAGCGCGCTCTCGCGCGAGCGCATCGTGTCCGCCCTCGACACCGGGCTGATGCGCGTACAGGGAGAGGGACTCACGGCGGCGGAGCGGGCGGCGCTCGCTGCGTATCTCTCCGCCGTCGGCACCGCCGCGGACACCCCGACCATACGCCGGTGCGAAGCGCGTCCGGCCGCCGTGCGGGCGGGCGACTGGACGGCCTGGGGCGTGACGCTGGCGAACGAGCGCTTCCAGCGCGCGCCCGGCCTGACCGCTGCCGCCGTTCCGGCGCTGAAGTTGAGATGGGCGTTCGGGTTCGAGGGGGAGTCGAACGCGGCCGCCAACCCGACGATAGCCGGCGATCGCGTCCTGGTGGGCAGCGGGTCTGGCCGTGTCTATGCGCTGGGCCTGGGTGACGGCTGCGTGGCGTGGACGTTCAAGGCCGACGGCGGCGTGCGCGCGGCGATTGCCGTGGGGCCGTCGAAAGAGGGCGACGCGGAGCCGTCGGCGTTCGTCGTCGATCTAAGGGCGACCGTTTACAGCCTTGACGCGGTGACGGGTGCGCTGAAATGGAAGCGCCGCGTCGACGATCATCGCGCCGCGCGCATCAGCGGATCGCCGGTGCTCTACAGGGGGCGGCTGTACATTCCGGTGTCGTCGGCCGAGGAGGGTGTCGGCGCGCAGGCCGGCTATGAGTGCTGCACGTTCCGGGGAAGCCTGGTCGTGCTGGACGCCTCAACCGGCGAGAGCGTGTGGCAGACGTTTCTGGTCAAAGAGAAGGCGGCGCCGCAGGGCGCCAACGCTCGAGGGACGGCGAGGTGGGGGCCTTCCGGTGCGGCACTCTGGTCGGCGCCGACGATTGACCCACTGACCAAATCGATCTACGTCGCCACCGGCGACAGCTACTCACAGCCGGCTGCGCCGATGTCGGATGCGATCGTCGCGCTGGACCTGGACAGCGGCGCGATCAAATGGGTCCACCAGGTCACGCGGGGCGACGCGTTCAACATGGCGTGCGGCAGCGCCGACGGGACCAACTGCCCCGAGCGGGCCGGCCCCGATCACGACTTCGGTCAATCGGCGATTCTTCTCGCGCTGCCGAACGGCCGGCGGGCGCTGATTGCGGGGCAGAAGTCCGGGGTCGTGCATGCCTTCGACCCCGACCAGCAGGGCCGCACGCTCTGGGAGCGTCCGATCGGCCGGGGTGGGGAGCTGGGAGGCATCGAGTGGGGATCGTCGAGCGACGGCGAGCGCGTCTACGTGCCGCTGTCGGACATCACGTTCGCAGACCCGGTGCAGCGGGGCCGCGGCGGGCTCGACGCGAAAGTCGGCGGCGGGTTGTTTGCGCTTCGGATCGCTGACGGATCAACGGCATGGACTGCGCGCCCAAGCGCGTGCGCCGATCGGCCGTCCTGCAGTCCGGCCTTGTCGGCGCCGTCTGCGGTGATCCCAGGGGCGGTGTTCGCGGGCTCGATCGACGGCCACTTCCGTGCGTATGCGGCGGGCGACGGTCGCGTGCTGTGGGATTTCGACACCGCGCGCGAGTTCACGACGGTCAACGGCGTCGCCGCGCGCGGCGGGTCGATTGACGTCGGCGGGCCGGCGATTGCGAACGGCGCCGTCGTGACGACGTCCGGCTACGGCACGTGGGGTGGCATGCGCGGCAACGTGCTCCTCGTCTTCTCCGTTGACGGACGCTAGCGCCTCCAGCACAGGCGACCCGTGAACCGGCCTGAAGACTCATGGCCGCGTGCAGTTGCCTCGCCCAAAGATCAAGATTGCACTGGCTGTGAACGTCGTCAACGGCTCGAGGGC
>DASZFS010000275.1:0-1540 GCA_035939575.1 Vicinamibacterales bacterium | reverse complement strand
TCGTCCTTCGTGCTCTCGACGATCGCGTCGAGCTCGCCGCGCTCGCGCTCGGGCACGCCGAACTTCGCGAGGGTCTGGTGGAAGTCGTCCATGAACGCATCCCACTCCGCGCCGGAGATGAGCAGCTCGCGGTGCGCGTCTAACATCGTGCGCCCCGAGTAGGTCTGCGGGCCGCCCGCCGCCCAGCAAACCTGCTCGGTGACGTAGTACTTGAAACCCTGGGCCGAGACGCGGTGGTGCGCCTCGTCGACTCGCGGGTTCGCGTTCAACCGCGGGTCGACCATGATCCGATCGATGAAGTCGTCGACGACGACGGCGATGGCGTACACGCCTCCCAGCCGCTCGTACAGCGACTGCGTTTCAGCCGCCACCACCGCCCCTTCCTCACGTCCGATCGAGTGCGCGCCCAGGATTTCGCCCCTTCCCACGGCGGACCGCGCCGTTGGCGCCGCCAACAAGACCGCGGCGAAGAAATAGCTACGCGGGCAGATCCACCCGCAGCGCCAGGTGCTCATCGAGAATCCGGCGCAGCGCGGCGTCCATCGGATGCGCGGATGCGAGGTCGCGGCCGAACCGGCTGTCCACCACGACTACCGTGCCCTCACGCAGTTCGGCGGTGTCGACCTGATCGACGAACGGATCGAACAATGGGGGCGGCGTGGAGAGGTAATACAGCGCCCGGCGCGACTCGTTCAACCCGGCGGCATACATCAGTCCGTGTTGGGTGATCACGAACAGTTCCGAGGTGATCCTGGCGTTCGGGGTCTCGGCTTTGGCCCATGCCGTTGCGGCGCAACGGGTTTGTGCCAATCTATCGGGGACGTCGTCAGTCAGCGTGAGTAACCTGTCGACGAGTGCTCCGCCCATTCGCGGATATGCGTCGATGGCGGGTCTGAAGTACCGCTGGAAGAGCTCGCCGAAAAAGTCGTACCGTTGCTCGCTCATCGCAGCTCTCCAGGTTTCAGACGGACACCTCAATTGTGCGCCCGCACCGTCAGCTGAGCAATGCTGATCAACCACATGGCTGCCGGTTTCGACCGTCAGTGGCACTCGCTCACAGTCGTTCTTCCCCCTTGCGGGCGAGTCTGGACGAGACCCTCTCTGGCTGACTCCGGTCGCGCGCTGCTTTGAAACCGCCATGACAGCAAACTGCAGCGCGTACGATCACCGCATCTAGCGTTCGGAACCTAGCTTCACGGTGACGCGACCCGGAGGGCACGTGGTTGGAGCTGATCAGCACGCCAGCGGGCAGGCGCAGCAACCTTATATCGGGTATCGCCTCGCTGCTGCTGGTCGCGAGGTTGCCGAGGACGCCCGGCTGGCGCTCCTCGAGCAGATCTTCGACCCGCTATCACGACGGCGCCGGGACATGGTTCAGCCCGGCTGGCGTTGCCTTGAAGTCGGTGCGGGCCGCGGGTCGATGGCGGTCTGGCTAGCTCAGCGGGTCGGCCCTTCCGGTCACGTGGTGGCCACCGACGTCGACGTCGGCTACCTCGAACAGTTGGATCTGCCGAACCTTGAGGTGGTGCAACACAACATC
>DASZFS010000274.1:0-4179 GCA_035939575.1 Vicinamibacterales bacterium | reverse complement strand
GGGTACGTCGACACGAGGGAACTGGTCAGCGCGGGCGATGCCGACGAGCGCCTGCGACTCGAGCACGCGTGCAACGGCGATCCGGAGGTCGAAATTCTGGTTCAACGCCGTTCGGATAAGCTCCTGCAGTTGCTCGTCCTGAAACACCTGCCACCACTTCTGGTCGCCAAGCGACGGTTCACGCGCGACAGGATCCGCCGTCGGAGCCTCGCCCCGATACTCGCTCGGCACGTTCACCACTGGACGTTTGTAGTCCGGCCCGAGCGTACACGCAGCCGCCGGCACCAGCGCAACTGCCAGCAGCGGACCCCCCAGTCCCGCGCAGCGCATCACGCGCCTCCTTCAGTCGGTGCGTGTTGCAGGGCGCTGGCGGGGCGTTCGACGCGTCGGGCGGCCACGCGCTCGACGAGCACGAACAGCACTGGAATGACGAAGATCGCGATCGCCGTCGCCGCGAGCATGCCGGATATCACGACCGTACCAAGAATGCGTCGCGAGGCGGCGCCTGATCCACTGGCCACCCACAGCGGCACGCATCCGAGAATGAACGCGAACGAGGTCATGAGAATCGGCCTCAGACGCAGGCGCGCACCCTCGAGGGCAGCGTCGACAACCGGCCGTCCCTTCTCGTATTCCTCCTTGGCGAACTCGACGATCAGAATGGCGTTCTTCGCCGCGAGGCCGATCAGCATGATGAGCCCGATCTGCGCGTACACGTCGAGGTCGTACCTTCGCAGATAGAGGCCGAAGAACGCGCCAAAGACCGCGATGGGCACCGAGAGGAGCACCGACAGCGGAAGCGACCAGCTTTCGTACAACGCCGCGAGGATCAGGAACACGAACACGAGCGACAAGGCAAAGGTGCCGACGATGCTGCCAGACTCTTTGCGCTCCTGGTACGAGAGGTCGGCCCAGTCATAGCCCATTCCGGGCGGCAGTGTCTCCTTCGCGACCTGTTCCAGCGCCGCCATCGCCTGCCCCGAGCTGAACCCCGGCGCCGCGCCGCCGATTATTTGAGCCGCGCGAAAGAGATTGAAGCGGTTCGTGAACTGCGGTCCATGCGTCTCGCGCGTGGTGACGAACGAGGACAACGGCACCATACGGCCATCGTCGTTCCGCACGTAGAACCGGTCGATGTCGCCGGCGCTCCGCCGCGCCTCACCATCGGCCTCCAGAAACACCCGCCACTGTCTTCCGAAGCGATTGAACTGGTTCACATAGAGGCCGCCGAGGAACGCCTGCAGCGTCTGGTAGACGTCCCCGACCGCCACACCTTGTTTGAGTACCTTGTCGCGATCGACATCGGCGTAGATCTGGGGCTCCGACGCGCTGAACAGCGACACGACGCCAGCGAGCTCGGGCCGCTTCCGCGCCGCAGCGACAAACTTCTGGGTGTTCTCGTCGAGCAGCGCGAGGTCGCCGCCGCTCCGGTCCTGCAGCCAGAACGAGAACCCGCCGGCGTTGCCGAGTCCGGGGACCGCGGGCGGCATCATCGCGAAGGCGGCGGCTTCGGTCACTTCGGTGGAGAGCCGGCGGTTGACGTGGTCGACGATGGCTCGCGCGTCGAGGCCGGGTCGATCGCGCTCTCCCCAGGGTCTCAACGAGACGAAGTAGAACCCGTTGTAACTCGCATTCACCCGTGTGATCAGGTTGAACCCGACCACGGTCGTGGTGTATTCCACCCCCTCGGTCTCGCTCAGGACCGCGTCGATCTTTCGCGCAACGCGATCGGTGCGTTCCAGCGAGGCCGCGGGCGGGAGCTGCACGTTGAGTAGAAAGTAGCCGTAGTCTTCCTCCGGAAGAAAGCTGGTTGGCAGACGTCTTCCGAGCATTGCGTCGAGCATGACGAAGGCAAGCAACAACGCGATCGCCACGACGGCTTTCCGGATCAACGCCTGGCTGAGGCGGACGTATCCGCGCGTACCACGTTCGAACCAGCGGTTGAATGTCGCGAAGAACCGCGCGAGGACGCCGCGAGAAGCCGTGCGCGGGCGAAGCAGCAGCGCCGACAGCGCCGGGGAAAGCGTGAGCGCGTTGAAGGCCGAGATCAGCACGGAGATCGCGATCGTGATTGCGAACTGCCTGTTCAATTGCCCCTCGACACCGCTCATGAATCCGACCGGCACGAAGACCGACGCGAGAATCAGCGCGATGCTGATCACCGGACCGGATACAGCCTCCATCGCTTTGGCTGTGGCGTCGCGGGGCGTCAGCCCTTCCTCGATGTTTTTTTCGACGGCTTCGACCACCACGATTGCGTCGTCAACGACGAGACCGATCGCGAGGACGAGCCCGAACAGCGAGAGCGTGTTGATGGAGAAGCCAAGGGCGGGAAATATCGCGAACGTGCCGATGAGCGATACGGGAACCGCGATCATCGGGATAAGTGTCGCGCGCCAGTTCTGCAGGAACACGTAGACGACCAGCAGCACCAGCGCGAGAGCGATGCCGAGCGTGATCACGATCTCCCGGATGCCTTCGACGACAGGCAGTGTGGTGTCGAGGGCGATCGCGTAGTCCAGATCGTGAGGGAAGCGTTGCTTCAAGCCCGCGAGCGTGTCCTTGATTTGACGAGCAACGGCGAGACCGTTCGAACCCGGCGTCTGAAACACCCCGAACACCGCCGCCGGCTGCCCGTTCTCGCGGGCGTGCGTCTGGTACGTCACGCCGCCAAGCTCGGCGCGGGCGACGTCACGCAGCCGAACGATCGAGCCATCGGCATTCGCTCGGACGACGATCGATTCGAATTGCTCAGGAGTCACCAGCCGGCCGTCGGTGCGGACCGTGAACGTCAGCTCCTTGCCGGGGGGTGCTGGCTCGGCCCCCAGCTGGCCGGCTGGATTGACGGTGCTCTGCTGCTGAATCGCCTTCGCGAGATCCGGGACGGTGAGCCCGAGCTTGGCGAGGACATCGGGCTTCACCCAGATGCGCATGGCATAGTCAGGGGCGCCGAACAGCTGGACCTGACCGACGCCTGGAATGCGCAACAGCGCGTCGGTGATGTTGATGTTGATGTAGTTGCCGAGGAACACTCCGTCGTAGGTGTGACCGGGTGAATACAGCGCGACGGCGATCATGGGAAAACCGGTCGTCTTCCGTATCGTGACGCCGAACTGGTTGACGTCGGGCGGCAGGTTCGGCTGCGCCTGCGACACGCGGTTCTGCACGAGCACCTGGTCGGTGTTCGGATCCGTGCCGACCTCGAAATTGACGAACACCTGAGTCGTGCCGTCGTTGGCGTTTGTCGACTGCACGTACAACATGTTGTCGACGCCGTTGATCTGCTGTTCGAGCGGCGTCGCGACCGACTGCTCGTTGGTCAGCGCATCTGCTCCGGTGTAAGTCGTGGAGATCTGAATCTGAGGCGGGATGATGTCGGGGAATTGCGCCAGAGGCAGCCTCGCCATCGCCACCGCCCCGATGATCACCGTGACGATGGAGATGACGATCGCGACGGTCGGCCTGTCGATGAAGAATTTCGCCACGGGGGCCTACCTCTGCTTCGAGGGTGTGAACGTTCTGGGGGTCACTGTCGTTCCGTCGCTCAGAAACTGGGCGCCGTCGACGGCGACGCGTTCACCCGGCGTCAGGCCGCTGGTGACTATCCACTCGCCATTGAGGCGTTCGCCTACGGTGACAGTCCGCACGGCTATCTTGTTGTCCTGGCCCACAATGTGGACCTGATACTGGCCCTGTAGTTCTGTAATGGCGCGCTCCGGGACAACCACTGCGTGATGCGCGGTCTTCGTGACCGCACGCACGCGTCCATACTGACCGGGGCGTAAGACGTTCCCGGGATTGGCAAAGGTCGCCGCGAGCCGAATCGTGCCGGTCTTTTGATCGACTTCACGATCGGCGGCGAGAAACGCGCCCTTCTGCCCATGGGTGACGCCGCCGGCAAGGATCAATGTGAGCCCGAAGCCCTGGTCCCACGGCTGCCGGTCGCGCGCAATGCGGTCGGCCATTGCGAAGTACTCCTGCTCGCTGACCGGAAAGTAGGCCTTGATCGGTTCGATTTGTTAGACCGTCGTGAGGAGTGTCGCAGGCCCAACCAGATCGCCGATCTGGGCCGTTGCGATAGCTGCGACGCCGTCGATGAGTGACGTTACGTGCGTGAAGCCGAGATTCAATTCCGCCGTCTCGAGCGCGGCTTTGGCGGCGTCGACTGCTGCACGATCG
>DASZFS010000273.1:0-10514 GCA_035939575.1 Vicinamibacterales bacterium | reverse complement strand
CATCAGCGACTCGACGAACCAGCCCGTCTGAAATAGGTGCGCGCGGGATGGGTCCCAGCATTTGAAGACCCAGAGCATGACGAAGAACGTCGTATAGTCGAAGATCGAACTGATGGGGCCGATGAAAAAGATGAACCGCCTGATATCCTCGATGTTCCAGGGCCGTGGCCGGGCCACTTGTTCTTCGTCCACCGCGTCCCCTGGGATCGGCACCTGCGAGAAGTCGTACAGGAGGTTGTTCGTCAACACCTGGATTGGCGCCATGGGCAGGAAGGGAAGGAAGGCGCTCGCCCCCAGCACGCTGAACATATTCCCGAAGTTGGAGCTCGCTCCCATCCGGATGTACTTGAGGATGTTCGCGAAGACCTTCCGGCCCTCGATCACGCCGCCTTCGAGCACCATGAGGTCCTTCTCGAGCAAGATGAGATCCGCTGACTCCTTGGCGATATCGGTGGCCGTGTCCACCGAGATCCCCACGTCGGCGGCCCGCAGTGCCGGCGCGTCGTTGATCCCATCTCCCATGAACCCGACGACATGGCCCTTGGCGCGGAGGGCACGGATGACGCGCTCCTTGTGGGCAGGAGAGAGGCGGGCGAACAGCGTCGTCTTCTCCGCGGCTTCCCCAAGAGCGGAGTCGGACATGTTCTCCACATCTCCGCCGATCAGCATCGGGTCGGGGAGCAGGCCCACGTCCTTGCATACCTTGCGGCTGATGAGGTCGTTGTCTCCGGTCAAAATCTTCACCGCCACTCCGTGCTGCTGAAGCGCTTCGAGCGCCCGAGCGGCGGTCTTCTTCGGCGGGTCGAGGAACGCGACGTATCCTCTGAGGACGAGCCCGCGCTCGTCTTGTCTCGAGCAGATTTGTTCCCCTGGCAGATTCTTCGTGGCCACCGCCAACACCCGGAAGCCATCGTTGCTGAGACTCTCGTACTCTTCCTTCAGCCCGACGACCAGGGCTGGATCCATCGGGGAGATCTTGCCGTCCAGCTCAAAGTGCGAGCAGTGGCGGAAGACCTCCTCCGGGGCGCCCTTGGTGAGCAGGATCGACTGGCCCGTAGGGTCCTGCACCAGGACCGACATCATGCGCCGGGTGAAATCGAATGGGATCTCGTCGAGCTTCTTGTATTGGTCGACAAGTGCCTTCCCGTGGAAGTCAGTGCTCTCGAGGATGGCCCGGTCGAGCAGGTTCTTGAGGCCGGTCTGGAAATGGCTGATCAAGTAACCGTCCAGAAGCACGTCCTCACTCTCGCGCCCGGCGACGTTGCAATGCCGCATGAGGACGACGCGGTCTTCGGTCAGGGTGCCTGTTTTGTCGGTGCACAACACGTCCATGCCGCCGAAGTTCTGAATCGAGTTGATCCGCTTGACGATGACCTTCCTGCGGCTCATCGCGAGCGCGCCCTGGGAGAGGCAGACTGAGACGATCATGGGCAGCATCTCGGGGGTGAGACCCACCGCGACGGCGATTGCGAAGAAGAAAGCTCCCTTCCAATCATGTTTCGTGAAGCCGTTGATGAGAAAGACGAGGGGCACCATCACGGCCATCAGCTGGATCATCAGCCACGTGAAGCGGTTGAGACCGCGGTCGAAGCTCGTCTGCACGCGTTCGCCGGTGATCGAGCTGGCCATCGTGCCGAAGTACGTATTGGGCCCGGTTGTGACCACCGTTGCGGTCGCGGTGCCGCTCTGGACGCTCGTGCCCATGAAGCAGATGTTCTTGAGCTCAGTGGGTGAGGTGACTGTCTGAGCTTCCGGGTCGTGGTCCTTCTCGACTGGGAGAGATTCACCGGTGAGGCTGCCCTGGCTCACGAACAGGTCTTTGGAGGACAGCACGCGCACATCGCCGGGAATCATGTCGCCCGCGGACAGCTGGATGATGTCCCCGGGCACCAGGTCGCGAAGCGCAATCTCGCGTGGCTGGCCATCCCGGACGACCGTGGCGGTCACGTGGATCATGGCCTTGAGCTTCGCGGCCGCGGCGTCGGCGCGCGCCTCCTGCCAGAAGCGGAGTCCCACACTCAGCACGACCATCATGGCCATCACGATGCCGGCGCGCGGGTCACCAGTAGCAAAGGAAACTGCCGAGAGGGTGGCCAGCAAGATCACCAGCGGGTTGCGGACGATCTTCAGAAGCCGAACAGGCCAGCCTTGCGGCTTTTCCTGCGCGACCTCATTGGGACCTGCCGCGCGCGTCCGCTTCTCGGCCTCGCCCTGGGTCAGGCCGATGGCAGCGGTGCCCAAGTCCCGAAGCAGCTCGTCGCCGCTCTTCCGAGCGGCATCCAGTACGGCCGGCGAAACGTGAATGTTCTTGCCCTTAAGCCGCGCGGCCTTGGAGTCCGCGGCGTCGTGGCTGCCATTTGCGCCGGTTACGCTTTCTGTCAGCGAAGTCATGAGTTGTGTGTTCTGAGTGTTGAATCATGCCACACGCCTCACCACCATTGAGGATTGAGGATTGAGGATTGGGGATTCTGCGCGGTTAGCCTTCGCGCAACACCAAGGCGGGATCTACTGTCGCCGCGCGCCACGCAGGAAGCCAGCTGGCCAGCGCGCCCGCCGCCGCCAGCATCGTGACCGCGCCGACGAGCGTGATCGGGTCGCGCGGGCTGGCACCGTAGACCAAGGCCGCGACGAACCTCGCGGCCCAGAGGCTGACAGCTACGCCGAGGGTCGCGCCGATGCAGACCAACACCGACATTCGCGCGAGCACGAGGCGAATCACGGCCGCCGGCCTCGCGCCGAGCGCCATGCGAATGCCGATTTCATTCCGCCGCCGGGAGACGGTGTACGCTGCCACGCCGTACAGGCCGAGCCCCGCGAGCAGCAAGGCGAGGGCGCCGAAGAACGCGGTGACGAGCGCGATCAGCCGCTCCTGCGCGATGGCCGCGTTGACCTGAGCTGCGAGAGGCTGGAAGGTCAGGGCCAGCTGTGGATTCACGCCGGTGATTGCCGCGTTGATGCTGTTCGTCAGGAGCGTCGGCGATCCGGTCTTCGACCGCACGACGAGGCTGATCGCCGTGAACGGCCATGCGCGCGTGTCGAATTGACCGACGGGCATGTACCAGGTCGGCGGGGCGGCATCGCGCACCGAGGTGTACACCGCGTCGCCGACAACGCCGACGATTTCCATCGGCGGCAGGGCCCGAGGCGTTCGCGGATAGAGGGTGATCGTCCGGCCGAGCGGGTTGTCGTGGCCGAAGAACCTGCGGACAAATTCCTGGTTGACGACGGCCACTCGTGGGGCGCCGGCCCGGTCGCGCTCCGTGAGATCGCGTCCTGCGACGAGCGGGGTGCCCAGCGCGTTGAACCACCCGTGCGAAATCAGATTCCCGAAGACCTCGTTCTGCGTCTCGGCGAACGGCACGCCGGAAATCTCCACGCGCGGCGTGAACGCGCCGCGGCTCACCGGCGTCACATACGAAACGGCTGCCTCGGCGACGTTCGGGAGGGCGCTGACGGCGTCGCGCGCTCGCTCGAACAACGGAAGGCGCTCCTCCGGGACGCTCACCCCACGCTTGGCGTACATGCTGACCACAAGAACTGGCTTCGGTTCGAAGCCGAGGCTCCGCGTGGCAAGCGACGCGAACGAGCGGCCGAACAGGGCGGCCGCCGCGACCAACACGAGCGAGAGCGCGATCTGCGCCACGACGAGCCATTCCGCCACCAGGCCCTGCCGCGACGCTGTCGCCGTTCGTGCCTGATCTTTCAGGGCGTCCAGCGGCGCGACACCCGAGGCCCGAAACGCTGGCGCCGTGCCAAACAGCAGCGTGGTCAGCGCGGCAACTGCCGCGGTGAACGCCAGCACGCGGCCATCGATGGAGAGATCGAGGAACACGGCGTTCGCCGGCGGCATCGAGATCTGGCGCACGAGCGCCCGGCTGCTCCAAGCCGCCGCCAGCAGACCGAGTGTCGTGCCGGCGCCGGAGAGCACGAGGCTCTCGGCGAACAGTTGTCGCGCCAGACGCCAACGCGACGCGCCGAGCGCGACCCGCACGCTCAGCTCGTGGCGTCTCGCCGCGGCCCGCGCCAGCAGCAGGTTGGCGATATTCACGCAGGCGACGAGCAACACGAGCACGACGATGGCCATGACCATCAGGAGGGCGCCTCCATAGCGGAGACGCAAGGTCGAATCACCTGTCGCCGCCGGCCGCACCGTAAACGGACTCGTCAGGTATTGTTCGACGGCCTGCCTGCCGAGCAGGTTCACGTCAGGAAGGGTCGCCTCACGAATCCGAGGTTGCGCCTGCCGCAGTGCGGCAACCGCGGCATCCAAGGTCTGGCCGGGCCGAAGGCGGGCGATGATAGTGAGGTACCGGGTTCCGACATCATCCAGGATGGCGTCGCGACCACGGATCAACGTGTCGGTTCCCAGCGGCACGATCACGTCGAACGTGCGACCGACGTCCGCTCCGAAGAAATCGGCAGGCGTCACGCCTACGATGGTGAATGCCACGCCATCGAGCCGCAGCGAGCGACCGACGACATCCGCAGCGCTGCCGAGCCGGTTCTGCCAGAAACCGTAGCTGACGACGGCGACGGGTCCGTCGGGGCCGCCGCCGCGACGGTCGTCCGCATCGGTAAAGGTGCGACCGAGCAGCGCGGAAACACCCAGCGTGTCGAAGAACGACCCGCTGGCCCACAGACCGTCGACAAACTGTGTCTCGCCGCCCGAAGCGAGATTGAACCGATAGAAGGACCACGCGGCCGAGCTCTCGAAGAGCCCAGGCTGCCGATGAATCTGCTCCCAGGCCGGATGGCTCCACGCGACGAGGCGCGTCGGCACGCTGTCGGAGAGGAGCATCAGGCGCGCTGGCTCCTTCACTGGCAGCGAACGGAGCAGCAGGCTGTTGACGATGGAAAAGATCGCCGTGTTCGCCCCGATGCCAAGGGCGAGGGACGAGATCGCGACGGCTGAGACGACGGGCGTCGCTCGAAGCCCGCGAAGCGCGAGGCGGATGTCTCGCCACAGGTCGTCGGCGAATCGCACGCCGAGTGCGTCGCCGCACTCTTCCTTGATTTGATCGACGCCACCGAAGTCGAGCCGCGCGCGGCGCGCCGCCTCGGCCGCCTCCATGCCGGCCATCCTGTATGACTCGATCTGGCGATCGACATGGAACTGGAGCTCCTCATCGATCTCGCGATCGATGGCCGTCCGCCTGAACAGCGCTCGCAGCCGAAGGAGCAGGTCGATCACCGCGCCACCACCAGGCCTCCGTGCTAGACCGTCTCGAGCACGTGGGCGATGGCGGCGCTCAGCTTTCGCCACGCGTCGGCCTCGGCCTCGAGCTGGGCGCGTCCCCTTCGCGTGAGCTCGTAGTATTTCGCGCGTCGATTGTTATCAGATGTGCCCCAGCGCGCCTTGACCCAGCCGCGCCGCTCGAGACGATGCAGGGCGGGGTAGAGCGAGCCCTGGCGAATCTGGAGCGTAGCGGCGGAGATCTGATGCAGCCGCTCGGAGATCGCCCATCCGTGCTGGGGCTCGAGGGCGATGGTCTTGAGGATCAAGAGGTCGAGCGTTCCCTGCGGCAAGTCGAGATGTTCACCCACGGCTGCTCCCTTCCGCTTCGACAAGAGAGTCTAACGGATCTCCTGTCGAAAGGTCTACAGCCCGAGTCCCATCGATTGTTGCACCAACTGTGACGACTGATCGAGCTTCGACGACGGATTCAACTCACGCGTGACCGGTTCGCGCGCCAACATCTCGCGCGTGGTGAACGCGCGGGCCGGGACGTCGTACTTGTGGTTCAGCGCGACGAACTCTCCGGCCGCAACGCGCTGCTCGACGTCGGCTCTGATCGCATCCGCGGTCACCTCACCCATCGAGCGCCGCAGCGCATCCCGCAGCACGGCCCGTTCGTCGACGACGGCGTGATGTTCCAGGTTCTGGTTCATCGCGAGGGTCACGGCGGCATGCGCGGTCATGCGAGGCGCCAGGGGTTCGATGCGCCGGGCGCGCGCGGTCGCGGCCTGGACGACGTGCGCCGGCTGATCGCCGTAGGCCCGGGCCAGGGCGAGACTTGCCCGTCGATCTGTTACTCCGGGGGCCCCTGCCCCCCGGAGGTGCGACCTCTCGAGCTTGGCTTCGCGGGTGCGGTATTTGGCGATCTGCATGGGTCCGGGACCACTCCAATGGACCCTGGCGAGGTGCTCCTGAATCTGCTGACTGCGCGGACTCGACACGAACAGGTACTCGGGGGTGTAGCCTCGAATCGCGGGCTGCCCGCCGTTCCCGCGCTCGATCTCGTAGCCCAACGCCCTCAGGCGCGCTGCGAGCTCCGAGCCGTAGAGGGCAGTCATGTATTGCTGTGACCGGTAAAGCTCCCGGGGCTGGAGCGGCCGGATCCGACCGTCAGCTGCCTGCGTGAGATTGAAAAGGACGACGTGGGTGTGCAGCTGGGGGGCGGCGTATCCGCGGACTGGCCTTGCACTGTCGTGCTCGAAAACAGCGGCGACCCAGTTCCTGGTCGTCTCGGCCGCGGAGCCGTGGAGCCGCGCCTGGACATGACACTCGAGCCATTCGAGAGCCGCCGCGACGCTCTCGCGATGCGCTTCCCGGACCCGTTCATCTCCGCCGACGAGCGCGGTCAACGACACACTCTTCGGCGCCGAGAACGTCGCGTCCCACGCGGCGCGATGCGCCATCGTCGTCACCTTCTGGCCGCGGCCATTCACATATGCCCGCGGAGTCTGATGCCGGACGAGAGGCTGTCCGCTGATCGGTTGGCAGCCCTCGGCGAGTCGGACCACCTGCTCGGTGCGGACGTCACCCGAGAGTCCCCATTGGCGAGCGAGATGGCCGTGCCACTGACCGTAGATCCGATCGCTGCTGGTGAAATCGTTCTCGCGGGCGTTGCTGAACTCTTCGGCGTGATAGGTCCGCACCTGGTCGGCGCTCAGCGGCTTCGAGATGATCAGCATTACCGGAACAAGAGGTCCTGCGGCGCTCCACGGTCTGGCGCGGCGGGCGTGCGTTGTGGCCGGAGGGGCTGGTGTGAGCGCTCGATGAACGCGGCGGCCTTCTGCGGCACCTCGATGAAGGGCACGCTCATCCGCACGACGAGGTTGCCCAGCTTCAGAAATCCGCGCAGCGGGCCAAGACCGGTGATCTCGCTGGGCATCACCAATGGTTCCACGTGGCGCTCCAGTCCATAGGAGTGGTGTCCCCAGCGCCCGAGCGAGCGGCTCTCGCGGAGACGCTCGATCTCGACCTCGCCGATGGTGTCGGCGATCCAACTGGCGGCGTGTGGCTCGCTCGTCCGGAGAAAGATCTTCGTGGCGGGCTGTGACAGGATGGCCTCGGCGTCGCGGCCGTAGCGGGTCTCGAGCTGGCTGCGACCTTGAAACCCGAGCACCACAGGACTGTTGGACTTCCGGTTTTCCGTGATCGCCGTGTGCAACTGCGGGAGGCGCTGCAGGCTCGCGAGCTCGTCGAGGATGAACCACGTGGGGCGCTGCGAAGGCCACCCTTGATTCATGAGCCGCAAGACCAGCGTGTCCAGCCAGAGACTCGTGAGGGGCACGAGGCGCGGCCGCGTCTCGGGGGTGCTCGTGAGAAAGAGCCAGCCGGCACGGGTCTTCGACCACTCGTACGCGCTCCACCGGCGATTGGTGTCCCTCTCGGCCGGCAGAAGCTTGATCGTGTCGGCGATCATGTTCAAGGACGCGAGCATGCCGCTCCGCTGCGGCGGCGCCTGCCGGTCGATCATCACGGCGTAGGGCGTGCCGGCGACGCGCTTGTCGATCTCGCCCTCGTGGCACAACCAGGCGGCAAGCTCCGCGGGGCTGGGCCGCAGCGTCAGCAGGTGGGCAAAGATGCGTCGAGGTCCCTCGGTAAAGAAGTGGTTGTCATGGTGCCGGTCTGGGAACAACGACGTCGCGAGCGACAGTGCCTCGGCCTCATGCCGCCACTCATCGCCGGGACTCCAATACGGGCACCGCTCGTCGAGGGGGTTGAGGATCAGATCCCCGCGCTCGGGCGAATAGAACTGCGGCGTGTATTCAAGGGCAGGATCGTAGACGATGGCGGTTTCGCCGCGGTTCTCAAGCTGCAGCAGGATCTGGCGGATGAGAGCTGATTTGCCCGTCCCCGAGTCTCCGATGATGAGGAAGTGGCTGGACTCGACGCGGCGCGGCACGCGCACCCACGGCGCGCGGCCCCACGCGCGTGACTGCTGAAGAAACGCGATGCCGTCGGCGCGATCACGACGGTTGAACTCGGCGGTGGTGACCAACTCCGGCCCTTTCAGGCGTCGTCCCTGCCGGCGTTCCCGTGAGCGGGCGATGTCCTTCGGGACCGCGATCAGAAGACCCGCGCACAACATGACGAGGCCACCCCAAACGGAAGGCATCAGCAGCTCCGTGAGTGACGCGTCGTCATAGATCCAATGTGCCTGCAACGCGTGCAGTTCAGCGTGGCGGCTGGACGATGTGAGCGCGATCCGAGCCATGAGCGCGGTGCGAAGGTAGGGCGCGAGATAGAGACGTTGGAGCGGTGTCCAGATCTCGGCGTACCGGTAGGCCGCACTTGCTCCTGCCGCCAGCAGCGCAACCAGCAGCGCGGCGATTGAATAGACCGGCTTCGGGTGCGGCCAGGTGCCGGCGGCGCCGGTGCGACCCCAGTGCTGATTGATCACCTGGCGCCTCCAATCGCGGCCGCGAGCAGCTGCTGCGCCTTGGGACCCTTGTCCTGTTCGGCGCGGTCGATCAACGCCTGCATTCGTTCAACGGTCAGCACCTGCCCGTTCGCGATCGCGAAATGGACGTTCAGCAGCACGGTGCGCAACGCGACGAGCTCGGCCAAGGCAGCATGGGCGGCCGGATCCGGCCGACCACCGCGAAGGAGGGTCTCCCGCGTCCATTCGCTCATGGGCTGCGCCCCGGCGCGCGCTGCGAGCTGCGCGTATTCGTCCGCGGTGACCTTGCTACTGATGGAATGCGTTCGCTTCGCGGGCATCAGGGGGCCTCAAGGCAAGAAGCGTGACAGTCACAACGATGGGTGACGTCGCGCCATCAGCGGAGCGCGCGGGTGACGCCGCGTTCGGCGGTTTTCCGGAACAAACCCCGGTGACTCGCGCGGGTGGGCTGTGTGGTCTTTCGCGTCGCGCCGTCACTACCCGCGGAGCGACGCGGCGCGAGGATCGCGCTGACGAGGCAAGAAGGTGATCATTTCGATCATGGGGTGATCATTTTGATCACCTTTGTGATCAAAATGATCACCTGGCCGACAACGCGCGCGCGGCATCATCGCGCGCGATCGCAACGGCAATCTTCTGAGTCGCAAGCAGATAGGTGAGTGGCAGGCGTCGGGAACGGCATGTCTCGACAGGCGATCATTTTGATCTGCTATCATCCCGCCTCGTCCCCACCGGCGCTCAGGCTCAGTCCATTCTCCTGGCGGAACCAAGCGATGACCAACGCGACCGATCTCGTTCTCCGGCTGAGCCGGCTGCGGCGCCATTGTTGCAGGGTCTGGCTGTATGAGAAGCCAACTACTCAACGCGCTCGCCTTTGCGACGACAAGCGCTCTGCTCAGCGGTCTTTTTCTCTCAGGCTCGGTAGAGGCTCAGGGTCGGGCCTGGACAGCGCAGTCGGTGCAACAGCGGTACGGGATCCACGATGCCTACGATGGTACGACTCTCCACCCGGATGGACATCACAGCGCGGCCGTTCCGGTGACCTTAGAGGACGGGCGGACTGGTGAGTTCGTGGTCCCATCTGGCCGCACCGACGCGCATCCGGTGTATTACCGTGACGACCAGACCGGCGACATGCATCCGGTGAGGATGGACCCGCATGCGACGCGCCAGCAGATTGTGGAGGGGCCACGCGCCGTGAGGTACCAACCCGAACCGGAGCACCGCGGCAAGCCGTCATGGGAGCAGGACGCGCTCATCGTCGGTGGAAGCGCCGCGGGGGGCGCGCTCATCGGCGCGGCGGCGGGCGGCGCGAAGGGCGCGGGCGTCGGTGCGGCCGCAGGTGGGGTCGGCGGGCTGATCTACGACCTGTTGAAGCCCAAGCGATAGAACTCCGGTGGCTCACGGCTCATAACCGGCGACAGTTGCCAGGCTAAGGCAACTGCCACGCGGTCAGGAGCCATGAGCCCCCAGTCGCACCTGTAGCGGCGAGCCGACTATCGCGACGGGGTCTGGTCCGTTGCGCGAGGGGGCGCGACGGGATTGACCTTCCGTCGAAGCGTGAAGCTGACGACCAGGCCGAGCAAGGCACCGATGCCTCCGCCAATGGTCTGACCCCACAGCAGCCTCGACGTCGCGTACCGGATCACCTCGGGGATATTGACGACGGCTTGAACCTGCGCTCCTTGCGGCAGCCCTCCAGGCGACGTGTACCACGACAACATCGGGGGCACGAGCAATGAGGCCACCAACGCGCCGACCAGCGCACCGACCAACATGAGGATCAGAGCCGTCTTCATCGCGTAGCCTTCCGCTTCAGATCATAAACGGGCTGAAGGTTCTGGGGGCACAGAAGACGCTGAGGGGGCCGAAGACTCATGGCCG
>DASZFS010000272.1:0-5066 GCA_035939575.1 Vicinamibacterales bacterium | reverse complement strand
CCGAGGGTGCTACGGCTTCGCCGAGGGTGCTACGGCTTCGCCGAGGGTGCTACGGCTTCGCCGAGGGTGCTACGGCTTCGCCGAGGGTGCTACGACTACGCTGCCCGGGCTGCTGCGGCGGCGGCAACTCAGCCGCCGCCCAGCACCTTCTGCGGAACACCCAGCACCTTCTGTGAGCGCCCAGCACCTTCCGTGTGTCGAGCGCCCAGCGCCTCGATCTTAGAAGTCGAACTTGAATCCGATCTTCAGCACCCTGGGCGCAACGATTTCCTGCACGCGGCCGAAGTAGGAGGTCGGCAGCTTCGTGGTGAGATTGCTCGCGACCACTGCGTCGAACGCCGCCTGGCTGGCGAAACTCTGGGTCGCCGTGCCGACGCTGTTCTGCGACGAGCTCGAGTTGAGCGCGTTGTGCAGCTCCACCACGAACGACGCGCGACGCGGGCCCGAGATCCGGAAGCTCTTGTCGGCACGCAGCGACAACAGGCTGAGCGTGTCGTACTGGTAAGTGCCCCGGGACTCGACGCGGATGGCGGTTGAACCCTGCGCGAAGGGCACCGTCAGGTTGCGGTCCCGCGGGAGGCCGCTGAGCGCCTGGTAATTCGCGCCGAGGGTGATGCCGAGCGGTGCCTGATAGCTGCCGAGCAGTTTGAAGGCGTGCGGCTGATTATTGGCCCCGGTGCCCTGTATCACGAACGGGAGCAGGTTGTTCGGGTTCGTGTAGTCGTACAGGGATCCGGTGCCGATGCCGGGCTGGTCGCCGTTGAGCCGCGACCAGACGTAGGAACCCTGCATCTGCCAGCGGTTCGACATCCGCTTGCTGAATGAGAGCTCCAGCGCCTTGTATCGCTGCACGCAGCTGACCGTGACGTTGTTTCCGCAATTCGTGTGGAAGAAGGTGTCCTTGCCGACGTACTGCGGCAGCACGTTGTAGAACATCAGGCTCCGGTCATCGCTCGTGCCCTTGATATTGTCCGGTCCGGGATCGACGACGGTGAAGGGCGTATACACGGTAGACGCCACCGTGCTGCACGGCAGACCGTAGCAGTCCTGATCCGCGGTCACATCGTGGAACCAGCGCTGAATCCAGTCGACGTTGAACGAGAAGTTGCTCGCGATCTCGCGCTGGTACGCGAACATGATTTCGTCGTCCTTCGGATCGCGCAGGTTGGGATCGATGCTGTTGGCCTTCGCCGAGAACACGCTCTTGGGCGTGGGCGCGACGCCGGGCGCGGGCACGGTGCCGTTGGCATTGAGCAGTCCGCTGGCGGGCACGGTGCCGTTGGCGTTGAGCGCGCCGTTCCACGCGTAAGTGGCGACGCCACCGGTCTGGATCGAGTTCGGATTGATGCTGCTGAACTCGGTGGTGTACATCGACTCGTAGTAGCGGCTGTAGCTCGCCTTCGCGACGTTCTTGCCGTCCTCGGTCAGCTTGAACACGACGCCCGTTCGCGGCGCGAAGGTGCTCCACTTGTATCCCGGATCGATCTGCGGGTAGTTCGTCACCGGGAACCAGTTGCCGCCGCCGCCCGTCTGCGCGGGGATGTTGCCGTCGAAATACGAGTAGCGGAGGCCGAGGTTCAACGTGACCCGCTGATACGTCGCGCGATCCTGAACGAAGGCCGCGAAATTCCGCATTCTCGACTTCTGCGTCAGCGGCGTGTTGTACTCGAAGATCTCGAGCGGCTTGAGGTTCGAGCCGTCAAGACTGCTCGTATAGCGGAGCCGCGTGTCCTGGAAGATGTTGTAGTAATCCTGGCCCCATCCATACCAGTTCTCGAACCCGGTCTTCAACTGGTGGCTGGCGCCGAGCCAGCCGTCGATATACCGGGTCACGCCGATATTCTGCTGTTGCCGGTACGCGTCACGAAATCGTTGACCCGTCGGCTCCGGACCCGCAATGTACGCCTTTGTGGTGTTGTTGAACGTCGATGGCAGCTGCAGATCCGCCGGCAACGCCTTGAACTCGTCGGACCAGTCGCTCGGCCAGTGCATGTGGAAGTAGGTGGACGACACCTCGAGGAACGTGTTCTGACCCATGACCGAGGTCCAGTTGCCGTTGATCAGGTTCTTCGGTGACTGCTGGTTGAGCGTGTTGACCGGATCGGATTGGCAACTGGTCGACGAGCAGCCCGCGTTGCGATGGGGTTGGAACTTCTTGTTGTAGGTCCAGAAGGCCGACAATTGATTGTTCTTGCTGATCTGATACTTGCCGCTGGTCGTGTAGTTTCGCAGGTTCGATTCGAACGGATTGGTCAGGCTCCCGTCGGCGTTGACCGTCGTGTAGTTCGGCGTCGCCTCGATCGTGTGGTAGTTGCGGAACGATCCGAACCACCACAGCCGATCTTTGATGAACGGGCCGCCGGCATCGGCGTTGAAGTCGTACAGCTTCTGCAGCGACGGATCCGAAATGCCCTGGTTCCGCAACTCGGGTGTCACGTTGTTGCCGGTGAACCAGTTCGCGTACCCCTTGCCCGTGACGCTGTAGACGGCGGTGCCCTTGAGCGCGTTGCTGCCTGACTTCGGAATCACGTTGATGTTCGCGCCGCCGCCGCCGCCCACTTCGGCGCCCATCGCGGCGGTGTCGACGGAGATCTCTTCCGCGGAGCCGAAGTCCATGTAGTACATCGACCCGTAGTTCTGCGGCGTGTCGGCTGTGACGCCGTAGTAATTCAGGTTGTAGTTGGAGGCGCCGTGCGCCGCCATCCCGGTCGACGTCGCCGCGTTCAAGCCACCGGGATCCTGGCGGCCCATCGTCATGCCGGGCAGCACCGTGGTGGAGCCGAAGATCGTGCGGGACGTGGGCACGTCCTTCAGGATTTCCTGATCCAGGCGGGCGCCCACCTTGGTGTTCTCGACGTCGACCGTTGGAGACGCGCCGCTGACCGTCACCGTCTCCTGCAGCGACGCCAGCTTCAATGTCGCATCGACGGTGATCGTCTGCCGGACGGGAACGACGATGCCCTCGCGCGTCAGCGGGGCAAATCCGGCGAGCTCGAACTTGAGCGTGTAAGTGCCGGAGTTGACCGCGGGAAAGCGATACTGACCGGTTGCGCTTGTCGTCGCCGTCGGCGTGCCCATGACTGCGGGACCCGACAGCGTGACGTTGACGCCCGGTAACGCGCCGCCTTGATCGTCGACGACTCTGCCCACCAGCTCACCGAACATCTGTCCGGTCTGCGCGGCGGCAGGCGTGAGGCCAAACGCGAAGAGGATCGTCAGAGCCGTAATTGCTGAAAAGATCAGACGTCTCACAATGACCTCCCGGGAGGAGTTCCAGATGCGAACCGTGTCGCAGACGATACACGCCTTTATCACGGAAATGTCTAGAAAAAATTCGCCCGTCCTTACAGGTCGTAATATTGATACAAGGATTTGGATTGGTGATGGCGGCTGACGCGCCAGCCCACCGTGGGCTACCATTTGCCAATCTTTTCGACCAGATGTCTGCTACGTCTGCTACGTCTGCTACGTCTGCCACAGGGGGGTGCGCGTGAGACTGGTCAATTGGGGCTGCCGAAGGGTTCCCGGCGTTGTCAGCGGCGTCAGTGTTGTCCTGTGCCTGGTTGTTGCGGCCGGCGCCGCGCGCGTGTCGACACAGGCACCGGCAGGCAGCGGCCCCGCCGAGCTCCTGCAGAACGCGGCCGTAAAGTCCGCGCTGGCGGCGGTTAAGGCCGACGAGCCGCAGACGATCGAAGACGAGATCCGCTTCTGCGAGATCCCGGCGCCTTCCTTCAAGGAAGAGGTGAGGGGCGCGGAGCTGCGACGTGTCTTCCAGCAGATCGGACTCCAGGACGTTCGCGTCGACAAAGTCGGCAACGTGCTCGGCACCTACCCGGGCGCGGCGCCCCACCCGCATCTGGTCATCGCGGCGCATCTGGACACGGTGTTCCCGGAGGGCACCGATGTGAAGGTGAAGCGCGAGGGGACTGTCTTGCGCGGCCCGGGCATCGGCGACGACTGCCGTGGCCTCGCCGTGCTCGTCACGATCGCCCGCGAGATGAAGAAGGCAGGCGTCAAGACGCCGGGCACCGTGACGTTTGTCGCGAACGTCGGCGAAGAGGGCCTCGGCGATCTCCGCGGCGTGAAAGAGTTGTTCCGGACGACACTGAAGGATCAGATCGACAACTTCATTTCGATCGACGGGACCGGCGTGCACCTTACGAACGTCGCCGTCGGCAGCCACCGCTACCGCGTCACGTTCAAAGGTCCGGGCGGGCACAGCTTCGGCGCGTTCGGGCTGGCCAACCCGATGGGCGCCATGGGCCGGGCGATTGCCAAGATTCAGGAGATGCAGGTCCCGCGGCAGCCCAAGACGACCTTCAACGTCGGCCGGACCGGCGGCGGCACCTCCGTGAACTCGATTCCGTTCGAGAGCTGGATGGAGGTGGACATGCGATCTTCGGATCCCGTCTCGCTCGCGGCCGTCGACGCGAGCTTTCAGAAGGCGGTCGATGCCGCGGTCGTCGAGGAGAACCAGCGATGGGGCAAACCGGGTGTGATCACGGTTGTCAAAGAGCTGGTCGGAGACAGGCCCGCCGGGTCGACGCCCGAGAACTCGGCGATCGTGCGCACCGGCCTCGCGGCGGCGACCGCGCTCGGTCTATCGGCCGGCCTCGGCGAGGGCTCGACCGATTCCAACATCCCCATGAGCATGAAGATTCCCTCGGTCACCATCGGCGCCGGGGGGCGCGGCCGCGACGCGCACGCGCTGTCCGAGTCGTTCGACACGACGGACGCCTGGCAAGGAGCCGAGCACGCGCTGCTGCTGACCATCGCGCTCGTGCAGAAATGAGGTGAATCGCGAGGCGGGCTGAGGACGCTGTGGCGGGTTGAGGACGCTGAAGCGGGCTGAAGACTCATAGTCGCGTGCAGTTGCCTCGCCCCGAAAATCGGAGTTGTTAAGGGCTGTCGCAGCTGGTCTTGAATCGAGGGCGTAGATGCTATGCGGGTGGCGAGACGAAACCGGGCCGCGGTTGTTACGCTCCTCACCAGGTTGTTGGGAACAGCAGCCAAGGAGGAGGAGTGATGACAACCGAGACCCGTGGTTCTGAGTCTATCGCAATCGG
>DASZFS010000271.1:0-14853 GCA_035939575.1 Vicinamibacterales bacterium | reverse complement strand
AGTCCCGGCAAGATGCGCCACACGGATTGAAGCCGTTCGCACATAAACGAAGGGGGCTCACGGCTCATGCCCGTGTGGCAGTTGCCAGGCGAAGGCAACTGCCACGCGGACACGAGCCATGAGCCCCGAGTCGCCCTTCTGCGGCGGCACACTCAGTTACGCCGTTGCACCGTCAGCGCAGCTGCAGCACCCTCAGCGAGAGCCCCAGCACTCTCAGCGCCGCCGCAGCACCGCGCTGTGCGCCGTCCGACGCTCAGGGGCTGAAGACTCATGGTCGCGGGCAGTTGCCTCGCCGCAAGATCAAGATTGTCAAGGGTTGCAAACGGTCCCGGGACTCGAAGGCGTAGGCAACTGCACGCGACCATGAGTCTCCAGCCCTTTCCGAGCGGCAGCGCAGAGATCAGTCGGGAGTGGCTTTCAGACCAAGATTGAAGACGAGACCGAACGGATCCTGAAGATAACAGCGCGGAACGGCTGGATTCTCTTCGATGAGAACGCAACCCGCAGCGATCAACCGATCCCGCGCGGCTTGAACGTCGGGAACGAGAAAGTCGAAAACCGGGCCATGAGAGGCGCCCTTTTCGACGAACAGGCGAATGGCCCCTGTTTCAACCCGTAGCATCGACCCCGATTCTTCAACGACGTCAAGACCGAGCACCGAAGCATAGAACTCGCGCGCCTGGGACCATTGCGGCGTTCGCAGGATGACGTCGCGGGACGACCGGACCGGCGTGGGCATGAGTTGCGGCATTGTACCCCCTGGCGGTTAGCGCTGAACCAGTTCGATCTTCGCTCCGGCGGGTCCAGCGAGATACGCGAAGTTGACGATCGTGCCGCTGGCCAGCTTGAGCGGCCGCGGCTCGGTCGTGAACGTCACGCCCTGGCCCTTGAGCTCCGCGGTCTTCGCGGCGAGATCGTTCGTCCGCCAGCCGATGTGGTCGACAGCGTGACCCTCGCTCGGCGTGGCGTCGCCCCGCTGCGCCAGGATCCACACGCCGCTGTACTTCAGGCCGTCGATGCGGCCTTTCAGCTTCGCGGTCTCCCCGCCGAACTTCTCCTTGTACCAGGCCAGCACGACGGCGGGATCAGGCGCGCGAAGGTGGACGTGATGGAGCCCGAGCTTGTCTGAATCCTGCACGACCTCGATGCGCGTGCCCCACGGATCCTCGACGAACGCGAGCTTGAAGAGCCCGGGGACGTCCCGCGCCGGGGTCGCAATCTTCACCCCTTCGGCCTCGAACTCCTTCATCTTCGCGTCGAGGTCAGCGACCGAGAAGCCCAGGTGGTCCAACGCGCTGCCGGTGCTCGGCTGACCTTTGTCGTTCTTGAGAAAGATCAGGCGCGTGTCGCCGAACATCAGACGGTCTGGCGCCTCGGTCATCGGCTGACCGCCGAAATTTTTCTGATACCACTCGACGCCCTTCGCCTGATCCGGCACGTTCAGGTGGATGTGATCGAGGATTGGCATGATCTCGGCGTGCTGCGCCGCGTGCGCGATGGTCGTCCCACGGGTGCCCGTGATTCCGAGCGTGCCCCCCGCGACTACTGCCACCGCCGCGACCATCATCACGAGAATGCGACTGGCTCGACCCGGTCGCGGTTGTCTGCTCATGTGTCCGCTCATGAAGTCCCTCCAAGCACTCGCCCACCCCGCGCGACGAATGCCGCGAGGATCCGCGCGACCGCGACGTTCAAGTCGTCGTGCGCCAGCCACTCCGCGTCGGTGAGGCGCACGACATCGGCGTTCTCCAGGTCGCCCGCCAACGCCTCGAAAAGCCGTGCTGTCGTCCCATCCACCGCGGCGTCGACGTACCGCATGTACAGGCGCTCGCACGACAGCTCCGCCTCGCGATCTTTCGTAGCGCGAAGCAGCAGAAAGTCACGGCGATTCATCCGCCTCCGCTCCCGTAAACATACCGAGCTTCGGCGGACTAGCCCGTCGCCAGTCTCGCGATTGTGCGCGCGACCATGGCCTGCGTCATCGGGATCTTGTAGCCGTTCTTCGCGAGTGGGCGCGCACCTCCGACCGACGCCTCGCCCGCTCTCGCGGCCAGCTCGGGCGTGATCCGCTGCCCCTTCAGCATGCGCTCGACCTCGGGCAGCCGCCACGGCACCGGCGCGACGCCGCCGAGTACGATCCTGGCGTCTGTGCACATGGCGCGGTCGGACGGATCGAACGTGAGAACGACCGCGGCGCTGACCACGGCATGCGTCCACGCTTCGCGGTCCATCACCTTCTCGTAGGTTCCGCGCGCGTGGGCGGACGCCCGCGGCAGCGTGATCGAGGCCAGGGCTTCGTCCGGGCCCAGGACGTTCTCCCGCGCGGCGTTGTCCTTCGGCAGCGTAAAGAAATCCGCGGCCGCGACACGCCGTTCGCCCGCCGGGCCGGCGACCCGGAACGTTGCGTCCAGCGCCACGAGCGCCGGCGCCGTGTCCGACGGATGGACGATGTAGCTGGGGCCGCCGCCGAAGATCGCGTGAAACTGGTTCTCGCCGTCCACGGAGAAGCACCGGTTCCCGCCATTCTTCAGGCACTTGAACCCGTTGCGGTAGTACCAGCACCACGGCCGCTGACAGACGTTGCCGGCCAGCGTCGCGACGTTGCGGATCTGCGGCGTGGCGACCGTCCCGGCGGCTTCGGCCAGCACCGGGTACGTGCGCCGCACGAGATCGTGCCCGCTCAGCGTATCGAGCGTGATCTGGCCACCGATCGTGACGCCGCTGCTGTCGGAGGCGACCGCGTCGAGGCCCCTGACGGGCCTCAGGTGGACCAGCACGTCGGGCGTGACGAGCCGGTCTTTCATCATGCCGAGCAGGTCGCTGCCGCCGCCGGCAAAGGCGGCGGTCTCACCGCGGGCGTGCGCCTGCTGCGCAAGCCCGACAGCGCTCTTGAGATCTTTCGGCGACGCGTTGGTAAAGGCTTTCATACGTGCCCCCCGGCCGCTGAAGTCTGAGCTCCGTGCGCCGATCCGACGATCTTGTCGCGGGTGATCGGCAGATCGCGCATCCGCCGGCCCGTTGCGTTGAAAATCGCGTTCGCGACGGCTGCCGGCGCCGGAATCTTGCTCGACTCGCCCATGCTCTTTGCCCCGAACGGCCCCAGGCCATCGTCGGACTCGATGAAGAGGACGTCGATGTCGGGCGCGTCGCGGTGCGTGAGCACCCTCGCGCCGTAGTAGCCAGCGGTCAGCGGGCTTCCGCTACGACGGTCGTAGAGCAGATCCTCGTGCAGCGCCATGCCGACGCCCATTGTGATGCCGCCTTTGATCTGGCTCTCGGCGGTCAACGGGTTGATGACGCGGCCCGAGTCGTGGACCGCCAGGTATTTGGTGACCTGCACGCGGCCGAGCTGCGTGTCGACGTTCACCTCGACGAAATGCGCTCCGAAGGCGTTCCGGATCTTGGCCGGCTGCGCCGGGTTCGGGCTGGCCGACGCCACCAGCACAGCGTCTCCTTTCGGGAGGCCTTTTTCGGCGATCTGCTTCTGGAGATCGCGCGCGGCCTCGACGACCGCGGAGCCGGTCATGATCGTGGTGCGGCTTCCCGACTCACCCACCGAGTATGGGCAGCGATCCGTGTCGCCCCAGACCACCGTCACGCTCGAGAGCGGCACGCCGAGGGCTTCGGCGGCGATGAGGCCCATGGTCGTCTTGGCTCCGGCGCCGACGTCTGTGACGCCGACGTGCACGGCGTACTGGCCTTTCGAGTCAACGCGGATGACGGCATTGCTGCGGCCGAGCCCGGACCGGAACGCCATGAACGCGACGCCGACGCCGTGCTTGATTGGACCCGGATCCGAGCCGGGCGGGTGCCAGCGTTTCTTCCACTCGAAGCGATCGGCGCCTCGGCGCACGCAGTCCTCGAGCGTGTAGCTCGTGTACTCCGTCTCGTCGCGGAACTTCCGCGTCATGTTCTTCAGGATGAACTCGACCGGGTCCATGTTCAGCTTCGCGGCGACATCGTCCATCATCGATTCGATGCCGAAGAACCCCTGCGGAAACTCCGGACCCCTGAAGTTGGCGGACACCGTCTTGTTTGTGTAGACCGGCGTCACGACGCTCTCGATGTTCGGGCATTGATAGACTTCGATGCCGCCGATGGCGCCGCTGTTCTTCCTGTACGGTCCCATGCCGCTGAATCCGCGCAGCTGGATGGCGGTCAGCGTGCCGTCGTTCTTGACGCCCACTTTGTAGTACTGCGTGGTCGGCCAGCGGCCGTGGACGCCGATGAAGTCCTCCTTGCGTGAGAGTTCCAGCCTGACCGGCGCGCCGGCCTCCTTCGCGAGCACGGCGGCGATCAGATCGGCGTCCTGGTTCTGGTTCTTGTTCCCGAAGTTGCCGCCCATGTACTGACAGACGACGCGGACGTTGTCGGGGGGGATGGCGAGGTCGCGCGCCATGTCGGTGCGGCAGTTGGCGATGCCGCCGGTCGGCGTGTAGATCGTAAGCTTGTCGCCCGTCCACGCGGCGAGCGCCGCGCGCGGCTCCATCTGAGCGTTGTGGACGAAGGCCGTCGTGTAGCGGTCTTCGAAGACGTGGTCGGCGACTTTGAATCCGGCATCCACGTCGCCGCGGCGCTGCGACTGAGGCTGCCGCTCGTTGCGCGCATTCAGCGCCAGGTTGCCCTCTGGCCAGATCTTGACCGCGTCCGCCTTGAGCGCGTCCTCCTGATCGAGGACGAACGGCAGGACCTCGTAATCCACGGAGACCAGCTGGAGCGCGTCCTCGGCCGTATGGCGATCGACGGCGGCGATGGCGACGACCGGCTCGCCGACGAAGCGGACTGGATTATTGAACGCGTAGCGGCGCTGCTTCGTGATCTTCTTGACCTCGTCGTTGTACTGCTGGCCGCCGGCGATCGAGCCGGCGCCCCAGACCACCTGGCAATTCTCGTGGCTGATGATCGCCTTGACGCCCGGGAGGGCCTTGGCGCGCGAGACGTCGATGCTTCGAATGCGTGCGTGCGGGTGGGGGCTGCGCAGGACGCGCGCGTAGAGCATGCCGGGGAGCTTGACGTCGGCCGTGTACGTGGCCTTCCCCGTGCAGCGCTCGACCGCGTCCACGCGCGGCGTGGCGTGGCCGACCGTGCGCAGGGCGGTCAGACCCGCCGTCTGTCCCGCGATGTTGTTCGTCCCGCGACCGCTCTGCGCGTGATTCACGACCGCGTCGACGTAGTGGTTGTAGTTCGAGCAGCGGCAGAGGTTGCCGGTCATCGCCGCGCGCGTGGCCTCCGGCGTGGGCGCCGCGTTGGCGCGCACGAGGGCGGTCGCGCTCATCAGCTGTCCCGACGTGCAGAAGCCGCACTGCGGAGCATCGCGGTCCACGAACGATTGCTGGAGCGGACTGAGCGCGCCGGCGCGGGTCAGCCCCTCGACCGTCTCGACCGACCGGCCGTCCATCCATGCGGCGAGCTGGCTGCACGAGTAGACCGGTTTGCCATCGAGGAGCACCGTGCACGCGCCGCATTCGCCGCGATCGCAGCCGATCTTGGTACCGGTGAGGTTGAGGTGGTCGCGGAGGAGCTCGGCGAGCGTCCAGCGATCATCGATCTCGAGGCGGTGCGTGACGCCGTTGACCGTGACGGAGAGCGGGTGGCGACCGGCGGCCGCGCGCCCCCCCACGCCGGCGCCCGCGCGTTGAGCAGGAGTCTGGCCGCGAAGGGTCGGAACCGCCGTGGCCGCGGCCAACGCTGCTCCCGAGCCCTTCAGAAACCTGCGACGGGATATCCTGCGCTTGCTCATGGTGCCTCCGGTCGGCGATCGGGGGGATTGTAGTGCGATACCGGGGGATTCCGCATGGATGATTATGTCGCGCGCCATCTACGATTCGGCTGGTGGTCCCTTCTCGTGTTCGCCGCCCTCGGCCTGGTGCTCGAGTCGCTCCAGGGGTTCAAGGTGCGCGCGTACGTCGACGTCTCGAACGAAACGCGGCGGCTCATGTGGACGCTGGCGCACGCGCACGGCGTGGGACTTGCCATCGTGAACGTGCTATTCGGTTTGACCCTGCGCGTTCCCGAGTTCCGTCCCAGGAAGCTGCGCCTGGTTTCCTCGTGCCTCATCTCCGCCAGCGTGCTGCTGCCGGGCGGGTTCTTCTTCGGAGGCTTCGCGTTTTACAGCGGCGATCCCGGTGTCGGGGTGATCGCGGTCCCGGCGGGCGCAGTGCTCCTCCTTGCAGCGATCCTTTACATCGCGCTCAAATGACTAACGTGGGGCCCCACGCCGCATAACGGTCCAAACGTGGGGCCCTACCCCGGTCTCAATGACTAGTCGTGCGCGTCGGCCAGACGACGCCCTGGTTTTCCTTGGTGACCGGCCCGAGGCCCTTGTACATGAATCGCTGCACGCGCTTCCCCTCGTAGGTTTCGGTGATGTAGATGTTGCCGCGGGAGTCGACCGCGATGCTGTGCGCGCCGAAGAACTCTCCCGGCTGGCGGCCGCCGTCTCCAAAGCTCGTGAGCACCTGGAGCGACTGGCGCTCGATCACGTAGACCTTCTGATTTCGGCCATCGGCGAGATAGAGGTATTTCTGCTGCGGGTCTTTCGAGAACGCGATGTCCCAGACCGAGCCGTCCGCCAGGGAGCGCTTCGCGATGACCTGCTCCTTGACGAACTTTCCTTCCGGCGAAAACACCTGGATTCGATCGTTGACGCGGTCGCAGACGTAAACAAACCGGTCGATTGACATCTCGGCGCAATGCACCGGGTTGCGGAACTGTTGCGCCGGCGGCGCGTCAGGGTTGTAACGCCCAAGGTTCGTGTCGTCCGGCTTGTTGCCGTACGCGCCCCAGATCCGTTTGAACTGACCTGTGTCGGCGTCGATCACCGCGACGCGGTGGTTGCGGTAGCCGTCGGAGATGTAGGCCTCGTTCGCGGTCTTGTCCACGAAGATCTTCGCGACCTGGCCGAACGCCCAGTTGTCGTTGCTTCCGGCCGATCCCCATTCCATGCCGAACTGCTTGATGAACTTGCCGTCCTGCGTGAACTTCAGCACCTGGCCATCGTCGGCGCCATTGCCGCCGATCCAGACGTTGCCCTTGTAGTCGATGGTGATGCCGTGGTTCGACGAAGGCCATTCGTAGCCCTGGCCCGGACCGCCCCAGTGCCGCAGAAGGTTTCCTGCCTGATCGAACTCGAGGACCGGCGGGGCGCCCTTGCAGCATTCGCCGGTGGGCGGGTCGAGCTCCGCGCCGCGCTCGTTGTTGTTCAGCGTGGCGGAGCTGCGATGGATGATCCAGACGTGATCCTGCGCGTCGACCGAGACGCCGATCGTCGAGCCGAGCAGCCAGTGGTTGGGCAGCGGCTTGGGCCACATCGGATCGACCTCGAAGCGAGGCGCCTGCGCCGCGGCCTTCGATTGGGCGTCGGCGGAGCGTTCGAGAGCGTACTGGGCGGCGCCGAGCGCGACGAGCACGAGCAGGATGAAGAGACTTGCTCTCCCGACGGGAAGCCGACGACTCGAATCCGGCGTCATGAGCCCTCCTCGAAAAGCGGGCGCCTGCGGCCCCGCGACTGTCGCGTTTACGTCTGTTGGCCTGGAACGTTCGCGCTATTCTCTCAGAAGGACGCGCCGGTGGCTGCGGGCATTCAACAGCCGTGTCACGACCTCGCCCCTGAGCGTGCCATCCGAATTGAAGAGCAGTTGCGGGTCCGCCCGCGGGCGCGCCGGCGATCTGCCGCTTCGCCACAAATCGATGACGCCCAGGACGGCAGCGAGCCGCTGCCTGGGCGGCGCGACGAAATCGTACGCGACGGTCTCGAAACCAGGCAGCCCGCGCAGCGATCGGTAAGCGATGAACCGGATCGCTTCATACGGATCGTCCATGAGCTGCGCCAGGTAGAAAGGCATCCACGCGGTCCCGGAGGCGTGTTGGGCGGGCTGCCATCCGAACGCCTGCGCGATGAGCACGCGCTCGGCCGCATCTCCTCTCAACAGCCAGAGCAGCGAGGCCGCGACCGAGGTTTCGTCCTCACCAAGCAGCGTCTTCGGTGCGGTGTACCACTTCTCCAGGTACTCCGACGTCCACGCGAGCGTCCTGTCCAGATGGCACAAGTTACAGGCATTTGGACGGCCGGTGGTCACGCTCGCCGCGACTGACGGACTGCTGATCTGATGACTGCGGACTGTCTTGAGCAGCCCGTAGGTCGTGTTCGGCATATGGCAGTTGTAGCAGGAGCTGCCAGCTGACTCCGCGCGGTGATGAGTATGCGCTTCAATATTGGCGGGCTTGCCGGGCTTGGCGGGCGAAAACTGGTGACATCGCAGGCACGCCTCGTTGCCGTCCATTCCCGGAGCGAGCTGGCCGTCGGCCCAGACCCCGCTCGGACGCGGGTCAGCCGGCGTCTGGTGCATCGCATGACAAGAGAAGCAGGTCAGCGTGCGGGCATCGTCTGTCGCATGCTTGAAGCAGGGCGACTCCACGAGACCGTTGTACTCCCGGCCGGTCACCCGGATCATCCCGTCCGGCCAGAACGAGTCGTTGATGAAGCCTCTGTCCTCCGCCAGCAGCGTTTTCATCGTTGCCGTATCGCTGTTGCGCGTCGGCTGCGCCACGAACCGCGTCGCAGTCAGATCGTCGCCCGGCTTGTAGGGAAGGCCGCCGCTGTTGGCCTGTCGTTCACCCCGCTGATCGTAGAACTCCCAGACGCTATGGCACTGGCCGCACACTTGAGAAGAGACGCGCGGATTCAGACGGGTGGGCAGCACAGCGGTCCGATCCGGCCGACCGGTAAGGTGAAGCCAGTAGCGACGCAGAGGATTCCGGTTCTCACGAACGTGTTCCTCGGCCGGACCGTGGCAGGCTTCGCACGCGATGCCGAACTCCGCGGAGGTGGTTTGAACGTTCTGCGTCTCGATCGGCTGCGAGCCGAACGGCGTATCGAACTCAGGTTTTCCGTGCGTGGCGTGGCACGCGATGCACGTGCTGTTCCAGTGACCTGTTTCGGAGAAGACCGGCTCGGCTGGCGGGTGCACCACCGCCGCGCGGCGCGGAATCCAGCGCCTGGCTTCTATCAGGTAGGCTGCCGGCAGCTGGCCGAGGAGGCGGCCATGGCCGGTCGAATACCAATAGACCTGCTGATGGTGCGATCCGGTGATCATCACCACCTGGCGCTTGATGCGGGGCCGGCTCGCCTCGGGCGCATTCAAGGCAGGAGCCGTCCAATCAGGATCGTCGAAGCTGGCGAAGAAACCCTCTCCCTTTCGTTCCAGGCGCACGTCGCTGCCGTACACGTTCTGGATGAGAACGCCGTCGAAGCTCGGAATGACCGTTGGCGGCGTCGCGACCTGCGTCATCGTCCGGTGGTAGGAGTCGTGCCAGCTCGCATATTCGGACGGATGGCACGCCCGGCAGGCTCGCGACGATGCGTAGGAGTCGTTCTCGATCTGAATGGGGCGGTCCGTCACGTTGCGCTCGGCGACGCCCCTCCCCCTCGGATTAGCATCACTCCAGGGGCCCGTGCCCTCCGGTGCATAGACGAACCATCCCGACAGAGCTGAGGCGCCCAGGGCGCACACGACAATGATGACCGAGCCATCGGGCTGGCTCATGGAGATTCGCCGGCATTTAATCTCAGTGCTGCGCGGACGTCTTCGACGGACCGTTCACCGTGACCGTCACATCCCTCTCGACGTGCAACTCGCCGTCGTTGGCGCTCCCCCGGACGACGTACGTGCCCGGCTTCGAGAACGTGATCTTCGCGATCGCCTTGCCGTCCTGTACCGGCGTGGTTGCCGCTTCGAACGTCGCGCTGGCGGGACCGCGCCACAGCGCCCAGTTCACGACCAGCCCCTGGTCCGCGCCTCGGCCGCGCCCGCGCGCGACCTGCGGCAGATTGAGAAAGATTTCAGGCTGATCCGGATCAGGCTTGAGCGTCGGCGGTGTTTCCTGCCCGACCGCCGCCTTTCGAGGGCCTTTCTTCGGCACCGGAAGCCCATCGTCGGTCACCGCCGCAGTCAGCGTCAGGGTATTCGGCAGCGTCACGGCAGCCTGCGGAGCGAGCGCGAGCGTCGGGGGCTTGTTCTTGAGAGACTCCTGATTGCGTTCTTTCCCGAAGTAGACGGGATCGATCTGCCATTCCGGTTGAAGCCACCCCACAGCCTTCTGGGTGACTCCGTGGATCGCTACCGACCACACGAGCTCTTTCTTGCCCCAGTCCTTCGGAACCGGAACGCCGAATGCCATTCGGTGGATGCGGGTGTTGAAAAAAGTCGGCTGCCCTCTGTCCTGATCTCCAGGCTCGAACTTGTTGTCCGTGCCGACCGTAATCGTCGGGGTTTCGACGAAATTCCGATTGATGTACCCGAAGTACATCGAGATGGCGCCCTCCTGGTTGTAGCCCCACCCCTCGAAAATCGGCTGGACCGTCTGTCCAGTGTTGAACTTGAAGCCGAGCGGCTCAGGATTGCCCTGAGCCTTCGGGGCGCTCGGCATCACAACAGCGAGAACCGGAACCGCGGCGAGCGTGAGCCACCGCAAATAGGAAGACATGGCACTCCCTCCAGAGCCGCCTCCGGCGTTACTGCTGCGCGGTCGACGTCTTCGACAATTTCGCCTTTCGCGCCGCGATCTCGGCCTTGTACTCCGCATCGTTCAGATCGTACCAACCGATCCACGAGAACCCCATCTCGTCGATCGTGCGGCCGGTTCCGGCGCCGACCCAGTTCTTCGGGTCGGGATTGTATTTGTTCCCCGTCGTGTTGTCGTACCAGCTGATGACGTGCAGCAGCGTTCCCGCGGGCACGATCGGCGCCACATCGTCCTCGTAGTTGTAGATCGTGTGCCAGTTGTAATTCCATCGCGCGCACGTGACCGTCTCGGTTCGCACCGGCTCGCCCGGATAGATCAACTCGAGGCATTGATACGAGCCGCGGATGTGCATGTGCGGCTGCCAGGCCGTGAGGTGTGCGGCGGCGTTCAGCCGCGTGTAGCCATCCCTGCGCACGACGGAGTTCGCCGGAATGTCGAGGTCGGGAGCGCCATCCTGGCCCAGCTGCTTGGACCATTGAACGTGCTTCGGGACATATCCCCGCGGATAAAGGACGATGCCGAGCTCGACCTTGACGTTGACCTCCTGGCCGATCGAGTGGAAGTGATAATCCACCTTGGCGTTCTGGCCAGCCTTCAGAAGAACGCCCGCATCCGGTTGGTAGAACGTCGCGTTCTTGCCTGACGCGTACTCCACGAGGAACTGTCCCGATCCTCCGCCCGAGTCATCGCCCATCGTGCTCTCGTCACCTGGTTCGACCGCGAATGAGAGAGCATGGTGGACGACCTTTCGGGAATCGGCGTCGACGACACGGCTCTGGATCGCCTTGATGTAGCGATCTTCTTTGAGACCGAAGGGCGTGGTGAGCACGCCGTAGAGATCGGGCCCGACCGCCGGCATTTTGAAGTCCGGGTAGTGGACGATCATATCGGGTGTGCCGATTCGCCACGTGCTGATCTCGTCGAGCGCCGGTCTGGCCGGCATGTCGGCGAGGTCGCCTTGCGCCGCGCCGCCATCCACCCATCTGGCGATTGTCTCGATGTCCGCATCGCTCAACGACGGGTCGTTCTTGTAGCTCTGGATGCCGATCGTCTTGTCGAGGAACCACGGCGGCATCTCGCGTTTGCTGACCCGTTCCTTGATCGAGCGGGCCCATGGACGGGCGTCCGCGTAATCGATCAATGACATCGGCGCAATCTCGCCCGGGCGATGGCACCTGATGCAGTTCTTGTAGAGGATCGGCGCAACGTCCTTGGCGAACGTCACCTGTCCCGAAGACGCTTTCTGGGCGGCCGCGACCGTCGCGCCGACGGCAAAGACGGCGGCGATGGCCGACAGACCCAGGGCGGCGGCAACAAGACGTCTGGTGTTGGCAACGGCGCTTCTCACAGCTGACCTCCTGGTTCTTCCGAGAGTCGCTACATCACGCCTCAAAAAATCGCGAGCGGATTCAACGGCGAGCCGGTTCCTTTTTCGATCACGAGCGGCGCCGCGGTGAACATGAACTCATAGCGGTTCAAGCGTCTGGCCGTCTCGACGACCCGCTCGAGATCGAGGTTGTCGAAAATGTCGACGCCCAACGCGATGAGCGCGAGCTTGTGGACAGGAAGTCCCACCGCTTGAGGCAGCGTCGTGGGCGAGACATCGTTCCACTCGTCTTCGCCGATGAATGACACGCCGCGTTCCTTCAGGAAAAATGCCACGTCCGCGTGGTAGCCCGCGACGCCCTCCGAGGTCTTCCACGGGCCGACCGCCGCCCGGCGCTTCCACCGTCCGGTGTACAGGAGGATAACATCACCTTCGGTCACTTTGACGTGCTCGAGTTTCTCGAGAGCCTCGAGGTCCTCGCGGTGAACGGCTGTCCCCGGTTCGAGCCATCCTTTCGAGCTTTTGCCGGGAATGAGCGTCGCGTCAAAGAGCACCGCGCGCGTCACGACGCCGTCCCTCAGCGCCGAGATATCTCCCTTGGGGCAGCCATTTGCGGCCTTCACGTCCTCCCACGTTCGGCCGTTATACCCCTTGCCGTCCTCCAGCATGTGGCAATTGATCGCGTCGAGGTGGCTGAAGATCGACCCGTGATACGACCCCGTGAAGGCGTACTTGTCTGACGTCCCGGAAGGCCGGGCGCTGACCACCGTGCGCTCCAGGTGGCCGCTGCCGTCGGGCACGTCCTCCTGAAAGATCGGATGCTCCATCGACACCGGGAGCCCTTCCTTGACGAGCGCCGCCGCCTGTTTGCGTTTGGCGGGCGTGATCAGGTTGGCCGCGCCGAGCTCGTCGTCTGGTCCCCACCGGTTCCAGTTCGAGAGATCTTTCATCGCCTGGTGGAACTCTTCTTCCGTCGCGATCGTCTTGCGCGGCGACGCCGCTTTCGTGTGTATGTGCAGGCCCCACGCGATCAATGAAGTCGCACAAGCCGTCGCAACCGCTGCGCTCTTCAGGACTCTCATAAAGAAAACCTCGTTAGGGTTGTGGCTGATAGTGCCGCTCATACATGCGCTGGTTCCCGAGGCTGATCCAGTCAAAGAGTCCCTGGTCCTCCTGAACCTTCGGCGCCAGGAAGATCCGCCTGATGCGATGTCCATCGGCATAGCTCAGCATGATCGTGTGGTCCTGAATCGCGTAGGTCCCTCGCAGCACCCGTGGATGCTCGTACCTGCCGGGAACAAATGGGTTGCTGACAATCATCTGGTCGGTGACCTTGTTGTCGATGAACGTGCCGTCGGGGAAGAACTGGAAGTCCTGGCCTGAAGCGGGCAGCCCGTAGTGATACGTCCCCGAAAACCTCTTTCCCGTGCAGGCGCAGGTCGGCACGTAGGTATCCCAGGGTGGGTTGGCGACGTTTTCTTTGCGGTGGATCACTTCCCGGTCGTCGGGATAGTCCTGCCAGAGGATGTTGATGCGGTCCTCCTCGAGACGATACCGGCCGGTCCATGACTTGTTGCGTTTGGGATCGTTGCGGAACGCGATCAGGTTGAGTCCCGCTATTCCGTCATCGGGAAAGTCTCTGTACACCCAACCGTCGCGCGTGAAGAACAGGTACCGCGCGCGGGCAGAGTTCGGGGAGTCCCAGCCCCAGTAGATGCCTTCGAGGGCGCCCGGTGGGACGGCCGCGGTCCCGTCCGCCGGCGGTTGAGCGGCAACGGGCCCTGGGGACGCTACGGGCGGCGCTGGAACCGACAGGGGTGCTGCCGGCGGCGGCGCGCTATTGGCGGTTGCACTCGTGCCCTGGATCGCCGACATCAGCGGTGCCACCGGCGCGGTGTTGTTGGGATTCCAGAAACGGATGCCTTCAACGTCTGCGTCGTTCTTAAGGAGCCACAGATGGTACGTGGCCCGAGCGGTCCGAATCTCGGCGGCGTTCTGGATCTGGCCGAACAGATTCCATGGCTGGACCGCCTTCAGTTCGGAGCGGGCGATCGTGAAGGCGTGCGCCTTGTCCTTGTCCGGCCTGGCCACGTCGTAGCGGATTCCGTCGGGGCTCACGTAGAGATACCCGAAGCAGACGGATCCGACGTGTGCGTGGGCGACGGGAAACCGTGACTCGGTGGTGGGCGGTGGGTTCCGGGCGGGGCTTGTGCCGCCCTGTGGCAGCGGCGCGAGGGCGGCCGCCGCGCTCAGAAGTGCACAAGACAGGGTTCTGAACATCGGCCACATGGTGCCGGCCTCCTGAGGAATGCCCCAGGCGGTAGATTATGCCGCAGCCTGGGTGAATGCACTAGAATCAGGGAGATTCCTTCAGTCGGGGCGTAGCGCAGCCTGGTAGCGCACCTGCCTTGGGCGCAGGGGGTCGCTGGTTCGAATCCAGTCGCCCCGACCACTTTTCGAGTTCCGGGGTAACACCGGGGTAACACGCCGCCACTGCGATGCCGGATGCGGCTCGCGAGCAGTCGATCGTCGCTGTACTTTCGCGCGTCGCCGGGGCCGCATCAACAGAGCTGACTCGGCCAGTCTAGAAGCCGTACTTCTGGTAGCGCAACTTGAACGCCTCGACACCGCCTTCCATCACTTCTGCGATTTCATGGTTGATCTCGGGCACGTCGATTGCGCCCAGAAACTTAATCTGGCCGCCCGACTCTGTCGCCGTCGTCCTGTAATCGCAGCAGATCACGAATTCCGCATCGCCGTTGACAACCAAGTTCGCGTTGTGGCTCGCGAAGATTACCTGACGATGTGTCTTAGCCTGCCAGAGCGTCTCGACGATCTCATTAATGATTTTCATGTTGAGGTCGTCCTCGGGCTGGTCAATCAGCAGCGGAGGCCCGTCCTGTAGGAGCAGAATCGACAGAAGGGCCGTTGCCTGCTGACCGGGCGACGCGTTCTCGAACGGCAGGAAGTCGTCGGTCCGGACTTGGTACTCGAACACCGGC
>DASZFS010000270.1:0-21519 GCA_035939575.1 Vicinamibacterales bacterium | reverse complement strand
AGAGTACGGTTCGCCGGACGGCTGGTATCTGTATGTGACCTCGAAGACACGACGCCAGGTGTCGCCGAACATGAAGATCAGTTCGCGCTTGGCAGTCACCTCGCCGTCGCCCTGCAGGCTGGTCCGTTCGACGTAGGTGGTCACGATCAGCCAGGCGACGGGGACACTGATCACAATGGCCAGGAATCCGGCCATCAGTTTCGTGATTGTCCGTACTGCGGCGTCCGCGGCAGCCGCCTTATCCACCACGTCCATCTGGGAGGCGGGGACGGCGGGCGTATTACCGCGCGGCGGTTGCCCGGTCAAAACGCCGAGCACGCTTTCTGCACGTCGTCGTGCACCAGGCTCGCAAGCGTCTTCACGCCTTCGGGCACGGTCCCGGCACTGTCGTTGAACCAGTAGGTTTCAAAAGCGGTTCGTCGTCCGCCCGCGTCGACCTGCTCGACGTGGACGAGCTCAGTGAACTGATCGCAACAACCGTTCGGGTTCGATTTGAGTGCGTACGACGGCAGCCATTTGTCGGGGTGCGAGCGCGACAGGGCGGTTTCGATGCTCTGAACCTGAGTCTTGGGCAGCTCAGCGGAGCACCGGACATTCCCGAATGTCGCGCTGCTGGCAGCTTGGACATGCCCATCCGCATCAACTGACAGCTTCCTCGTGCTGCCGGCCAAGCCCCCGCTGGTCTCGACGCGTACGAGCCAGCCGGCCGTTGTGCTCTCCTGCTCGAGATCGTCCGCCCTGCCAGCGTCCGCCCCGCCAGGGTTCGCCCCGCCCGCGTTCGCCGCACCGGAGTCCTTCCAGTAGCCATGGACCCACGCGTCGAAATAGCCGTTGTGCGTATCGGAAGCGGTGAAGGTCCAGTAGCGCCGCGGACTCCTCAGGTAATCGGCAATCGATCTCACATCGGTGTGGTATTCCGCCGCGGTTGCCGTCAGATCCACCGGTCCCGCCATCAGCTGCGAGAATGCGCTGGTCAGGAAGCGGATCTCACGCGGCTCGGACGGGCCCAGCGGGCGATTCGGAGGCGCGCATGTTCCGGGTTCGAGGTCCTGATTCGTGCTGCCGGCAGCCTTCGTGTTGGCGGCAAACGTCAGCGCGATGGCAACACGCACGTTTCCGCCGGGCGCCGCCTTGAAGCCGAGGCTCCTGAGCTCGAAACCCGGGCCGCCGCGACACTGGAGCGAGATGACTTCGGCATGTGGCTGGTCGATCGCACCCCACACCGTTGGTTCGCCGCTCGAGCCGGGCGGCGGCTGATTCCCTGAGCTGCCAGGCGCGACGGTCGCGGCCGAGCCGCACGCAGCCGAGCCGCACACACCCCAGCCGCACACCGCAACGCAGATCAACCCAGCAGTCATCGCGCGCCGATTGCACATCATTCATCCCATCGCAACTCGAGTCGATCAGGCTCCGGGAACCACCTGGCTCCCATCGGGCGCACGGACTACTTTGTGCAGTCCCCGGTCCGCCGGGCCGTTGTCGTCATGGTCGCGCCCTCCAGGGACACTTTCATCGGCCCGCCTGACACCTTGTTGAACGTCGTGACGCCCCGATACGACTCGGGCGAGTCCAGCGTGATCGTCATGCCGATCTCGAACGTGCCGCCGTCGAGACCCGAGCACGTTCTGGTGAACCTCGCCGTGTTCCCGGTCTGCTGGTGGTCGGAGTCCTTGCAGTTCAATTCACCCAGGCCGGTGAGCGTCCTGCCGATATCCTTCACGTCCTGGGCGCTCAAACAGATTGAGTCCTTCTTGGGCGGATTCTTCGAAGCGCGGCCCGCCATCGCCAATTCAGAGCGTTTCTCGTACATGCCAGGCCTCAACGTCGGCATCTGTCCGAGAACGGTGATCGTGAACGCCAGGGTCAGGCCGGCAGCCGTCACAGCGCGGGCAGGAAAGATCCACATGACAAGCAGGGAGTTCGCGACACGCGGGATATTGCCGGCAGGCGGACCTTTCTTGTTGATATTCCTCCGGGAGGCGTCGACGGATGGCGCCGTCTGGACACGTCTCCTCCGGTTGCAGGGAGTCGAAACGGCGTGCGATATTAGCGGCCTGTCCCCTTCGGCAGTTCAAGGGTCACATGGACAACACGGTTCGCGCGGCGTTGGTCACCATCCTGATCGCAGCGCCGGCCGGGCATGCGCAGACGCCGGCGATCAACCCCGAGACCCCGCAGGAAGCCCGCGCCCAGGAGATGCTTTCGCGAGCGAAGAGCGGGCAGGAAGCCGGCGCGGCCTGTGGCGAGGTCGACGAAGCGCTCGCCACCGCGCTGATGGAGGCCGGACGGCGCGCCAGCAGCGAATCGCTCGAGCGGGCGATTGCGGCCTTTCGACTCGCCGAAAAGGCTGGACGCTGCCTTGCCTCCGACCGGCTGATCGGCGCCGCGCTCAACGAGCTCGGCACGGCGCTGAATCTACACGGAGACAATGACGGTGCCCTCGCGGCCGCGCGGGAGAGCCAGCGCCTTCACGAGCGGCTCTCGGACGCCGGAAGCCTCGCGCAAGCGCACAACATCATCGGCAATGTCTACTGGGGGCGCGGCGAGATGCCAGCGGCGCTCGAGGAGTACCAACGCGCGCTCGAATCGTGGACTGTTTCAGGCGACCGCGTCAGTCAGGCGCGGGCGCTCAACAACATAGGAAACGTCCATCGGGCGTTCGGAGAATTTGATGCGGCGCTCGACGGCTATTCGCAGGCCCTGAAGATCTTCGATGAACTTGGTGATCGCCGCCGGGCGGCGGTCGTCACCGACAACATCGGCGTCGCGTACTTCTGGCGTGGCGAGTACGCCACCGCTCTCGACTACAGCCGTCGCGCGCTGGTGATTCAGCGGGAGATTGGTAATCGGGTCGGCGTGGGCAAGAGTCTCGATTCCATCGGCAACATCTATCGGGCCTTGGGGGCGTATCGATCCGCGCTCCAGAGCTTCGAAGAGGCGCTCCCCATCCGGATGGCGGCTGGCGACATGCCCGGGGTCAAGGAGACGTCACACAACATCGGGCTCGTGCGTTTCTCTCAAGGCGAGTTCGAGCTGGCCATCGACGCCTACAAGCTGGGCCTGCGGCTGAATCGCGCGCAGCACGATCGATCCTTTGATGCAGAAGCGCTTCGCAACATTGGCGCTGCCGCGTGGCGGCTTGGCCAGCCTGCCCGGGCCGCGGCGAATTTTCGACAGAGCCTGGCCATCGCGCGAGACGTAGGGCTGCGCACGAATGAAGGCGAATTGCTGCACGACCTCGGCCAGGTCGCGCTTGCCGAAGGGCACCGCCTCGAGGCGGAACGGTTCTTCAAGAGCTCGCTCGAACTCAGACGGGCGATCGTCGATCAGGCCGGCATCACCGAATCGTTGACATCACTGGCGTCCAGCCGGCTGGCGGAGAGGCGATACGACGCTGCGCTCCAGGCGGCCGGTGAGGCGGTCGGCAACGCCGTCGCTCACGATCAGCCCGAATTGCTCTGGCAGGCCCAGACGGCCGCCGGCGCGGCGTACCGGCAGTTGGGCCGACCGGATCAGGCGCAACGAGCGTTTGCGGATGCGATCAATTCCATCGAGCGCCTGTCGTCGGAGACGTCCGGCGGAGGAGACCTGCGGCGGCGTTTTTTCGAGGACAAGCTGTCGCCCTACCACGAGCTCGTCGGCCTCATGTTCGAGCAGAAGCGCTTCGGGGACGCGCTGGGGCTGGCCGAACGATCCAAAGCGCGCGTGCTCACGCAGCTCCTGTCCGGATCCCGCACCGGGAATGAGGCGGCGCTCACCGCCGATGAGACGCGCCAGCGCACCAGACTTCGCGACGCGGTCGCGTCGCTCAACAGACGAATCGAGGCAGCATCCGGCAGGCAGCCTGCGGATGCCTCGCTTCCGGCGCTCGAATCGTCCCGCCGCACGGCGCGCGACGAGCTGGCGCGCTTCGAGTCGACGCTCCTCGTCAGGCATCCCGAGATCAGTTCGGCACGCGGTGCGATCGCGCCGTTCACGCTCGCGGACGCCCAGCCCCTTGTGGCCGATCCTACGCGGGCCATCATCGAGTTCGTCGTCGCGGACGACCGGACGTACGCGCTGCTCCTGACGAACGATGGCGCCGGCGTCGCAATCGACGGGCGCGCGATCCCCATCGATGGATCGACCCTCGGCAGTGAGGTCGAGAGGTTCCGCCACGAGATCGGCTCGCGCGACTACGCGCTCGGGAATGACGCGCGCAGTCTCTACAATCGATTGCTGGGGCCCTTTGCGCAGCGCCTCAGCGGACGCTCGCATCTCATCGTCGTGCCCGATGGTGTTCTGTGGAATCTGCCATTCCAGGCGCTCCTGTCCCCGCAGGGCTACCTCGTCGAATCGGCCGCCGTTTCATATGCGCCCTCGATCACGACGCTTCGGGAGATCGGACGCCTGCCGCATGCATCGGCCGAGCGCACGGTTTTGGCCATGGGCCTCTCCGAGTTCGAGCGGGGCTCCGGCCTCGAACCGCTGCCCGAAGCTGAAGTTCAGGTGCGGCAGATTCGCGATGTCTACGGCCCGACCCGCTCGGCGGCCTACGTCGGAGCGGACGCGACCGAAGCGCAGTTCAAGCGCGCGGCGCCACGCTACGCCGTGCTGCATCTGGCAACCCACGGCATCCTCGACGAGGCCAGCCCCCTCTACTCGTACCTCGTCCTGTCAATGGCGCACGAAAGCCTCGACGACGGACGTCTGGAGGCCTGGGAAATCATGAGACTGAAGCTCGAGGCCGACCTCGTCGTGCTCGCCGCCTGCGATACGGGACGCGGACGTATCGCGCCGGGCGAAGGGGTGATCGGAATGATGTGGGCGCTGTTCGCGGCGGGAGCCCGGTCGATGGTGGTCAGCCAGATCCGCGTCGAGTCGAAGAGCGCCGCGTCGCTGCTCGTTCCGTTTCACCGCAGGCTTGCCGACGGCCGCTCGTCGAAGGCCGCCGGCCTCCGCGCGGCGGCTCTCGAGATGCTGCGGACTCCGCGCTACGCCCATCCGTACTACTGGGCGGGATTCATACTCGTCGGCGACCCGGGTTGAGATGCCGGATCGAGATGCTTGACCCGCTGCTTCGCCGCTTTGTCGAGGCCACGAACGACGCCGACGCAGAACGCGAGCTGAACGCGCTCATCGAGGAGCACGCGCTGCCGCTCGCCAAGGCCATCGTCGGCCGTAAGCTGCGGACCGTCAGCGGCGATCGGCCGGGGGGCCTCGAAGCCAGCGATCGGGAGGACGCGATCGGCGACTCCATGCTGATGCTGGTCGATCGCCTTCAGGCGGCGCGGAACGATCGGCGGCAGGCTTCAATCGAGAGCTTCGTCGACTATTCCGCCGCGGTCATTCATTCCGCCTGCGCGCACCACATCCGGCGCCGGCACCCCGAGCGGGCGCGCCTGAAGAATCGGCTTCGATACGTGTTTTCGACCGACAGCCGGCTCGCGTTATGGAAGACGTCCGACGACGAGCTCGCGTGCGGACTGGCCGAATGGCGCGGAGACATGCCCGACGCGGAGGCCGCGCGGGCCCTGCCGCTACTCGTCGAGCGCGCCGGCCGGCGCTGGACCACATTCACCCGATTGGAGCTCGCAGCCGCGGCCGTCGAGCTCGCTGCTGCGGTCGGCAAGCCGGTCGACTTCGACGCCGTGGTCGCCGCCGCATCTTCGGGCATTGTGGAACCACGAGGTCAGGGCGATCTGTCGACGCTCGCCTCGCCCGCGCCGGCCTACGACGCCGCGATCGATCGAGGCCGCTTTCTCGAGCTGGTCTGGCACGAGGTGTCGCGCCTGCCGCTCCGGCAGCGGCTGGCGCTGTTGCTCAACCTGCGGGATTCGGGCGGCGGCGGTCTCCTGTGGCTGCTGCCGATTGCGGGAGTAGCCACGGTCCGGCAGATCGCCGGAGTGCTGGAGATTCCAGACGGTGAGTTCGCGCGGCTCTGGCGGGAGATCCCTCTGGACGATACGGCGATTTCCGCGCGTCTCGGCTGCACCCGCCAACAGGTCATCAATCTTCGTATGGCTGCACGGAAGCGTCTTGTGAATCGCGTCGGCGAGCCTTCCAGAGACCCGGCAGGGAGAGGCAGTCCCCCCGGACCGCGAGGTAATCTGAGGGCCGTTTCGGCATCCCTGAAAGGTAACGCGTGACTGCACACTTGAGCGACGCCGAGCTGCGCGATTTCCGCGCGGGCGCGCTGGCGGTCGACGATCTGCTGCGCGCAGACGATCACCTGTCCGGTTGCGGCCAGTGTCGAGCGCGCGCGGTGGCGTTGAGCGACGTTGGTGAATCGTTCGACCGGTTGCGCGCGGGCCTCACGTCGAGCGGGGTGCACCTGTCGGACGACGAGCTGCAGTTGCTGGTGCAAGGACGGCTTCCGGCCGAGTCACGGTCTACGGCCGAGCGTCATCTCAGCGAGTGCGTGACCTGCGCGGCACAAGTGGAAGAGCTCCGCCGCTGGGCTGCGCCCGCCGAGTCGTCGCGCCTGAGCTGGCTGGCGGTGGCTGCTGCCGCGCTACTGGTGGTTGCCGTGCCCGCGATTGTCTGGCAGGCCCGTTCGCGCCGCCAGGAGGCGCGATCGTCACTGGCCGGCCTCGATACCCTTTCGTCGGCGGACCAGGCTACGGTGCGGGCGGCGCTCGATGCCGGCGCGGCTTCGGTTCCAACGCTCCTCACTGACCTGACCGCGGGACGCGAGGCCCTGATGGGCGCGCGCGGTCCACGCGCAGACGCATTGACGCTCGTCGCGCCGGTGTCGACAGCCACAGCGAGCGATCGCCCGACGTTCGAGTGGCAGCCGCTGGACGGCGCGCGCGGATATGTCGTCGCGATCTTCGATGAACGCGCGGCCGCGGTGACCCGCAGCGAAATGCTCGGCGGAACCCGCTGGACGCCGCCAGAATCGCTGCCGCGTGACGTCACGTATGTGTGGCAGGTGACGGCCTACCGCGGCGGCGAAACCATCACCGCCCCGGCCGCGCCCGATCCGCCAGCGACGTTCCACGTGATCGACGCACATTGGGCGGGCGTACTTCGGCAGGTCGAGCAGGAACATCCCGCCTCGCATCTGCTGCTCGGCATTCTCGAGATGCAGGCGGGAGTCCGACAGGAGGCGACCAGACATCTGGAGCAGGTGCCTTCCACCGACCGCAACGCCAGCGTGGCCCAGCATTCGCTCGAGCGTTTGCGTAACCTGGACGACCGCGGACGACCTCAATGAGTGGCTAAGCTGTTCGTCCTCTCGACGAAAGGTTCAGCGTCGGTCGTGCTCGAGATTCGGACCGCAGACGGAATTCTTTGTGGCCGACGAGGAAGACCGCCAGCACGCGCGCAAACGCGGCGTCGGGGCTCTCGTACCGCTTGAGTGGTCCCATCACGGCCATCCACGGATCCTGCCGAAGCAGTTCACCGGCTTGACCGTCGAGAAGGGCGGCGTCGGCGAAGGCACGGTGATCTGGGTCTCTATGCGCGTCTTCGGTCGCCGGTTCGAGTTCCGCGGATTCGTCACGGAGCCGGAACCGGGGCGCGTGCTGATCGAGACGCACCCTACGTGCGATTTACGGGCAGGAGCTCAGTCTTCTCGAGGTGGCCGCGATGCCGTGACCAGCGTCTCGGCGACGCGCGAGACGATGGGCGTCAGCAAATCCTCGCCGTCAACTGACGCTGTCCGCGTCTCGCTCCGCGGTCCGAACTGGACCTGGCCGCTCGCCGATTGCAGCTTGTATTCCAGGCGCATTTCATCCTTCGCTTTGGTAGACGAGGCGAGCGCTGACGCCGTCTGCAGACCGGCGGCGGCCCCTGCACGCGCCGCAGCAGCGGCAGCCGTGCTCGCTCCGGGGAGGTACCACGACGAAGTGGCGGCCGCCTGGCCGAGGGCCCTCGCGAGCTTGCCGCCCCCGGTCTTGCGTGCGACGCTCGTGAAAAGGATCGGCTCGCAGCCTTTCTGCTTCGCCTCCTCAGCGGCCTGGGACGACAGCCGGCTTTCGAGCGCGAGCACCTTGATCGACGGTCCACTCAGGTACTTCGTCATCAGATCGCGGACACCCGCGGCCGCGTCTTCCGCGCTTCCAGGCACGCCTTGGACTGACGGCATCGCTACAGCGATGCACGAGGGATTCAGCTGTCCGAACGAGTCTGCTGACGCCACGCCCCCCGCGGCGCTCAACAGGACCGCGACGCCCACAGCGGTCGCCATGCCTGCCATGTAACGGCCCATACTCCCTCCTTCGCGCGACCGGAGCCGTGATCACGCGGCTGTTGCTCCGGGAGTTGGAAAGGGCGCGGGTATTACCGCTCCTGCGCGAAGAGATGCGAGGCTCGCCTGACAACCTTTCGGCGACGACGGTTCGTCGTAGATGGTAGCGGACGAGGCGGCGCGGATCGAGTCCTTTCCTGGCCTCAGATCCGCGCAGCAGCTTCATCGCAATGACGGGAAGATCTGTTTCGCGAATTCTTCCTGGACCTCATGCAACTGCCCACGCTGGGCGAACGCACGCAGCTGGTTGGCATACCCCGTCACGGCGTCCTCGCTCGGCGTTCGGCCGACCACCTGCCTGAACGTCGTGCGCACCCACGCCTTGAGCTCGTCGAGGCTCGGCACGGTTGCGCCCGCCGCGGAGCCGGACCATTTGAGTGTGCAGTTCGCGCCGCACAAGGCGACGGCCTTCTGCTGCGCGAGTTGCAGCGTCGGCTCGTTGCAGACGAACCCCTTGTTGCCCACCCACTGGCCGTCTGACGCGAACGCCGCGTACAGCCCCGGCTTGAGGGCGCAATCGCCCGCACTGCCGCACTGGAATGACTTGCCCTGACAGTCCCGCTCGGCGTCGCCGATCGCGACGAATCGGTCGGGGCTGCGTCCCACACCGACGGCACCGTTGGCGTCGAAACCCCCGGACTGCGCCCACGCGACCCAGGTTTGGGCGTCCGCGCGATCTGCGATCGTAAGCGTCGTCATCAGAGCCGCGCAGCTGACCAGGTTCCGTAACAGCTTCTTCCGCATGTCTGCCTCCATTGGGATCCCGCGGCGTCGTTGCCGTCATCCTCGAAGGCGCAATCGGACGCGAAAGGGGGCCAAGGGGGTCACGAAGGGCAGCTTCACGAGCGGGTTCGCGATGGCCCCTTTTACCGTCGCCTTGCGCGATACAGGCGACGGCATGAAGCGAGGTGAGTGAACATGCAGGCAACAACATCTGCTCCGAGAAGATCGAAGGATCTGGCGGTGCCGGCGGCTGCCGGCCGCGACGATCACGACGACGTCGTGCTCTACATTCTCGACATCGCTCTCAGCTCCTACGGCCCACATGTTGTCTATTGGGAGGTTCCTGCCGGCACCTCGAATCAGGCTCGGTCAGGCGTCACAAAGGGAGACTTCCTATGACGATATTCCAAGCATCCTCGGCTGCGATCGTGCTCGCATTCGCACTGCTGACGTCGGCGTGTGGTGCCGCGGAGGTCGATGCGATCGGCAGCGATCCGCGGGCCCAACGCCTGACCATCTACACGGCTCGTGACAAAGACGAGGTCACATCGGTCGTCGAACTGTTCGTTCAGAAATACCCCCAGTACCACGGACGGGTGAATGTGATCACGTTGAGCGCTCAGGATGCGCTCACGCGGCTGCGGGCCGAAAAAGACAATCCGCAGGCTGGATTCTTGTGGGGCGGCACTCAACAGGGGTTGGAACAGGCGGCGGCCGAAGGGCTGCTCGCGCCGTCCCACCCTGATCACGCCGATCTCATCGATCGCTCGCGGAAGGATCCGCGCGGCCGTTGGTACGCGGAAATGCTGCTGCCGGAAGTCATCGTCTACAACCGCGAGCGGATGACGCCGGATCAGGCACCGAGAGATTGGGACGATCTCGTGACGCCGCAATTCAAAGGCAAGGTCCTGGTCCGCGACGTCATGGCATCAGGAACGATGCGCACGATTTTCAGCGCGATGATCTTTCGCCAGTACGCGGCGACCGGTTCTCCCGAAGCAGGATATGCCTGGCTGCGACGGCTCGATGCGAACACGGTCAATTACGCTGCCAACCCCGACGACATGTACTTCAAGCTCGATCGAGGCGTGGGTGTGGTTACGTTATGGAACCTCCAGGACGTGTTGATTCAGGTGCACAAGAACCATCGTCCGTGGTCCTATGTGATTCCGGAAGCGGGCGCGCCCGTCCTGCTCGACGGAGTCGGAGTGGTGAGCAACCCGCGCAGTCAGCGCGCGGCGGACGACTTCGAGAACTTCCTCCTCGACCCGGCGCTGCAACTTCAACTCGCGCGCGACTACTACCAGATTCCTGCGATTTCGCTCGGTGATAACGCCCGGGCCGAGTGGCTGGCGAAGCTGACCGTCAAGGAACTGCCGATCGATTGGCAGGTCATGAGCCACAGCCAGGCCGAGTGGATGGGCTACTGGTCGCAGCACATTCAGGGCAACGGGAGCCGATGATGATTCCCGTCACTGTGCAAGCGATCACAAAAGTGTTTCCCCATCGTGGAACGGTTGTCGACTCGGTGAATCTGCGCATCGAGGGCGGTGAGTTCTTTACCCTGCTCGGCCCGTCGGGTTGTGGCAAATCGACACTGCTTCGACTGATCGGCGGGTTCGAGGAGCCCACTGGCGGACGGATCATGTTCGACGATCGCGAGGTCACGCATGAACCCCCAAATCGCCGTGGCATCGGGTTCGTGTTTCAGAACTACGCGCTGTTCCCGCACCTTACGGTCGCTGAGAACGTCGCCTTTGGTTTACGGGTTCGGAAGATCGGCCGCAGGGACGTTGCTGCCCGCGTCCGGCAGGCGCTCGAGGACGTGAGGCTCGATCACTGCGCAGCGGAACGTGTGGACCGCCTGTCCGGCGGGCAGCAGCAGCGAGTGGCGCTCGCGCGCGCGCTGGTGATCCGGCCAGGCCTGTTGCTGCTCGACGAACCGCTTTCGAACCTCGACGCGACGCTGCGCCAGGAGGCGCGCTCGCTGCTGCGCGGGATTCATCGTACGAGCGGCGCGTCGGTCATCTATGTCACCCACGATCAGTCCGAAGCCATGGTGATGAGCGATCGCATCGCCATTCTTCAAAGGGGCCAGGTACACCAGGTCGGGGCGCCCGAGGCGATCTATCACCGACCGGCCACGAAGTTCGTGGCTGACTTCGTCGGGCGCAACAACATCCTGGAGGCCGTCGTCTGCGGGATGCAGGATGGGCAGGCAATCCTCCGTTTCGACCACGGCACGCGGATGCGGATCGACCCGTCGCGCTCCGGGCCGAACGTGGACGTTCGGCCCGGCGCCCGGCTTGGCGTCTGCGTGCGGCCGGAATCATTCCAGATCCGGAATGCCGAAGGCATGTTTGCGGGAATTGTGAGCGCTGTCGAATACACCGGGCCGCTGAGCGTGTGCGAAGTCAATACGCCGCTCGGCACCTTGCACGTCGACGTGCCCAGCTCGTGTCGGCTCCCATCGACTGGTGAACGCATTCACTTATCGATGGACGCATCGGCTCTGCACCTGATCCAAATGGAGCGGCCTCTGTGACTCGCGTTGCTCTCCGCGAATCGATCCACGTGCGCTGGCAAACACGCGGCCCGTCCCTTGCGGCGGTGGCGGCTGTGACGCTCATCCTCTGGGCATTCGTCGTGCGGCCGATGCTCCTGACGCTGAAGCTCAGCGTCGAGGGACCGGGTGGTCTTCTGATCGCAACCGGGCGCGCATACGGGCGCTTCCTGGACTTCCGCTCTGGAATGGTCGCCGCCTCAGTGCTTGGCAGCATAGGCATCTCGGCCCTGAGTGTGCTCGTGGCGGGCGTGGTCGGGACGGCCCTGGCGGTGCTGTTGAATCGTGGCGAGTTTCCGCTACGGGCAATGTTTCGTGGGCTGATCCTGGCGCCACTTGCCCTACCGCCGTTCATGGGTGTTGCCGCGATCGCGAGGCTGTACGGACTCGGCGGGTTGATTCCGACGATCCTCGGCACGTACGTGTTTCACATTGACCCGAACGCAGTCGCTGTCGATGGAATCGCCGGTGTGATCCTCGTGCACACGGTCACCATGTATCCCTATTTCTACTTACCCATTGCCGCCGCATTGCAGCAAACCGATGACTCGTTGGAGGAGGCCGCGGAGAGCCTGGGCGCCTCGGTATTCGTCACGTGGATGCGCGTCCTCATGCCAACTCTGAGGCCCGCGGTCGTGGGTGGCGCTCTCCTGACGTTCATGTCGTCAATGGGGTCGTACACGGCGCCGGCCCTCTTCGGCGTGAACAGGGTGCTTACGCGCCAGATTGTGCAAGCAACGCTCAACGCCGATCAGTCGTTTGCCGCGGCGGCGTCGGTGGTGTTGGCGCTTTTCTCGCTGGCGTTCCTGTTGCTCTTCCGCGCCTACGAGCGGCGGTATGTGTATTGGACGCCGTCGAAGGGCGGCGCGCGGCGGCGCTCGCGGCGCCCGCGCGGGTCTCGTCAGGCGGTGCTGTTTGCCGCGGCGGCACTCTCGACTGTGTTCACGATGCTGCCGATTCTGATGATCCTCGTCTTGTCGGTCGGCGTAGACGGGTCGTGGCGCGAGGGCCTGCTGCCGGCACACTACAGCTTTCAGAATGTCGCCGGGCTGATCAAGGGCGGCCGGTTGTGGACGCCGATCGCCAACAGTCTTCAGATGAGCGCGATCGCGGTTGCCGGAGCAACGTTGGTCGGTTTGTGCGCGGCATACGTGGTCGAACGCATGCGCCTGCGGGCCAGGGCCGTCATCGAAGTCGCGATGATGCTGCCGTGGGCGCTGCCGGGCACGGTCGTGGCCTTCAATTTGATCGCCGCCTTCAACCGGCCTTCCGCGTTCACACTCGGGCACACCCTTGTCGGCACGTTCGCGATATTGCCGCTCGCATACTTCGTGCGCTTCTCGCCCCTGGTGTTCCGCTCGACGACCGCGACGCTGTCGCAGCTGGACCCCCATCTCGCCGAGGCTGCGCGCAGCCTCGGCGCGACGTCAGCCGTCGCGTTCCGCCGCGTGGTGCTCCCGTTGCTCTCGCGAGGAATCATCGCCGGCGGCTTGCTGGTGTTCGCAGGCGGGATCGGTGAATTCGTTGCGACCACTCTCCTGCATGCGCAGGAACGATACAAGCCGCTGTCGATCGCGATTGCCGAAGAGTACTACCGCGGAAACGTCGGGACCGCAGCCGCATGGGGCACCGTTCAGATGATCCTCGTGCTCGCGGCGCTCGTCGTGTCGCGGCGTGTGGGTGATCGACCCGACGCCTTGAAATCAAATCTATTTCTTGGCCCACTCTGCGGCCTTCTCCGGTTTGCCAGAAGCTTCATACAGTTGAACAAGCCACTGGTGAGCGAGGTGGAGGTGATAGCGCCCCGACGATCCGATTAGGTGCTCGCGCGCAAGCATCCCCTGGTAACCTTCCAATAGCAACGGCTCGGCTTCAAGATATTGTTTTTGCCCCGAGAGGCTACCACCGACGATACTCTCGGCACGGAAACGCCGCCAATCATCGGGCTGCTTCTTGTGACTGAACGCGAGTGCTTCGCGCGCAAGCGGTTCGGCCTCGGCGAACTTTCCCAGCGATAGGTACGCGACCGCGAGGTCGCCAGCCGACTCCATCGTGTAAGCATTTTCCGATCCCAAGACGTGCCGCCGTCCGGTAAGGGCCTGTGTCGCGTAAGTGCTCGCTTGCAAGTACCTGCCCTGAAGTTGGTACATGGACGCGAACTCTGAAAGGATGGCAAGCGTAAAGGGATGCTCAACACCAAATGCACGCCGGTTGTTCTGAAGTGCCTCGCTGAACGTAGCCTCGGCTTGGACGTACTTGCCCTGCGCGACCTGACTGATCCCCAGATTGGCCATGGTCATCACCGTGTTGCGATGTTCACGGCCCAGCACGCGGCGCTGGATCTCCAGCGTCTCGCCAAGCAGCTCTTCGGCTTGCGCATACTCGCCCTGATCACCATAGACGGCCCCGAGATTGCCCATGGACCTGAGCGTGTCGGGATGGTCGGGACCGAGCACGCGACGCTGGATCTCCAGGGTCTGGCTGTAGAGGGCCTCGGCTTGGGCGAACTTGCCTTGATCGTAGTAGTCGCGTCCCAAATTGTTGCTGGAAACCAGTGTGTCGGGATGCTCAGTACCCAACACGCGGCGGCGGATCTCCAGAGTCTGCCTGTCGAGTGGCTCTGCCTGTGCTGGCTTGGCCTCCGAGGCGTAGACATTGGCCAGATTGTTCATCGAGGCCAGCGTGTCGCGATGTTCGAGCCCCAACCTGCGAGTACGGATCTCCAGGGTCTTGACCAGGAGTGCCTCCGCGTCCGGATACTTTCCCTGCCATGTGTAGACCGTCGCAAGGTTGGTCATCGAACCCAATGTATCGAGATCTTCCGCACCCAAAACTTGCCGTTGAGCCTCGATAGTTTGAGTGAGTATGGCTTCAGCCTCGGGATACTTGCCCTGCAAGGCGTCAGTCGCACCAACGCGCATGATGGTTTTGAGCGTTGCCGGACTCCTCGCGCCCAGGACGCGGCGCTCCAATTCCACGGCTCGCTGCAATTGGGCCTGCGATTCCGGGTACAACCCCAAGTCCTGGTAGGTCCGCCCGATGGTGTCCCGAATGGCAGCTTCGACCTCAGGCTGTTTGTCGAACTTGCCGCTGATTCGAGCTGCCGCGCGGTCCAGCACCGTTCGCACCTTCAAGTCCGGATCAGGTTTGGTGCGAGGCCCCGATTGCACGAACGCACTCGCCTGGGCCAACAAATCATTCTGCAAGAAGTCGTTTACCGCCTGTGCTTTTTGCTCGGCCCGCCGGGCCTTCACGGCTTCCAGCGTCGTGACCATGACACCCGCCAGCAGCACCGCAAATACAATCGCCGTCGTGATGACCAACGTCTGATGCCGCCTGACGAACTTCTGCAGTTGATAGCTCGCGGTCGCCGGCCTGGCGGTAATCGGCTCGTTGGCCAGATGCTTGCGGATATCTCCCAGCATGGCCAACACTGAGGCGTAACGCCGTGCCTTGTCCTTTTCCAGCGCCTTGGCGACTATCGTTTCCACATCACCGCGGAACGCGCGGCTGATGGAACTCAGCCGCACCGGGTCTTCTTCACGAATGCAGCGAACGGCCTCATAGAGCTCGTCGCTCAATTGGTAGGGCAGACGCTTGGCGAGCAATTCATAAAGAATGACTCCCAGGGCGTAGACGTCGCTGCGCTTGTCGAGTTCCTGAGGATTCGCCAGGACCTGCTCAGGACTCATATAGGCTAGCGTTCCGACGAGCTGCCCCAAGTCGGTCTGCTTGGTTACCTGGGCGTCGCTGTCCGTGAGGCGCGCGACGCCGAAATCCAGGATCTTCGGCTGCCCCGTTTCATCCACCAATATGTTGCTGGGTTTCAGGTCGCGGTGGATTATGCCTTGCTGGTGGGCATGCTCGACCGGCTCGCATATTTTCGCCATGAGTTCCAGGCGTTCGCGCACGCTGAGACGACGTGACTCCGCGTATTCCCGGAGGCGCACGCCATGAATGAACTCCATGGCGAAGTAAGGTTGCTGGCCAGAGCCTGTCTCCGCGGTTCCCGCTTCATAGATTTGAGCGATACCCACGTGATGCATGCGCGCCAATGCGCGTGATTCACGATCAAAACGGCGAAGCATCTCGGAGCCGGCGAAGCCGGGCTTTATCACCTTCAGGGCCACCAATCGGCGCGGGTGATCCTGCTCGGCCTCGTAGACGACACCCATGCCGCCCTCACCCACGACGCGCAGAATCCGGTAGCGTCCGACCGAAGCGGGAACCCACCGGTCTCCTCCGGCGGCAGGTGTTGCAGCGACGTCGACACCCAGCCTCTCCCAAATCGGCCCATCAAGGATGCCGGGGCTCGCCGTCGCATGTGCGAGCATCGATTCGGCTTCCCGGCGCAACTCTTCATCATCGAGGCAGGCTTCAAGGAGGAAAGAAGCTCGCAGCGCGGGTTCACGCTCCATCGCCAAATAACAGAGCCCCTTGAGTTTTTGCCAGCGTTCGGGGGTCATAGGCGCCTCTTTTTGCGGCGCAGTGTAGCACACGGCAGAGTTGTGATCGCTGACACATCACTCTTATACTGCCCCCCCAACACCGCCATGACTCCAGAGTGCTGCCTTCCCGTGCAGCGATGGCGTTCTCAGGGGTGAACGATGGCTGACCGCGCGGACGTGACACAGTTGCTCGCGAAAATGCGCGACGGCGATAGCGAGGCGGTTGTGCGCCTCATCCCCCTGGTGTATAGGGAGCTCCGCAAGATCGCAGCGGGAATGATGCGGCACGAGCGTCCCGATCACACGCTCCAACCAACCGCAGTGGTGCACGAAGCCTTCCTCCGGCTGATGGACGGCGAAGGGGTTACTTTCGAGAATCGCGCCCACTTCTTTGCGATCGCCGCTCAGTCGATGCGACGCGTGCTGGTGGACCACGCACGGCGGCGGTTGGCCGACAAGCGCGGGGGTGAAGCGCAGCGAAAAGTTGAGCTCGAGGAGGGCGTCGCCCTGACTGTCGAACAATCGTTAGAGGTACTGGCGTTGCACGAGGGACTCGACTCCCTCGAACAGATGGACGGCCGGCAGGCGCGCATCGTGGAGATGCACTACTTTGGCGGCAATACGGTCGCTGAAATCGCCACGGCGCTCAACCTCGGCGAACGGACCGTCAAACGCGAGCTGCAAACGGCTCGTTTGTTTCTGAAACAGCAGCTGGAGAGAAAAGTCTAGCGATAAGCCCCTTACACCATCAGCACCGGCTCCGGTCGCCACGACGTCGCGGCGATATCGGTTTCTTCATGCGCATCGTCAGTTGACTCCCGCGCGCATGCACTTGTTCGGTATGTGGACGACCATCGAACGAGCGCTGCGCCAGCCGTAAAGCCAGCGCCAAAAGTCGCGATCACCACTTGCTGGCCGATCTCAATGTCCGCCGAGTTGTGCCATTCGGACAAACACGTTGGAATAGTCGCGGCGCACGTGTTTCCGAGACGATCGATGTTGACCATCACCTTTCGTGGATCGACGCCGAGACGCCCTGACACGGCCTCGATGATTCTGGCGTTCGCTTGATGCGGTACAAACCAGGCAATGTCATCTGGCGTCAGGCCATTCCGCGTGAGCAGTTCGGTCGTCACCCGCGTCATTCCAGCGACTGCCGCTTTGAATACCGCTTTGCCGTCCTGAACCAGGGTGTGCTCGCGACGACTCACCGTTTCGAACGTTGCTGGGCGAGCGCTTCCGCCAGCCGGCATTTGCAAGAAGGGACCGGCAGCGCCGTCCATCCACGTCACGAAGTCACTGATACCGAGCGCGGGATCGTCGCTCTGCTCGATGATGGCGGCGCTACCTGCATCACCGAAAAGCACAGCTGTGTGACGGTCGTCCCAGTTTGTAATCGAGCTCATTTTGTCGCCGGCGCAGAGTAGCACCCTGCGTGCGGCGCCGGATTCGACCATCTTGCTGGCGATAATGAGGCCGTACACGAAGCCCGAGCAGGCGGCCGACAGGTCAAACCCCCAGGCACGCGACGCTCCAATCCGATGCTGCACCGTCGACGCCGTCGAGGGAAACACGTGGTCGGGCGTAATTGTCGCGACGATAATGCAATCGATATCAAGAGCCGATGTTCGGCGCGCCGCGAGGCACCGTTCGGCTGCCCTGACGATCAGATCGGAGGTGCCGCCGGTGGGTGCGATCCGCCGCTCTCGAATTCCCGTACGACTCTGAATCCACTCATCAGTCGTATCGAGATGACCCGCATAGAACGCGTTCGGGCGGCGTTGGGGCGGCACATAGTGAGTGATGGCTGAAATAGTCGCTTTCGGCATGGTGCACCACGGCCCTATCGCGTCAATTCAATGAACGCTACACACGGATCATGCCGGCAGACGTGCAGAGACGTCGCGCGTGCCGCGAGGGGTCGCGTGACACGCCTGAGGGTCATTTCGTCTCGGTAGATCAGCCACCAGTCCATCATCGCTTCCATGTATGCGATGTTCCGCAGGTCTGGAGTGAGATTGGCGATGAGAAGTCGTCCCCCAGGCCTCAACATCTCGAAGAGACGCTCGGCCAGTGCGCTGGCTACTGCGTCGGAGAGGTAATCGAACAAGCCCGCCGAGTAGATGAGGTCGAGCCCCGCCCAGCGCTGCTTGCCGGACAGAACGTGGCGGATTGAACCTTGGACTGGCTTGACGCCATAGCTGCCTTGCTCGTTGGCCACTATCGCCAGGGACTGAGGATCCTGATCGAACGCGATGAACTCCTCGAATCTGCCGTCGCGGATTGCCGGACACTTCTGGGCCTCTCGGAGATGGCCGCACGCCACGGATAGAATCCGCGCGTCTGAGCTCGCATTGGTGAGCTGGTGCAGTACCCGCGCGAGTGCGTCACGGCGGGTACGAATCGCGCGACACGCGTCAGTCTGGCGTTCCCACTCAAAGATCCGTTCGCCGCGTGAGGTTGTGTGGGGTGGAAGGCCCGACGCCCCGTAGATGTAGTCAAGCGTGACCGCGTCGCCCGGATAGCCGCGAGGCTTTTCAAACGCGCGTTTTGTGAACGGAGCTTCATGAATCAACTGACGCACGCTATGGGGCCGTACGCAGCCGTCGACGAAGGATCGCCATTGGTCGAGACTCTTAGTGCTGCGAGCCGCGGCCAGCGCGCCGTCGAATTCTGCGAGCACATCAACTAGAGAGCCCGACTCGAGCCGGAGGGCCGCGGCGATGTCATCGAGTGCAACCGAGCTGATTTCACAGGTGGTAGTGATGCTCATGATTCAGGCCTCTCTTGGCGTCAGCCGGAATCGGCCTTCGCCGGCTTACTCCCTTGAGCGGAAAGCGGCCAGAAGCGGGGCCACTGCAGTCGTGGCGACGAGCGTCGCGTCGTGGCCCCATTCCGCGTGGTTTCCGCAATAGGAGTCACAGGCGGCTTGAACACCGCTGCAAAAGGAGAGAGGACATGACGAAACGAGCCGTGATCCAGATCGCAATCGTGCTGATGGTCGTCTTGACAGCCGCCAGAGGGCGAGCGGCCAATCCAGAGGCGACGGGCGCACCCGAAAAAGACGGTGGGATTGATGCGAGCGCTTACGACTACCGTTCGCCGATCTACAACCACTGCATCCGCGAGTTCTACGATCCGAACATGTACAACTGGTTCTCCTTCGAAAACACCTGCAGCGAAGCACTGTCGGTCACATTCATCCCGTACGACCCGGGCTTCGGCGCCAGCGCCGTCGACTACCTCGGGCCAGGCCGGTCCACCAGCACGGGCGACTCGCGGGATGAAATCCAGCGGAAACGAGGCTACGAGCTGTACGTGTGCCCCGCCGGGTTCCTGCCAGTCGACGGCAACGACCGGTACGTCACGCGAGTGAACACGATGTTTCGGTGCAAGCGCTAGTAGACGTTTGGGTAAGACGGCGTCGGGGAACCGGCGCCCGTCTTATTTTACGAATGTTTCAGGTGAGGCGTCGAACATCGTCTTGTGCTCCTGTCTGCAGAAGTAGTAGGTCTGACCGCGATACTCGGCGTGGAGGCCGGTCTTCGGATCGACGTCCATTCCGCAGACGGGGCACAGCGGATGATCAGCGGTCGACGTCTGGGGCGCGGCATAGATCTCATTCGACCCGGGATTGCGCCAGCCTTCGCCCTGGTACTCCATGTAGTACGCCGTCTTGGCGGCAACGTCCCGGCCGTAGTAACGCTCGACGACGTGCAGCGCCAGGTCAATCCCGGACGAAAGTCCGCCGGAGGAGGCGACCGTGCCGTCATCGACGAAGCGCACGCCGCGCTTCACATCGATCTCGGGATACTGCAGCGCCATCGTCCGATACGAACTGTGATGTGTTGTCGCCGGCTTTCCTGACAGCAACCCCGTTCGCGCCAGGACATCCGCGCCGACGCAGACAGACATGGTGAGGTCCGCCGTTTTTGCCGCATTCCGGATCCATTGCAGCATCGACTCGGTGACACCGCGCTGTGCGGGGATGACGATCACCTTCGCCATTGGCGCGTTGCTGAACGTGTAGTCCGGTGTAATCCGCATTCCTCCCGTGGCGCGAATCGGTGCCGTGCTTTCGGCCACCGTATACAGGCTGAACGGCGGATTGGCCTGGCCGGCGATCGTCACGTCCTGAAAGACCTCCCACGGTCCCGAAAAGTCGATGACGACGGCGCCGTCTGATACGACGAACGCCACGGGGATGCTGTCTGGTTCGGCAGCGTGACCGGCCCTACCGGGAACGCTGGCGCCGGGTCCGGTGATCCACAGTCCGGCCGCTGCAGCACGCTTCAAGAGCTCTCGTCTCGTCATCACGTTCTCCTCATGTACGCGATATACGCGATATATGCACGCGGGGGACAGTCGGCCGGCTGGTCATTTTCCCGACGGCCGTTGAAATTGGACGGGATCGACTGGGGCGTTCATGGTGACCGACTCGTAGCGTTGCGTCGTGACGCCATCGGTCGTCGTCCGGCGCACCACGAATGCCACCTTTACGCCATCGACGGATCGATAGTCCTCGTAATCGGTCTGCTCCGGCAGCGGTCCCAAGGCGGTCGGCGACAGCACGAGACGGCGGACGAGCAATCCTGTCTGGGCATCGAAGAAGAGGCGCTCTGTTTGGAGCGGTCCCAAGCGTCCTTCCAACACAATGGCGTTCTGTCCGTGGAGCGGCTGGGCGCCGATGACGGCGAGCGCTGGATCGAGCGAGCCGAGCATCTCATTCTTGTGGAACGCTGCGAGTCGGCGCATCCGCACCATCTCGGCGGCGTTCGGTTCAACGACGGCGCCGCGCGGCGTCAACGTCCACGCTGAGTCGCCGTCCACGCCTTGGACAGCCACGCCGTCCGCCCTTGTAATCGTCGCGCGAAGTTTGTCGGGCGCCACCTCGAGTATCTCCAACGGCAGCGGCTGCTCACGAGCGGCAGAGATCGTTCCGCGGTACGCGCGCGACGTGATCCGCGCGTTGGCCTCCCGCCCGCCGATCGCTTGCAGGAACCGGTCGAGCACTTGAGTGGCGGTCGGCAGCGCCTCATTCCCTGGCGTCGTGACGGCGCCCGCCGTTTCGAACAGCGGAATCTCGGTCGATGGCCTGATGGAGCCGTGGTGACAGGTCGCGCAGGTCACAACGTTCCGGCCACCGAATTGCGTCGCGTTGATCTGTTCCACCATTGTCAACATCTGGCGCGCGACACGTTTCGGCGGTTTGTCGTCGCTCTCCATCGGCCAGGCGCCGGTCTTCGTCGCGACGTGGCAATGACTGCAGTCGACGCCGAGCGACCCCGCGATGAACTGCATCGCCGGAACCAGATCTGCCGCAGACAGCGCCTTCAGCACCTGAATGTTCTTGTTCGCTTCAGCGGCGGTCTTCACGTGAGCGGGGTCCTGCGCCGCGAGGGCGCGAGGCACCTGTGTCAGTGTGACTACACCCACGAGTAAGTGGCGGAGCGTCCGTGGCTGCATGACCGAAATAGCGAGCGAGAACCGTGCCGACCAACCTGTCGGCGGCCGGCGGCCCACCACAGGGTGTTGCCGTCCGAGCGTGGGAC
>DASZFS010000269.1:0-2397 GCA_035939575.1 Vicinamibacterales bacterium | reverse complement strand
CCGCGCCACCAACGGCGGCGGGACGAGCACCGGATCGCCCGGACGCCATCCTTCCGGCGTGTAAACGTCACTCTTGTCGCTGGTCTGCAGCGCCGTCACCAGCCGCAGAAGTTCATCGACGCTGCGGCCGACATTCATCGGATACCAGACGATCGCGCGGATCATCCCTTCCGGGTCGATGACGAACGTTGCGCGGACCGTGGCGCTGGTGTGCGCGCCGGGATGCAGCATGCCGTAGGCCCGCGCCACCGCCATCGAGGGGTCCTCGACGATCGGAAAAGGCACTTCGACGCCGAAGCGCTCCTTGATGTTCGCGATCCAGGCGATGTGCGCGAACAAGCTGTCGACCGATAGGCCGAGCAGATCGCAGCCCAACTCCTGGAACCGGCCGTAGCCCTTGGAGAAGGCGATGAACTCGCTGGCGCAGACCGGGGTGAAGTCGGCCGGGTGGGCGAAGAAGATCAGCCAGCGCCCGCGATAGTCATCCAGGCCCCGCTCGCCGTGGGTCGTGCGCGCATGAAACGCCGGCGCCGGTTCGTTGAGGAGCGGCAGCCGCGTCGCGCCGCCCTCTCCGCCGGCCGTCTGAGCCTGACCATTCGATTCCGTCACCGCCTACGCCTCCACACGTCCATGACGTCGCCCTTGACATCTGCGCCTCGGATATAATCTATCATTCACGAAAGTCAATATCGATTTCTCGATAATGACGTGGTGCACCAGATTGGAGGATTCAGCAATGTCGGCAAACGCGATTGCTGATCACGACCCCGCCCAAGCCGTGCGCAGGGCATGTAACGTGGTCGCCCAGGCGTTCAGTCAGACGCAGAAGCGACCAGAGGTGATCTCTTTCTTCGACGAGCCGACGAATACGGCGAGTCATGTTGTGTGCGATCCCGCATCGTGGCGCTGCGCAATCGTGGATTCGGTCTTGGACTACGATGCCGGCGCAGGCCGGACCGCAACGGACGCGGCGGACAAGATCATCGCGTTCGTCCGGGACCAGGGGCTTGAGGTCGAGTGGATCCTCGAGACCCACGTCCACGCGGATCACCTCTCGGCCGCGCCTTACATCAAGGAACGGCTCGGCGGCGCGCTCGGCATTGGCGAGAACATTCGTGTCGTGCAGGACATCTTCGGCAAGGTCTTCAACGCCGGGACGGAGTTTCAGCGCGACGGCAGCCAGTTCGATCATCTGTTCATCGACGGCGAGCGCTTCACGATCGGCGGCCTGGACGCAGTCGCCCTGCACACCCCTGGTCACACGCCCGCATGCATGACCTATGTGATCGGCGACGCCGCCTTCGTCGGCGACACGCTGTTCATGCCGGATTATGGCACGGCCCGCGCCGACTTTCCCGGCGGCGATGCGCGCATGCTCTATCGCTCCGCCCGCCGTGTCCTGTCGCTCCCCGACGCGACGCGCCTGTTTCTTTGCCACGACTACAAGGCACCCGGACGGGGTGAGTTTCAGTGGGAAACGACCGTCGCTGCCGAGCGCGTACACAATGTCCACATGCATGACGGGGTGGGCGAGGACGAGTTCGTTCGCATGCGCAGCGCGCGCGACGCCCAGCTCGGCCTGCCGAAGCTCATCCTGCCCTCGGTGCAGGTCAACATGCGCGCGGGCGAGTTCCCGCCCGCCGAGGGTGACGGACAGGCCTACCTCAAGATCCCATTAAACAAATTCTAGCGGTCTCAGGCGCACGCCGCGTGACCGTGCAGGACACCGACATGCAGACACGAAGCCTCACCGAAAAGCTTTCGGTTTCATCACAGTTTACGCTGCACGACCTCACCGCAGCCGCTCATCAGGGCATCCGCTCCATCATCAACAATCGCCCGGACGGAGAAGCGTCTGACCAACCGACATCGGCTGAGATCGAGGCTGCTGGCGCCGCTCTAGGACTCGGCTACCGCCATATCCCAGTCGTGCCGGGTCAGATCCACGATAAGGACATTGCAAATTTCAGCACAGCGTTGGCTGAGCTGGAGGCGCCGATCATCGCCTTCTGCCGCACTGGGACCCGTTCGGCGAGCCTGTGGGTGCTCTCGGCGGCAGCTGAGGTTGCGTCGTCTGATCTCCTGTCGACTGCGCGCGCCGCGGGCTATGACCTCAATACGCTGAAACCACGCCTCGACGCCCGCCGGCAAGCGGCGACGCACTCCTCTGGTCGTCCTCGAGCAGCGGCCCAGCGCCATGACGTGGTTGTCGTAGGCGGAGGTGCGGCCGGTCTTGCGACCGCCGCGAGCCTGCTTCGGCGGCGGCCGGGGCTCGACATCGCCGTGGTGGAGCCGGCGGACCGGCACTTCTACCAGCCCGGCTGGACCCTAGTCGGATGCGGCGTCTTCAGCGCCAATGCCACGATGCGCCCGATGACGTCCATCATGCCGAAAGGC
>DASZFS010000268.1:0-2782 GCA_035939575.1 Vicinamibacterales bacterium | reverse complement strand
AGCACCGGGCTCCGCAGATTGTGGCGATCGAGCCGGGGCACGACGGTTGGGTGGTCGGCAAGGAGCCGGTTGTGCTGATTGAATTCGACTTCGAGGGCGACACCGTGAGCCGCCTCGGGATGCCCACAGAGCATCGTCATCTCTGACCTATCGCGGCCAGAGCCACCCGAATGCGCCGGCCGTGAGCAGCGCGTAGATGAAGCCGTCAATCGTTGCCTTGATGGTCGTGCTCCAGGCGCGCCGGTACCAGATCGACAGCTGCCACAGTGCGGCCGAGTAGCCGATGAACGCCGTCGCTCCCGCGAAACGGAACACGGGCCGGTAGCTGGCGCCGGAAGGGAGCGCCCGGCCCGTGACGTAGGCGGCGAACACGCTGACGACGACGCAGTACAGGAACCAGAGCGCGAGGTTGCGGCCCATCGACATGGCGCCGCTGGGCATGACGGTGAACAGCGCCACCGGCCCGCGATTCAGCTTCTCGGTGAACGCAGGAGATCGCATGTCGTCCCGGGCGGATGGTCGCGGGATGAAATAGTCGCCAGGCGGGATGGCAAGCGGTCGCAGCGCATCCATCACCTGATCCTCGTTCGGCATTTTCGGGTAGTCCCCCTTGTGCCAGGGAGACGCCATGTGAATGAGGGAGCTCGCGACGAAGACAAGAACAGCGGACACCAGGATGGGGAGCCACAGCGCAGGCAACCCTGTCATGACCACCTCCAAATGCTAGCTCATCCTGGCACGGGCTCCCCCGAGCGTCAATCAAGCGGCATGCGTCCGTGCGGCATTTCGCCGGACGAGCTGGCCACTCTTCATGTTCTCCGGCTACAGTGATTACCGGAAGAGGAGACGGCCATGGTCGAGCGACGAGCCGCAGTCCGCGGCAGCGAGAGAAGCCTCGAGAACGCACGCATTGTCGGCTCGCCGAACGCGAGCGACCACGTCGAGGTCAGCGTCGTCCTCAGGCGCCGCACGCCGCTGGAACTTCAGGAGCCTCTCGAGCGAATGGCCCGCGAACCGTTCGAAGCGCGCTATGGCGCCGATCCGGTGGACGTGGCACGCGTCGAAGCGTTCGCCGCACGCTATGACCTGACGGTGGCGGCGGTCGATCTCGCACGCCGCACCATCGCACTGTCAGGCACGGTTGCGGCGATGAACGAAGCGTTCGGCACGACGCTCGCGCTCTTTCAAAGCGAGCAGGGAACGTTCCGGGGCCGCACGGGTGCTCTGTCGGTGCCGATCGACGTCCACGACGCCATCGTCGGCGTGTTCGGTCTGGACAACCGGCCGCAGGCGCATACCCGTTGTCGGAGAAACCGGAACGTCGACGCCATCGGCCCACGCGCGGCCGGCGACACGTCATACACGCCGATCGATGTCGCGAAGCTCTATCAGTTTCCAACGGATGCCACAGGAGCCAATCAAACGGTCGCCATCGTCGAGTTGGGCGGCGGATATCGCTCCGCCGATCTCCGCGCATATTTCAGCCAGCTGGGGCTTACGAGCACGCCGGGTATCACGGCGATATCGGTTGACGGCGCGAAGAACGCGCCAACCGGGGATCCAAACAGCGCGGATGGTGAAGTGCTCCTGGATATCGAGATCGTCGGCGCGATCGCGCGCGACGCGAAGATCGCCGTCTATTTCGCGCCGAACACCGACCAGGGCTTCCTGGACGCTGTCACGACGGCCGTGCACGACAAGGTACGCAGGCCGTCGGTGGTGTCGATCAGCTGGGGCGGCGCGGAATCGAGCTGGACCCAGCAGTCGCTGCAGGCCTTCGACCAGGCGTTTCAGGACGCGGCCGTCCTCGGCGTGAGCGTGTTCTGCGCGTCCGGCGATAGCGGATCGAGCGACGGTGTCAACGACGGCCTCGCCCATGTCGATTTTCCCGCGTCGAGCCCGCATGTCACCGCGTGCGGCGGGACGCGGTTGGAAGGCGCGAACGGATCAATACAGCGTGAAACCGTGTGGAACGCCGGTGCGTCCGGTGGGGCCACTGGCGGTGGCGTGAGCGAGATCTTTCCGCTGCCCGACTACCAGAAGACCGCGAACGTCCCCAGTTCCGTCAACGCATCCCACTTCAAGGGCCGAGGCGTGCCCGATGTCGCTGGCGACGCAGATCCGGGGACCGGCTATCAGGTCCACATCGACGGCCAGGACGCCGTGTTCGGCGGTACGAGCGCGGTCGCCCCGTTGTGGGCGGCGTTCACGGCGCTGCTGAACCAGAAACGCCAAACGCCGATCGGCTACTTGAATCCGCTTATTTACGCGAGCGGCGCTCAAACGGCATTCCGGGACATCACATCGGGGACCAACGGTGCGTACACGGCGGCTTCCGGCTGGGATGCGTGCACCGGGCTTGGCTCGCCGCGCGGCGGGGCATTCTCGACCATCTGAGCAGAATCAACTTCAGAATGTCAGGGTGATTTCAGCAGATATTTCGCCGCGAGCTTCCGGACCGTCGTGGCGTTGCGCATCGTGCCGCCGGAGCCAAGCACCTTGCCGAACGGCAGGCCCGCGGGCGAGTCGCTGGTGCGCCCGCCGCGACAGAGCCAGTAGACCTCTCGGCCGTGCACCTGAAACCCGTCGGCGGTGCCGTTCAGCGCGTCGATCTTGCGACGGAACGCGGGATCGGGACGGTTCTTGAGAAAGGCAACTGAGACGACCTGACCAGCGAGCGTTTCATGGTCGCCGAACGGCTGATGCGCCGCGACCGCGGCCAGTTCGTCGACCGATCGGATGAACGTGCCAACCTCATAGCCGAGGGCCTTCTCGAGATCGC
>DASZFS010000267.1:0-2184 GCA_035939575.1 Vicinamibacterales bacterium | reverse complement strand
TATCGCGCCCAGACCGAGCCCCTGCTGCCCTATTACCGGGCGCGTGGGGTCCTGAAGAAGGTCGGTGGCATGGCCGCGATGGACGAGGTTTACCGTCAAATCCGCGCTGTTTTGGCCGGGGCTTGACAATCGGAAGGTCCGTTGACTCAAGGGCAGCGATACCTATAATCGCGCGCTTTTCCGGGGCCAGCGGAACGTCACACGGGCGCGCGTCAGCGCGCCGTAAGTGTTTGAAGGAGAAGGCATTTTGGCTCGTATAGCCGGCGTGAACATTCCCACCGCCAAGCGCGTGGTGGTGGGCTTGCAGTACATCCACGGGATCGGCCACGCAAAGGCCAGCGAGATCCTGGGGAAAGTGGGGATAGATGAGTCGCGTCGCGTCAATACGCTGACCGACGACGAGGTCATCCGCATCCGCGAGACCATCGACCACGACTACACGGTCGAGGGCGACCTGCGCCGCGAGACAGCGATGAACATCAAGCGATTGATGGACCTCGCCTGCTACCGGGGCTTGAGGCATCGTCGGGGGCTCCCGGTGCGCGGCCAGCGCACGCATACCAATGCGCGCACCCGCAAGGGCCCCGCCAAGCCGATCGCCGGCAAGAAAAAAGTGACGAAGTAACTCGAGGGGATTCGGATCATGGCCAAGCCTGCAGCCGCCGCTGCCACGAGCGGCGCCGCCGCTACTCCCGCCGCGCGTCCCCGTCGCAAGGAACGCAAGAACATCATCGCGGGCGTGGCGCACGTGAATGCCTCGTTCAACAACACCATCGTCACCGTCACCGACGCGCAGGGCAACACCATCGCCTGGTCGTCGTCGGGCCAGCAGGGTTTCAAGGGTTCGCGCAAGAGCACCCCGTTCGCCGCCCAGATGGCGGCCGAGAATGCCGGCCGCAAGGCGATGGAGCACGGCATGCGCACGATCGAGATCATGGTGCGCGGTCCCGGTTCTGGCCGCGAGTCGGCGCTGCGCGCGCTGCAGGCCGTCGGCCTCGCCGTCACCTCGATCCGCGACGTGACGCCGATCCCGCACAACGGCTGCCGTCCGCCGAAGCGTCGTCGCGTCTGAGTCTGCTGCCGCGGCGTCGCCGACGCCGCCGGCTTTCGTATTGAGCTGTGGGCTCCCCGTCATGATTTGGGCGGGCCTGCACAAACCACCGGTCTAGAGAGGTTCCCCCCGTGCTCCAGAAGAACTGGCAAGATCTGATCAAGCCGGAGAAGCTCGTCACCGAAGCTGGCGTCGACGCCGGCCGCACCGCGACGATCGTCGCCGAGCCGCTCGAGCGCGGCTTCGGACTGACGCTCGGCAATGCGCTCAGGCGCGTGCTGCTGTCGTCGCTGCAGGGAGCAGCCGTGACGTCGATCAAGATCGACAACGTGCTGCACGAGTTCTCCTCGATCCCCGGCGTCCGCGAAGACGTCGTCGACATCGTGCTCAACATCAAGGCGATGGCGGTGAAGATGCAGGGCGATCGCCCGCAGCGTCTCTACCTGCGCGCGGTCGGCCCGGGCGAGGTCACCGCCGGCATGATCGAGTTGCCGGGCGACGTCCAGATCATGGACGCCAAGCACCTGATCTGCACGCTCGACGACGGCGCCTCGATCTCGATGGAGCTGATGGTCGCCACCGGCAAGGGCTATGTTCCGGCCCAGGTCAATCGGCCCGAGGACGCGCCGATCGGCCTGATCCCGGTCGACTCGGTGTTCAGCCCTGTCAAGCGCGTCTCCTACAGGATCGAGAACAGCCGCGTCGGCCAGGTCACCGACTACGACAAGCTGTCGATGACGGTCGAGACCAACGGCACGACGGCCCCGGCCGACGCCGTGGCGCTCGCCGCGCGCATCCTGCAGGACCAGCTGCAGCTCTTCATCAACTTCGAGGAGCCGCGCGAGGTCCGCAAGGAAGAGCAGCAGGACGACTTCCCGTTCAACCGCAACCTCCTGCGCAAGGTCGACGAGCTCGAGCTCTCCGTGCGCTCGGCCAACTGCCTGAAGAACGACAACATCATCTATATCGGCGACCTGGTGCAGAAGACCGAGGCCGAGATGCTGCGCACGCCGAACTTCGGCCGCAAGTCGCTGAACGAGATCAAGGAAGTGCTGGCCGGCATGGGCCTGCATCTCGGCATGGAGATCCCCGGCTGGCCGCCGGACAATATCGAGGAAATGGCCAAGCGGCTG
>DASZFS010000266.1:0-7278 GCA_035939575.1 Vicinamibacterales bacterium | reverse complement strand
TCGATTGGCACCTTGAGCGCGTGGTTGTTCTGGTTGCCGTGAATCCGGTGGCAGCTCGTGCACGTTGCCTGACCACTTTGAAAGCAGCCGGTCAGTGTGAGCGCCTGCGGCCGGTTGAAGCGGCTGGGACGGCCGTCGGGCCAGAAATCGCCCTGCGGATCGTTGTCGGGAACCGGCTGGCTGATCAGAAATGGCAGCGCGTAGTCCTCATAGTGGTCGCCAGCCTTGAAGCCAAAGAACACGTTGCTCTTGTTGCCGTGACAGTATCCGCACGTATCGAAGATCTGGCGAGCCGGTACTTTCTTCATCGTGAAGATCTTGAGGTGCTCCGGATCGTCGAGATGTGCTCGACCCGGACCGTGGCAGGCTTCACACCCGATTCCCATCTCAGTCCAGGTTGTCGCGAACGTGTTCCTCGCCGCATCGAAGTTGCGCGCCAGGTTGGTCGCGTGGCAATTCACGCACGTCACGTTCCAGATCTGGCGGAGGTCGTGCGCGGGATCGTCGGGAATCGGCGTGATCTCCTTGTAGTCAACCCAGCGCTTCGACTCGTTGTGCCAGAACACGGGCAGCACGTAGATGCGGCCGTCCGGAAGCTTCGAGAGATAGCCCTGAAACCGCCGCGCGCCGAGCGTGTAATCGACACCGAACGCCTCGGGTGGACGCCCGCTCCTGATGACAGAGATGATGTATTTGCCGTCGCGCTTCTCCATCGAGTACGCACGGCCGGCGCCGGTGTCCTCGAGCCGCGCGCCCGGTGCGAAGTCTCCGAGGACCCGCGCCTCCACGATCGGCTTGGTCATCTGCACGTGCAGCGTGTTGCGCCACGTGTCGTACTCGGGCTCGTGACACTTCTGGCATGCTGCGGAGCCAACATAGCCGTCCGGCCCGATGGGAGGCGTGGCGAACGCCGGAGAAGCCGCCGGGGACGCAGCGGGAGATGCCGGAGCCTGCGCCAGGGCCGCGACCGTCAGGTACACGATCCCGGCCAGCGCGACGAGCAGAGTCGGACGCGGCAGACGACCCATCAGGTCCAAATCTATAATGCCCGTTGACGTGTTGCCAGTGTTTCGCAGCGTTGCCGTTGCAGCCCTTGCCGCGCTGGCTCCCCTGGCAGTTGTGGAGATGTCGGAAGTGTCGGGACTGGCAGGGGCAGGCCCGATCCGCCTGCGGGATGCGGAGCGGGGCGTTGGGGCCCCCGCGGAGCGAGACCGGGGGGTTGGGGCCCCCGGAGTGAGAATCATCGGGCAAACCGGCGCGAGCCGTTTTGCGCTTGCGCAGGTCTCCGACAGCCGCGGTGCGGCGCTCGTCGACGTCGGCGCGGACGACTTTGTGGTGCAGGAATCGGGTGTCGAGCGCGAGATTCTGGACGTCCGCGTGGCGGACTACCCGATCGTTGTCGTGCTCGACAACGGCGCCGCGGCGATCGACGATTTCCCGTCGATGCGCGCGGCGGCCACGCGGTTCGTCGAGCGCCTGGGTCCACGTCCTGTCGCGGTCGCGACGGCCGGCGGTACGCCGAAGCTCGCCGCGTCGTTCGACGACGAGCGCGCGACGTTGCTGGCGCGGTTGAGCCGGATCGAACCGGCTGGAACCGAAGACAGTCAGCCGCTCGGCGCTGCCGCGCTCGCGGCGGAGACCATCCGCTCCACGGGCACGCTGTTCGCCGCGATCGTCGCGCTGACGGCGTCACCGATCGAAGTGGCCGGTCCGGCAGCCGACCCGTTCCTGGCGCCCATCATCGACAGCCGCGCCGTGCTCCACGTGGTTGCGAACAGCGCGCGCGTCGGCGCGACCCACCAGTTTCTTCGCGGGCTCGTGGACCAGACGCACGGCGACTTCACGGCCATTTACGCGCCCGCGTCCTACCAGCCGGCTGTCGACCGCCTCGTGACGCGCCTGACCACCGAGCTGCTGATCGAATACATCGTCCCGCTCGGATCCAAGGCCAGCGACGTGAAGATTGGCGTGCGCATTCCAGGTGCGCGCGTCCGCGGGCTCGGCGTCGCGCCGAGGTAGCCCGGTGACGCGATTTAATGTCTCGGCGAGATCGGCGGCGGTTGCGGTATTCGTCGCGATCGGCCTGGGCGCGCTCGCCACATTCCTCCTGAATCGCTCGGCGCCGCGCCTGGCGAGAGGCACGTGTCGGGGATGCAACGTTCTGCTCGTCACCATCGATACGCTCCGCTACGACCGTGTCGGCGCGTTCGGCGGGCGTCCTGGTCTGACGCCGAACATCGATCGGCTGGCGAGCGAGGGCCTGCGTCTGACGCGGGCGTACACGGCGGCGCCGCTCACGCTGCCGGCTCACGCGTCCATCCTCACGGGTGTGTCGCCGCCCGTCCACGGCCTGCGCGCGAACGGCCTGTTCCGCCTGGGTCCCGCTCCGCCGACGCTGGCCACCGTCCTCAAGGACACCGGGTATCGGACCGGCGCGTTCGTCGGCGCGTTCGTCCTCGACGCGCGGTTCGGGTTGAATCGCGGCTTCGACGTCTACGACGACCGCTATGGCGAAAAGCACGAGGGCGACACGGCCGAGGGCGCCGAGCGTCGCGCGGAGGAGGTCGTCAAGCCCGCGCTTGCCTGGATCCTGGCAGGGGGCTCAGGCTCCCCCTGGTTTGCCTGGGTCCACCTCTACGATCCGCACGCGCCATACAGAGCGCCAGAGCCGTTCGCGTCGCAGCACGAGCCGTACGATGCGGAGGTTGCCTACGCCGACGCCATGATCGGACGGCTGCTCGACGCGCTTCGGGCGGCGGGTCAGCTCGAGCGGACGCTGGTCGTGATGACCGCGGACCATGGCGAGAGCCTCGGTGAGCACGGCGAGCGGACGCACGGCGTCTTCACCTACGACGTCACGATGCGCGTGCCCTGGTTCTTCTGGGCCGCCAGGCGCATCTCCAGCGCGGCGTTCGACGGCTTGAGCCGCCTCGTCGATCTCACGCCGACGGTTGTCGATCTTGTCGGCGCCGACCCGAGGCCCGAGTTCGAGGGCCGCTCGCTCGTCGCGGCTGTGAACGCGCGCGACACGGCGGGCTCGGCGTACTTCGAGGCCATGGATGCCAATCTCACACGCAACTGGGCGCCGTTGACCGGGATCGTGAGCGGCGGCTACAAGATGATCGATTTGCCGCTTCCGGAGCTCTACGACGTCTCCGCGGACCCATCCGAGGCCACGAACCTCTTTGCCAGAGAGCCGGAGCGCGCGCGGACGCTGGAAGCGCTGCTGCGCAATGCCGTCGCAGGGTTCGCCGCCCGCGGCTCGAGCGGCCAGAAGACAACGCTCAGTGCGGAATCCCGGCAGCGGCTGCAGGCGCTCGGCTACGTGGCATCGGCCGCCGAGCCGGGGCAGCGCGTCTACACCGACGCGGACGACCCGAAGACGCTGATCGGACCATCGAACGACCTGGAGAAGGCCGTTCTGGCGTTCAACGCGGGCGAGCGCGCGGGTGCGATGGCCAGGGTCCGGTCGATCGCCCGGCAGCATCCGCAATTCACGACCGCCTACGGGATCCTCGCGTCGATGCAGCGCGGGTCCGGCGACCTGCCGGGAGGCATCGCGACACTTGAGGACATCGTCCGGCGCGGTATCGCCGATCCGAGCGTGATGGTCGTCCTGGCGGGCTACCTGCAGGAAGCTGGCGCGCTGGACAAAGCTGTCGGCGTGCTGGAGGCGGTCACGGCGTCGAGGCCTGACTACGCCGAGGCGTACAACTCGCTCGGGGTTGCCTATCTGCGGATGGGTCGGCACGATCGCGCGCGGGCGGCGCTTCAGAAAGTGATCGAGCTCGATCCGACGTCGGCGAGAGCGTACGAGAACCTCGGAGCGGACAAGATTGCCGCCGGCGAGCTGGCCGCAGCTATCCCGGATCTGCGCCGCGCCATCGACCTCGACCCGATGCTGTATGACGCGCTCTACAACCTCGCGATGGCGCTCGAGACGCTCGGCCAACGCGAGGAGGCGCGGCCGCTCATCGAGCGGTTCGTCCGCGAGGCGCCGCCGGCTCGCTACGGGTCGGACATCGCCCGCCTCAAGACTGTTCTGGGACAATAGAACGAGCCGGGTGAGCCCCTCACCCGGCTCGCGACCGGCTCGTGGCCGGTTCGTGAAATGACGCTCGGCTGCGCGCCTCGAGCACGTCGGCGCGCTCGCTCCGCTCGCGCTCCCTACCAGATCAGCCGGAGTCCGATGCGGCCGGTTCGCGGACCCAGAATCGCGGTCGGCTGCTGAAACGCGGCTCCAGTGCTGAAGCTGATCGTCTCCGCGGCGTACCTGTTCAGAAGGTTGAACCCGTCGGCGAAGAGCCGTACTCTGGCGACCGAGCCCAGGTTGACGGTCTTCTCGACGCGGACGTCGATCACCGAGATGTTGTCCTGGCGGAACGCGTTGTACTGGCTGACGTACGCCACGCTGTTGGTCAGAGCGGACGCGGTTGGTCCGCTCGCGGGGCCACCATCCGCCGCGCTGTACGTGCACGCGCATGAAGCCGGCGCCGACGGCGTCAGCTGGCGCGCGTAGTTGGCGCCCGCCTGGAAGCGGTACACCGGGCTGATGAGAATCCCGTACGGCGCGTTGTAAGTGCCGCTCGCCTTGAAGCTGTATGACGTGAAGTCATAGTCACCCGGCGCGTTCGGCGTGTTCGGATAGCCGCGCGGGAAATCGTGCTGCCACGTGTAGCCAAACCCTGCGCTGAGCGAGTAATTGTGGCTCTGGCGCTTGCTCAACGAGAACTCGAGCGTCTTGTACTTGCCGTTGTTCGGCGAGTTCTGAACGACCTGGTTGGTCGGGTACAGACAGGTCGGCGTCACGGTGGTCGCCCCGGAGCAACCCGAAATCAGGGCATTCGGGATGCCGTAGAACGTCGCGGTCCCGTTACTGAGGCCGTCCGCTCCCACGTCGGTCACCGTGAACGGAACGGTGTACGCACTTGCAGGACGGAGCGGCTGGAACGTGCCGGTCTGGTTGTTGACGCCCAGATAGACGAACCCCGCGCGCGCGGCGACGCCTTCCATCAGCTGCTGCTCGAGGTACGCCGTCACCTGATTCGAGTACGGCTGCTTGATGTTGGGATCGACGCTGATGGCCCCCGCCAGCGCGCTCGACTGGACGGGCCCTTCCTCGCCCGGCTCGTAGATCTTGTCGCCCGGGATGCAGGTCGGACACACCTTGTTGTCCAGCCACTGGTATTGAATCGTCTTGCTCGCCTGGTTCGGGTTCGCGCTGTTCGCGACGCCGACGCCCGGGTTGAACCGATAGAGGCCGTAATTCAGCTTGATGACCGATCGCCCCGTCCCGCTCAAGTCGTAGGTCATGCCCACGCGCGGCACGAACGAGTCCCACTTGAGGTAGTGCTGCTCGGGGAAGGTCTGCGCCGGGATGCTCAGGCCCGTGGGGAACGTGAACGCGAGCTGCTGCTGCGTCGGCGTCCAGACGTCGTAGTGATCGTAGCGGACGCCGAGGTTGAATGTCGCGCGGCCGACCGCATACTGATCCGTCAGGAACGCGTCGTACGTCGACACCTTGTCGACGCTCAGCAGGTTGCCGTTGGGGCCGTCGCCGAGGCTGCCAACGTGGGTCGCGGTGGGCGCGGCCATGATGACGCTCGAGGGAAGGCCATTGCTGCCGATGTTCTCGCGGATGTTGCCCGAGTACACCTGCGTGTAACCGTACCAGCCGGTTTCGAGCAGCACCTCGCCGCCCACCTTGAAGTTGTGCGAGCCGCCCCACCCGTCCTTGAAGTACGTCATCGCACCCGTCGCCTGACGCCGCTGGCGGTCGGTCTGCTCTTTCTGGTCCCCGTTGAAGTATTGCGCCAGCTGCGCATTGACGACCTGGTACTGCGTGGTGTCGGTGTTCGCGAGGAGCGGGAAATAGTAGCCGAAGACGCCGTAGCGCCCTTCGACATACATGTTCTTGCTGAGTGTCCCGTTCCACTCACCCTTGTAGATCCAGCTGCCCGAGATCTGCTTCAGGGTGCTGCCCAGATCCGTGTAATTGTTGGTGGCCGACGGCAGGCGGTTCGGCTGCTCTTTCTGACCCCACTGGTAGTAACCGATCAACTTGTTGTTCTGGTTGATCTGATACGTCACCTTGCCGGACGGGTTCCACAGCGAGGTGTCGAACAGCTGACCGGAAATGTTGCCGATGAAGTTCGGCTGGCCGACAGACGTCTTCTGGTTCCGGTACGAGAAGTACCACCAGATCTTGTCCTTCGTGATCGGGCCGCCGACGTTGATGTTGCTGTCGCGGTACTTCTGCGTCTCGTTGCTGTGCAGCCGGATGCCGTTCGTGTTGGTCGGGCTGTAGGCAAATCGATCCGGCAGGTTCCCCGTGATGTTGTCCGCGATCATCCCGTTGGTCTCGAAGTCCTGATAGATCTCGCCCTGGAACTTGTTCCCGCCCGACTTGCCGAGCATCTGGCTCTGCACGCCCGGGGTCGGCATCTCGGCGCCTTGCGCCACCGTCCCGAGGAACACCTCCTCGAACGAGCCGTAGTCGACGTAGAAACCGGCGCCGCTGGTGCCCTCCGTGGTGTTGATGCCTTCCACGAGCACGCGGTTCTGGCCCCCGTAGCCGTACGCGGTGTAGCCGGTCTGCGTGCCCGCGCGGTTCCCGCCGACGTCGATGCGGCCCATCGTCACCGACGGCGTCACGGCGAGGAGCGACCAGAGGTCGCGCGAGTTCGGGATCTCCTGAAGCGCCTCGAGCTTGAAGTTCTGCTGCACGCGCGTGTTGGACGTGTCGATGACCGGCGAATCGCCAGTGACCGTCACCGTCTCCTGCAACGACGCCACGGCGAGCTCGACGTTCACCGCTGCCGTGAACCCCATCGCGATCTGGATGTTCTCGCGCTTCAGCGTGTTGAAGCCCGGTAGCTCGAACATCACGGTGTAGGTGCCCGGAGGCAACGCTGGGAACCGGTAGAGGCCGCCCCCGTCGCTCACCGATGTCTGCACGCCCATCAGCGACGGGCTGGTGACGGTCACGGTGACCCCGGGCAGCACCGCGCCGCTGGTGTCCGAGACTTTGCCGTTGATGGAGCCGGTCGTGCTCGCGCCTCCGCCCTGCGCAAACGCAGTCGACGGCGTGAATGTCGCCAGGCACAGGGCCACCACGGCGACGACAAGTTGAAACGCTCGACGTTGCATTCAGAACCCTCCTCGGTCTCGCGAACGTAGCATCGCGATCCCGGGCGGGCAATTGCTGATCAGGTGGACGCGCTGATCATTTTCGAGACGGTGACCGGACGATTCAACTTCCCGTCGCACACCGTTCGG
>DASZFS010000265.1:0-26486 GCA_035939575.1 Vicinamibacterales bacterium | reverse complement strand
GCGTGCAGTTGCCTACGCCCTGGACTCTTGACGACGTTTTACAACCCCTGAGAATTTTGATTTTGGGCGAGGCAACTGCACGCGACTATGAGTCTTCAGGCCGCCTCAGAGCCTTTCTGAGCCCGTCGAGCGCCACGCGCGCGGCTTCCTGCTCGGCGTCCTTCTTGCTCGGGCCGACCGCCCGTCCGAGCGACTCACCGTTCACGACGACCTCGACCTGAAACTGCTTCTGGTGGTCGGGACCGAGCGTCCCGACCAGGCGGTAGGCGGGCAACGGGAGGTCGCGCGCCTGCAGAAGCTCCTGCAGCGCAGACTTGTAGTCCTGGCCGCCTACGCCGCGCTGGTGGACCTCGGCGACGAGAGGCGCGAACTCGCGCGTGATGAAAGCCTTCGCGTGCTCAATGCCGCCGTCTAGGTAGATCGCGGCGATGAGCGCCTCGTAGGTGTCGGCGAGCAAAGCCTGCTTCCGGCGCCCTCCGGTCTTTTCTTCGCCGCGCCCGAGCAGCAGATGGTCGCCGATGTTCAGCCGCTCGGCCTGCCGCGCGAGCGTCGTGGTCGAGACGAGCGTCGCCTTGGTCTTGGATTTCCCGCCTTCGTCGAACGACGGAAACTCGCGGAACAGCATGTCGGCGATGACGAATCCGAGCACGGCGTCGCCGAGAAACTCCATCGACTCGTTGTCCGTGACACCGCCGCTGACGTCCTCGTTGGCGCGCGAGGTGTGGGTCATCGCGTGTTCGAGCAGCCCGCGGTCCCGGAAGCGGTACTGGATCGCGCGCTGCAGCGGCTCGAACTCATCGCGCAGCCGCACGACCTGGCCGTTTCCGAGCTCGGTCCGGTGTCCGTCGATGACGCGCCGCGCCTCGTTGGCTTCGCTCTCGTGGACGGCAATCCGGATGTCGCCGGCGCTGTCGACCGACAGCGGGAACACCGAGCGTGAGATGCCCGACGAGGTGATGGCCATGATGCCGTGCGCCTCGAGCAGGCTGTGAACGACGCGCGCTTCGATGTCCGACGACGTGGTGAAGATGACGACCAGATCAGGCAACGGCTTCGCTGACCTCGTCGACCTTGAGAAGAATCATCGTCATGTCGTCGTGCTGGGGCGCCTCGCCGACGAACGCCGAGATCTCACGCAGCACGCGCTCCCGCAGCTCGTCCGGCGGCAGGTGCGCGTGGCTCTCGACGAGCTGCCCCAGCCGGCCCTCGCCGAAGCAGTCATCCTGCACATTCATCGCCTCGCTGATGCCGTCAGTGAAGAAGAGATACAGATCCCCCGCGCCGAGGAAGATCGTCTCTTCCTGCAACAGCTGCTCGAACAGCTCCCCGCGGTCGATCTTCAAGCCGAGCACGAGGCCGTCCGGCGCCAGAATCTTCGCATGGCTGCGCGCGCCCGGCAGGGATCCGCAGCCCGGTACATAGATGAGCGGCGTATGGCCGGCTCGGGCGTAGGTCATCGTTCGCGCCCGCATGTCGATGACGGCATAGGTCATCGTGATGAAGCTGCGGGCGTCAAGGTGCTGGGCGATGATGCGGTTGGCGACGATCAGCAGCTCGCGCGGCGACGAGTGGATCTGGCTGAGCGAGAGCATGAGGCCTTTCAGCTCCGCCATGTAGAGCGCCGCGGACGTGCCTTTTCCCGACACGTCCGCGATCAGGACGCCGACGCGGTGATCGTCGAGCGGGAGGAAGTCGTAGTAGTCGCCGCCCACCTCGCGCGCCGGGACGCAGAGCGCGGTGACGGAGAGGCCCGGCATCAGGAGCGGTCCCTGCGGCAGCAGCGACATCTGGATCTCGTGGGCAATTCGCAGCTCTTCCTCCAGGCGCTTCTTCTCGGCCGCCTGCCGCAGCAGGTCCTCGATGCTGGCGGTCATCTCGTTGAAGGAGCCGGCCAGCTCACCCAGCTGGTCGTCGCTCACGACCGCGATCTTGTGCGTGAAATCGCCCTGCCGCACGCGCTCGGTGCCGGTGAAGAGCGCGTGCACCGACCCGGTGATCGACTTCGCGAGCGCCAGGCCCGCAACCAGCGCGATGAACTGGATGATTAGGAACAGCGCGCCGATGACGAACAGGACGAGCAGCAGGCCCTGGCCGAAGTTGCGGCCGACGCGCCCTTCCGCGGCGGAGATGCGGTCGTACAGCTCGGCCACGCTGAGGCCGTTGGTCACCATCAACGTGCCGGCGGCGCCGTTGTTCCAGTCCTGGAATTCCATCGGGCTGGGCAGGCTGCTCAGCGCGCCGGCCGTCGAATAGCCGGCCGTCTCCGGATCGTCCCCCGCCACGCCGACAAGCGGGCGCGCCCCTTCCGAGTCGACCGCCACGATGGTCTTCAGCTCCACGCCGGTGTCCCGGCGGAGCTGCCGGCGGAGCGCATCGTTCACCATCAGATCGACGACGACCGCAAATGGCGGGCGGGCCGCCTCTGCAAACACGACCGCTCGCACGAGGAGGTGGGTGTCGGTATCGCGCGCGTCCGGCGGGTGTGTGTACGCGAGCACCCCCGCGAAGCCGGCGCACGGTACCCAGGACGGAATGGCCTCCGGCACCGCGACGTGCCGCCACGGCCCGGCGGCGACGGGCCGTACGCTGGATGGCTGCGACGGCTGGGCGGGACGCGACTCGGACGATGGCGACGCCCGGCAATCGCGATCCGTGGCCAGGACTGCGACCGAGGCGTCTGGATACTGCGCGGCGATGCTCGCCTGCCGCCGCGCGACAATCTGCGCGGCGTCGTTGATGACAGGAGCGCGGGTGGCGCCCGGGCTGCCGGCCGCAGCAGGTCCGCTCACGCGCTGGAGCTCGAGCGCGGTTGCCTGCGCGTAGAACCGCGCCTGGTCGCTGAGCGTGCGAAGGCGGCTCTGCACGAGGTAGGCACTGAGGTTGTAGAACAACAGAAAGCCGCACAGCAGCGCGAACGCCGCCAGGAGCAGCGCCGGCACGAACCCCACGAAGATGAAGGAGAGGATCAGCTTCCGTCGGACCCGCCACAGCAGCCGCCGCTTCGCCAGGACGATGAGGCGGAACGCAAAGTACGAGAGGCCAATCGCGACCGCGAGGCTCGCGACCGTTTCGATGACAGCCAGGAACGCCGGAATCGTGCCGGCCACGCTCCGGATCAGCGCGACCGCGAGCTTGATGGCGAGGCCAACGACGATCCCGCGGCCGGGCAGAGTGTGGAACAGCGCGCCGCGAACGCCCTCGGGGGTATTCATGCGTGGACTTCGCGATATTAAAACATGTATCGTTGTTGGATCGTGAAGCTCACCGACTGCGCGCGTTTCAGCACCATCTGCCTGCATGCAGGCCAGGAGCCGGACCCGACGACCGGCGCGATCATCACGCCGATCTACCAGACGTCCACGTACGTCCAGGACGAGCTCGGCAAGCACAAGGGCTTCGAGTACGCCCGCACGCAGAATCCGACGCGGATGGCGCTCGAGCGCAACCTCGCCGCGATCGAGGCGGGCAGGGAGGGCTTCGCGTTCGCCTCTGGCATGGCCGCCATCGGCGCGATTGCGACCCTGCTGAAAGCAGGCGATCACGTCGTGGTGTCGGACAACACATACGGCGGCACGTTCAGATTGTTCGACAAGGTGCTGACGCGGTATCAGCTCACGTTCACCTACGTCAACACGTCGCATCTCGACGCGGTCGAGGCGGCAATGACGCCGTCCACGCGCCTCTTGTTCGTCGAGACGCCGACCAACCCGGTCATGGGCTTGACCGACTTGCGCGCTGCGGCCGCGCTGGCGCATCGCCACGGGGCGCGCCTGGTCGTCGACAACACGTTCGCGAGCCCGTACAACCAGCGGCCGATCGAGTTCGGCGCCGACCTGGTGACGCACAGCACGACCAAGTACCTCAACGGCCACAGCGACAGCGTCGGCGGGATCGTGATCGCGGTCCGCGACGACGATATCGAATGGCTCCGGTTCGTCCAGAATGCCGAGGGGGCGATTCTCGGCCCGTTCGATTCATGGCTGGTCCTGCGCGGCACGAAGACGTTGACGCTCCGCATGCAGCAGCACAACGCCAACGGGCTCGCGCTGGCTCAGTTTCTCAGCCGGCAACCGAAGGTCGAGCGCGTGTTCTATCCTGGGCTGCCCTCCCATCCCCAGCACGAGCTCGCCAAGGCCCAGATGCGCGGCTTCGGGGGCATGCTGGCCTTCGACCTCGGATCGCTCGAGGCGGCGCGGCGTCTCTTGAACGCCGTGCGCCTGCACGCCCTGGCCGAAAGCCTTGGGGGCGTCGAAACGCTCATCTCCCATCCCGCCACGATGACGCATGCCTCGGTGCCCGCCGACCGCCGGGCCGCACTGGGCATCACCGACGGTATGGTCCGGATCTCGGCGGGCGTCGAGGACATCGACGACCTGCGTGAGGACCTGGCACAGGCGCTCGCACAGGTCTAGTCCCGGAAGTGATCGACTTCTTCCTCCATTTCGACAGGCACCTGCTGGAGCTTGTCGGCGCGTACGGCCGATGGGTGTACGCGCTGTTGTTCGCGATTGTGTTCGCGGAGACGGGGTTCGTTGTCACACCTTTCCTGCCGGGCGATTCGCTGCTGTTCGCGACCGGCGCGCTGGCGGCGACGGGGGTTCTCAATCCATGGCTGGCCGCAGGGCTGCTCGTCGCTGCCGCGTTCAGCGGGAATCTCGTCAACTACACCGTCGGCCGCATCGTCGGTCCGCGGGTGTTCTCGGCGGCCGACGCCGCCGGCATCTCGCACACGCTGCTGAATCGAGAGCACCTCCGGCGTGCCCACGCATTCTTCGAACAGTACGGCGGCAAGGCCGTCGTGCTGAGCCGTTTCGTGCCCATTGTTCGTACGTTCCTGCCCTTCGTGGCGGGGGCCGCCAGCATGCCGCCGGCTGCGTTCGGCCTGTACAACTTGATGGGAGCCTTCGGATGGGTGTCGCTCTGCGTCGGCGCGGGCGTGCTCTTCGGCAATGTGCCGGTCGTGAAGCAGAACTTCTCGCTCGTCACCATCGGTATCGTCGTGGTGTCCCTGCTGCCGATGGCGGTCGAGTTCCTGCGCCATCGCGGGAGGCCCGGGAGTCAGCTGCAGTAAGCGTGGGCCGGGATCTACGGCGTGGTCTCCTGGCTGATCCAGCTCGCGTAGGCGTCGCTCGCGGACTCCGGGCTCAGGACGATGAGCTCGGGCAACTCGTACGAGTGAAGCTCATTCAGGCGCCGTTCGAGATCCGGCAGCCGCGAGCGTCGCGTCTTGATCACCAGCTGGCGCTCCGGTTCGGTGACAGCTCGACCGTTCCAGCGATAGGTCGAGGTCATCGCAGCGTGGACGTTCACGCACGCGGCGAGGCGCTCATCAACGAGCGTTCTGGCGAGCTCGTCCGCCTGTTGATCCGCAGCCGTCGTCAGGACAATCACCAGATCGGTCACGATCACCTCTTGTACGTCGTTGACATTTGTTGTACTGTTCTGCGGTTCGTGTCGAAAGACGAAACTAGACCCACGCGCAAGCGGAGGGCACGCACTCCAGCCCCCGGGAACCATGTCGGCGCCGCCGGCTCTGGCAGTCCTGTCGCCACGCGCCGGAAGATCGTCCACTGGCTGCTGTTCTTCGTGGCGTCGATCGTCCTGGTCGACGGCCTCGTTGGCGAACGCGGCCTGTTGGCCATGTTGCGCGCTCGCCACGAGTATGACGCGCTCTCGGCAAGTATCTCCCGCCAACGCGCCGATAACGCGCGTCTCCGCGAAGAGGCGAGGCGCCTCAACGATGACCCGAGCGCGATCGAGGAAATCGCACGGCGCGAGCTCGGCCTCATCAAGCCCGGCGAGAAGGTGTTCATCGTTCGAGACGCTGTCCCCGCGAGACCGTAGCTGGCACCAGGCCGCTGTCCAGCCAGCCTCTCTGGCCGAATTATTGCTTCTCAGGCACACGACCTCGGCCTTTCCCCACGCGCTTGTGGACAGCCGTAATGTCCGGTCCCGGGACCGAGCATTTTTTTCACGGTTGCGTCACTTCTCGGGACGCATGGACCAGCGATGACTGCCATTTCCGGCATCCTGTTCATGGCGGTCGCGGCGATCATCCTCATGATGGCCGCGCGGCGCCTCATGATTCAGGCACGCGCCGACCGCGCCGCCCGCGCCGAAACCGAACGTCAGCTCCGCTACAGCGATCAACTGCAGCAGCTGACGGCCACCCTCTCCCGCGCGCGCACGCCCGACGATGTGATCCATGCCTGCCTGCCGGAACTGGTGCACGCGGCGACTGCCGCCGCCGGAGCGGTCACCCTCGTCTCGGAAGACGGCCTCACCTGCGACATCGTCCACGCGGTCGGTTACGACCGCGCCGCCGTGGAGCGCAGCAGGTCGCGCGCCGCATCGTCAAACAGCGTGATCGCCGAATCGATCCGGCGGCGCGATCTGGTCGTAGTCGAGCCGCACCCCACACGGTCGGCCGAATCGCGCGTCCGCGCTGCGGATGACCTGCTCGCCGGGCGACCGGGCGCGGTCGTCGTGCCGCTCCTGGCGTCAGGCCGCGCGCTCGGCGCTGTCGCGCTGAGCCTCGACCGCGCGCGCCCGGTCGACGGGGACGAGCGATCCTTCCTGCTCAACACCGGCCGGCACATCGCGCAGGCGCTCGACCGCGCGCGCCTCTACGAAGAAGCGGAACGGGCGCGGGGCGAGGCCGAGGCATTCCGCCAGCGCGCAGACGCCGCGCTCCGCGATCGGCACGTCGTCGAGGAGGCCCTGCGTCTGAGCGAGGCCAAGTACCGGGCGCTCGCGACGCGCACGAGCCGCTTGTATGCCCTCAGCGCCGGGTTGTCGGAGGCCGTGACTGCCGATGCGCTCGCGCGCGTGATGGTGAACCGGGGGAAGGTCGTCGTCGGCGCCGCTGCAGGGTCGGTGGCGATCCTCACCGACAACGGTGCCACATTCGATGCGCTGTACGCGGAAGAGTACGCGCCGTTCGAGGAGCGGCCGCGCACGTTCGCGGCCGAGCCCGGTCTCTGCGCCACCGCGGCAGTCACATCCCGACAAGCCGTCTTCGTCGGGTCCTTCGCGGAGTGGCAGGAGAAGTACCCGCTCTCGGCGTCGATCGCGGCCGACGGCGGCTACGCATCGGCAGCGACGCTGCCGCTGCTGACCGACGGCCGCGCCATCGGCGCGGTCTCGTTCTACTTCACAGCGCCCGTGAACTTCGACGAGGAATACAGGGCGCTCCTGACGTCGGTCGCGCAGCATTGCGCGCAGGCGTTGGAGCGAGCGTATCTGTACGAGGCCGCAGAGCGCGCGCGATCCGATGCCGAGGCGGCGAACCGGTCGAAGGACGACTTCCTGTCCACGATCTCGCACGAGCTCCGTACCCCCCTCAACGCCATTCTCGGATGGGCCGCGATGCTGCGCCAGGGATCCGTGGACGCCGCGCGGACCCAGCGCGCGCTCGAGGCCATCTTCAGCAATGCCACGCGGCAGGGACGGCTCATCGAGGAACTGCTCGACGTGTCGCGCATTGTCGCCGGCCGCGCCGCGCTCGACCTCCAGGAAGTCGATGTGAGCGAGAACATCCGCGGCGCGGTCGAGGCGATGATGCCGATGGCGGCCGCCAAGGGCGTGGGACTGCGCTTCGACCCCGCACCAGGTATCCGCGTCGTCGCCGATCCGCGGCGGCTCGAGCAGGTCGTCCTCAACCTGCTGTCGAACGCGGTCAAGTTCACGCCCCCCGAAGGACACGTCGCCATCGAGATCGTCGCGACCGCGGGGATCGTGGACATCCGAGTGTCAGATACTGGCGCGGGCATCGACCCGACGTTCCTGCCGCACGTGTTCGAGCGCTTCCGCCAGGGTGACAGCACAACGACCCGGAGCGTCGGCGGCCTCGGCCTTGGCTTGTACATCGCCCGCCATCTCGTCGAGGCGCAGGACGGGACCATTCGCGTCGAGAGCGCCGGGCTCGAGCAGGGCGCAACGTTCACGGTTCGATTGAAAGCCGCCGCCGCCAGCGCGACCCGCGCGGCCGCGTCAATCGAGGCCGCGCCCGCCGTGGCCGAGCATCGTGAGATCAATCCAGCCCTGACCGGCATCCGGGTGCTCCTTGTGGACGACGAGGCGGATTCGCGCGAGATGATGGCGTCGGCGCTCGAGACGTGCGGCGCGACCGTCGTCGCGGCGGCCTCGGCTCAGGAAGCGCTGCAGGCGCTGAACCGGTCGCACGTCGACGTCATGCTCTCGGACATCGCCATGCCGGACAAAGACGGGTACGAGTTGATCCGCGAGGTGCGCGCGACCGGCACCGCCCGCATCGCCGCTGTTCCGGCGGCAGCGGTGACCGCTTGCGTGCGGGACGACGAGCGTCAGAAAGCGCTGGCGGCGGGCTATCACATGCATCTGGCCAAGCCGGTCCACCCGGCCGCTCTCGCTCGGGCTGTCGCCGCGCTCGCGCGCCGCCGGCTAGTTGTGTGAGGTGACGGCCCCGGAACCGACGGGCCGCGCGGCGCGGTCCGGTTCTGCCTCGGCCGATCGGAAGTAGAGCGCGAACAACACGAGGACGGCCGCCGCAGCGCCGGCCGGCGCGAGCCAGATGCGATCCCACGCGTGGCCCGTCGCCTCCACCCTGAACGCATCGACGACACGACCCGAGACCCAGGAACCGATGAGCATCCCGACGCCGAGGGTCACAAACGCGATGAAGCCCTGCGCGGCCGCCCGCAGGTCCCCAGGTGCCTTCTGATCGACGTAGATCTGCCCCGTCACGAAGAAGAAGTCGTAGCAGATGCCGTGCAGGAGGATGCCGGCGTACAGCATCCAGACGAGCGCGCCGTTGTTGCCGTACGCGAAGAAGGTGTATCGAGCCGTCCACGCCGCCATGCCGACGAGGAGCATGCGCTTGACGCCCAGCCGCCGGAAGAACCAGGGCATCACGAGCATGAAGAAGATCTCGGACATCTGTCCGAGCGTCATCTTCCCCGCCGCGTTCGACACGTGGAGCTCATTCAGGAACAGGTTGGCGAACGCATAGTAGAACTGCAGCGGGATGCAGATCAGGAACGACCCGAGCACGAAGATGGCAAAGGACCGTTCACGGAGCAGGCCGAGCGCATCGAGCCCGAGCACATCCCTGAGGGTCACCCGGCCTTTGGTTTGAGGCGGCGTGTGCGGCAGCGCGAAGCAGAACAGACCCAGCGCGACGGATCCGGCCGCGGCGATGCGCATCGGCATGGCCGTGGCCTCGAGACCGAGCGTGCCGACGCACAGTCCCGCGACGATCCAGCCGATCGTGCCCAGCACGCGGATTGGAGGAAACTCCCGCGCGGGATCCGTCATCTGATGAAACGAAATGGAGTTGCTGAGCGCGAGCGTCGGCATGTAGCACAGCGCGTACGCGAGCAGGACGCCGTAGAACGGGCCGAACGCGTGCTGCATGGACGCATAGATGAGGACGGCGCCGCCCACCAGGTGCAGGCCGCCCAGGATGCGCTCAGTGGCAAGAAAACGATCGGCGACCATGCCTACGAAGAACGGCGAGATCATCGCCGCCAGCGCCGTCGTGCCCGCCGCGAGGCCGATCTGCTCCCCTGAGAAATGAAGCGTCTCGCCGAGCCACGTGCCCATCGTGACGTACCACGCGCCCCACACGAAGTACTGCAGGAACATCAACGTCGAGAGCTTGAGTCTTACGGATAGAGGCATGTCTAAGTCCACCACGCGTCGACGGGCGGCTCGGTCAGGATCGCCCTCGACAGCAAATCGACCGCGGCCTTCAGGCCCTCGTCGACCGACGCCAACGCGTCCTCGTGCTCGATGCTCATCACGTAGTCGTATCCGGAAAGCCGGAGCGCGCTCACGATCCGCTTCCACTCGAGCTCGCCGTGGCCCCAGCCAACGCTCCGGAACAACCACGACCGTTCCGCCATCCGTCGATACGTTTTCGTGTCGATGACGCCGTTGACCTCCACATTGCGGCGGTCAACCGCGACATCCTTGGCGTGGACGTGAAAGATCGCGTCGCCGAGCGCGCGAATCGCCGCCGGGATGTCGACCCCCTGCCAGAAGAAATGGCTCGGGTCGAAGTTGATCCCGAGATTCGGGCCTGCGGCCGCGCGCAGCCGCAGCATCGTCTCGACGTTGTAGACGATGAACCCCGGATGCGCTTCCAGAGCGACCTGGACGCCGTGATCGCGGGCGAAGCGTGCCCGGTCGACCCAGTACGGGATCGCCTTCTTCTCCCACTGCCAGTCAAGGACCTCCAGAAACTCGGGCGGCCACGGGGTCGTCACCCAGTTGGGGTGCTTCGCGTCGTCCGCGTCGCCCGGGCAGCCCGAGAACGTCACGACGACGCGAACACCGAGCCGCTTGGCAAGGCAGACGGTCTGCTTGAACAGCGCGTCGCAGGATTCGGCCACGTGCCGGTCCGGGTGCAGCGGATTGCCGTGACACGACAGCGCGCTGATCGTCAGGCCCGCGTCGGCGATGACACGCCCGAACTCGTCCGCCGCGTGGGCGTCGCTCAACAGCGCGTCCGGGTCGAGATGATCGCGGCCCGGCCAGCCGCCGGTGCCGAGCTCGATCGCGTGAACCTTGTCGAGCGCGCGAACTTTTGCGAGCATCTGTGTCGTGTCGAACGCGCCGTACACCGGAGTGAACACGCCGAGTTTCATCGCGTCGCTCCGATGAGCGCGGGCACCTTGGTCCAGACCCCCCCGCGCCTGTGACTGTCGAGAACGGCTTCGACGACGCACGCGGCGTGATAGCCGTCCTCGAACGTCGCGAAGGCCGGCGGCTTCGGATCGGAGGGGCGTCGTCCCTCGGCCCTGTCGAGGATGACGCCGTAGATGTCGCGCAGCACGTTGAAGAAAGCGTCGGCCCAGCCTTCCTGATGGCCCGCCGGCAGGCGCGCGTACCTCGCCGCACCCGGCGCGAGAAGACTCGGGTCCTTCGGCAGCACGGCGTTGGCCGCATCGCGCCGGCCGATCCAGAGCTCGTTCTGCTGTTCCTGCCGCCAGCGCAGCGACGCCTGCCGCCCGCTGGCCTCGAACCATAGGTCGTTCTTGTGTCCGGCGCAGACCTGACCGACCGAGACGCAGCCTTTCGCGCCGCTGTCGAACCGGACCAGCACCGTCGCAAGGTCTTCGCTGTGCACGGCGAACGGCTCGCTGACCGACCGCGCGCCGCGGGCGAACGCCTCCGGCGACGCCGCGGGCCTCTGGCGCGTGCCGACGACGGTCGTCAAATCCGCGAGGACTTCGACAATGCGCTGGCCCAGCACGTGCTCGACCAGATCGCACCAGTGCGAGCCGATGTCCGCCATCGCCGAGCTCTCGCCTCCTTTGTCCGGCTCGAGCCTCCATGAGAAATCGGTCGCCTCGAGCAGCCAGTCCTGCAGGTAGCTCCCGTACACGTAGTGCACCGCGCCGAGCTCCCCGCCGGCGATCATCTCGCGCGCCTGCTGGACCAGCGGGTTGCCGCGATAGTTGAACGTGACCGCGTGGACGATACCCGCATCGGCCGCCGCGTCGTACAACCGGCGCGCGGCGGCGGCGGTGGGGGCGAGCGGCTTGTCGGAGATCACGTGCTTGCGGTGCGTAACCGCGGCGAGGACCACGGGCTCGTGGAGGTAGTTGGGCGTCGTGTTGTGCACGACATGGACGTCCGGATCCGCGGCGAGCGCTTCGTAGCTGCCGTACGCCCGCGCCACGCCGAGCGCGTCGGCCTTGCGTCGCGCCGAAGCCTCATTGCTTGCGGCGACGGCGACAACGTCGACGAAGCCAAGTCGCCGGACGGCGTCGATGTGATGCGCGCCGACAAAGCCCGGGCCCACCAGGCCCATCCCGAGACGTGTCATCTCATCTCCGATCGGCTGCAACCCATCTCATGAACCGGCTGAAGGCTCTGAGGCGGGCTGAAGCCTCTGAGGCGGGCTGAAGACTCATGGTCGCGTGCAGTTGCCTCGCCCCCAGATGAAGATTGTCCAAGGTTCTCAAGCGTTGGACAGGGTCGTCAGAAATCGAGGGCGTAGGCAACTGCACGCGACCATGAGTCTTCGGCCCCACTCTGATCACCGGTGTCGCTTCTGCCGAGGCATTCATGATCGGAGCGCTTGCTTGGCGTACGCATAGCATTTCTTGACTTCCTCGACTGGCGTGCCGCTGCCCCTGTATTCGTATTCAATATATGCGCGAATCGGCCAGCGCTCCCGCTGGAGCAGCTGCAGCGTTTCGCGAATCGGCGCATCACCCTGGCCCCACGGCACGTAGTCGCCCTGGTTCCGCTTCATGTCCTTGAGGTGCAGGTTGGTGATGTCGGCGTGACGCTCGCGGATGAAGGTGAGCGCATCGAAATTGGCTGCGGTGAAGTGACCGATGTCAAGGTTGACCTTGAAGTACGGTGACATCGTTGTCGCCGCCGCGAAGCTGTCGGGCGTGGCGAACTCGTTCGGGTCGTCCACGCGGGAATGGCCGTGCATCGCGACGACCATCTTGTGTCGTTCGGCAAGCGGCTTGATGCGTTTCGCGACATCGAGCGTCGTCGACGCCGTGATGATGTCGGCGCCAAGCGCCTTGGTCATCTCGAATCCCCTGTCAATTTCTTCGTCGGTGAAGCTGGCGTTTGGACTGTAGTTGTACGCGTAGATCGTGATGCCGGCCGCGGCAAACTTCTTCTTGACGGCGCTGAAATGATCGAGCGAAGTCTCGAGACGCCACCGGCGGAGATCGTTGCGCGCCTTCACCGCCTCGGGCGACGGGGGCGCGCCGCGCGGGCCCCTGGGGCCGCCGACGCCCCCGCCGGCGGGAAACAGCGGCTCGACCTGCGGGGCGAACAGCTCGCACTCGGTGAACCCGCACTCGGTCATGGCCTTGATGACCGTCTCGACCGCGTCGCCGCTCGACGGTCGAGGCAGGTCGCGAAAGCTGTACGTCTGGACGCCGAGCCGAACGCCGGCAACCGTCGAGTCGGCGGTCGTCATCTCGGGCGGAAGTGCGAGGCCGGCGAGCGTCAGTTTCCCGAATTCACGCCGTGTGAGCATCACGCCTCCTCCTGCGGTCGCCGGGTCCGCCGTCATTGATACAGCGCAAACGCAAACAACGTGTCGCCGGCGGCGGCGAGCAGATACTGCCGGCCGTCGACCATGAAGGTTTCCGGCGCGTTTGTGACCTGACCAATCGCGCTGTGCCAGAGAATCCTTCCGTCGGCCGGGTCGAACGCGACGAGGTTGCCGGAGATGTCCCCGCCGAATAAGAGCTTGCCGGCTGTCGTCAACAACCCGGATGCGCCGCGGGCGTTGTTCGTGCCGGTCCGAAACTTGTGGCGCCAGACCGTCTTGCCGGTCTTGTAATCAATGGCCGAGATATACGTGCCCATCGAGCCGAGCCCGATCTCGTCTTTGCCACCGAGGCCCATCGCGCCGCGCGGATCGGTCTCGCTCAAGTAGTACATCGCGTAGGTCTCGGCCGTCGGGACGTAAAGCAGGCCGGTCTCCGGGCTGAACGCCGGCGGCGGCCAGTTGGTCGCACCGCCGTTTGCCGACGACACGAGCGCGCCGGCCACGTGGTGATCCTTCGCCGGATCGCGAACCGGCTGCCCGCGCTCGTTGAGGCCCTTCGCCCAGTTCACCGTCTCAGAGAACCGGCCCGTGACCAGCCGCTCGCCGCTCAACCGGTCCAGCGTGAAGTAATAGCCGTTCCGGCTCGCTGTCAACACCATCTTCCGCGGTCCGTTGCCGCGAAAATCACCATCGACGAGCACCGGTGTCTGAGCCGAATCCCAGTCGTGCGTGTCGTGCGGTGACGTCTGGTAGTACCAGGCCATCTTTCCCGTGTCGACGTTGACGGCGACAATCGCGCAGGTATAGAGGTTGTCTCCGGGCCCGCGCGGACCGTCGGTGTAGGCAGGTGTCGGATTACCCGTGCCGAAGATGTACAGGTGCGTCTCCGGATCGTAGACGCCAGGCAGCCACGGATGACCGCCGCCGTGCCGCGCCGCATCGAGGCTCTTCCATGTATCCAGGCCTGGGTCACCGGGATTCATCGGGACCGTGTAGAACTTCCACTGCAGCGCGCCGCTCTCGGGATCGAAGGACTGCAGGAAGCCGGGCGAGTCGAGATCGTTTCCCGTCCCGACAATCACGTGGTTGCCCACGGTCATCGGCGCTGACGTCAGAAAGTACTGTTGTGCGAAGCTGGCGATTTCTTTGTGCCAGCGCTCCTTGCCCGTTCGCGCGTCGATCGAGACGAAGTAGTCGTCCGGCGTCACGAAGAACAGGTCGTCGTGCCACATCGCGGCGCCGCGGTTGCCGATGTGCGTGCCGCCTTTCGTCCTCCAGAAATAACGCCACAGCGTGTGGCCGTCGTGCGCGTCGAGCGCCCAGACGTTGTCGGGCGCGGTGACGTACAGCACGCCGTTGACGGCAAGGACCGCGCCTTTCACGGTCGTCGCCCCGCCGACCACGACGTCGCCCGAGCCTTCGCCGCCGACGATCACCGGCGGCGCGCCAGCAGGACCCGGCGCACCGGCGCCCGGCCCCGCGGCCAGGCGGGACGCCCACGCCAGCGTAAGCGCCGTGACGTTCGACTGGTTGATCTGCGTGAGGGCGCTGTAGCGGCGTCCTGTGTAGTCACCTGAGTACGACGTCCAGTCGTCGCCGAGCGGCTTCAGCAGCTGTGACGGATCGAGGCCGGTCGCGGCGGAAACCGCGAGAACGCCAAGAGCGAGCCACGAAGCGGCTGCGTGTGTCATGCGCCTTCTCATTTCAACGTCACCAGGAAGGCCGTCACGTTATGAATGTCGCCGTCGGTGTAGACGCGCAGCAGGTCCTTGTGCGGCTGCAACGGATCCTTGACCTCGACGCGGGGCGCATCGCCCGACAGCCTGAACGACCGGTGATCCCCGTCAGCCGTCGTCAGCGACACGCCGAAGTCGTCCAGCCGATCGAGCGTACCCTCGACCGCCTGGCCCGATGGCAGCGTGACCACGACGCGGGTGGGCGGCGGCTGCACGGGCGCTGCGTCACCGCGTCCCCCGCCGCTGCCGGGCATCAGCCACGTCTGTTGAAGCACGCGCGGATCCGCAATTCTCGAGGCCAGCCCGGCGAGGTCCCCCGACACTGAATGGCAGGACGCGCACCGGCGGGTGAAGAAGCTTTCGCCCGCTTTCGCGTCGCCGACGACGATGCTCGGAGGCCGCCGGCGTGATTCGTCGTAGCCGGCCGCGCGGAAGGTGTGGAGAAAGGCCGCGACGTCAGCGACCTGCTGCGTGGTGAACGCGAACTTCGGCATGCCTCGATCCGTGCGGCCGTTCTGCACGATCGGCGCGATGAGCTCGCCGTGCTGATCGTCGAGGACGACCCCCGAGCGCAGCAGGCTCGGACCGCTGTCGCCGCCGCGGGTGTCCGCGCCGTGACAGAACTGGCAGTTGACGCCGTACAGGGCTTTGCCGCGCTCGATGGCCGCCGGGTCGTCCGGGCGGCGATCGGGATAGGCGTTCCGCGGCGAGGTGATGACCCCGCGCCCCGCTGGCGGCGACGGCGGCTGCTGCGCGCCGAGCGTGAGGCTCGCGACAAGCAGCGTGGTCAACGCCGGACCGAAGATCGTCAGACGCATGGCAGCTCCTTGCACCGGAAGGGTAGTTTCCCACAGCAGGGCGCCGGTAGCCGTGGCAAAACCGATTTCATACATAGATGTAATCGGTTGCAACCCCTCCCCTTTCCGGGCGCAGCCAGGACCCTGTCAGCGCCTCGGCGCCTCGAAGGTATGATCGCGGGGCGTGGCGAACATCTACGAGGTCGCGAAGCGCGCGGGTGTCTCCACCGCGACTGTCTCCCGTGTGCTGAGCCATCCCGCGATCGTGTCAGCCTCCACGCGGCGCCGCGTCCTCGACGCCGTCGAGCGGCTCGGCTACACACCGAACGCCGCCGCGAAGAACCTGCGCACGCTGCGCACCTCCAAGCTGCTGGTGACGGTCCCAGACATCTCAAATCCCTTCTTCTCGCTGATCCTGCGCGGGATCGAGGACGCGGCGCAACGGGACGGCTACGCCGTGCTGCTGGGGGACACGCAGCACGACGACGCCCGCGAGGACCGATACGCGGCGATGCTGAAGCGGAAGGAAGCTGACGGCCTCATCTTTCTCGGCCACCGTCTCCCGAAGGAAGCCGCCGCGCTGGTCCGCTCGATGGCCCCGCGCTGTGCTCCCGTGGTCAACGGCTGCGAGTTCAACCCGCGGCTGGGTGTTCCGAGCGTGCACATCGACAACGCGAAGGCCGCGTCGGAGGCCATGGATCACCTGTTCCGGCTCGGCCACCGGCGCATCGGGGCCATCACCGGCCCGCTCGCCAGCCCCCTCAGTCGCGACCGCCTCAGGGGCGCGATGGCGCGGGCCAGGAAAGAGCGGGCCGAGCACGACCTGGTCGTCATGAACGGCGATTTCTCGATCGAGTCGGGCGCTGCGGAAGGCGATCGCCTGCTGGGACGGCGCGAGCGTCCGACTGCCATCTTCTGTTTCAACGACGAGATGGCGATGGGGGTTATCCAGGCCGCCCGGCGACGCGGGCTGCGGCTGCCAGACCAGCTCTCGGTGGTCGGCTTCGACGACATCCGGTTCGCGAGCTACATGGACCCGCCGCTCACGACCATCTCGCAGCCCATGCGCGCGATCGGCGAGGGCACGGTGCGCCTGCTGCTCGAGATCCTGAGCGGCAACGTCGCGACGCCGGAGTCGGTGACCCTCCCCCATACGCTGGTCGTGCGATCGAGCACCGCGCCGCCCCGGAATCGCGCGTAACCGGCGGCTGTCAACTGGCGAGGTGAGCGCGAATCTCGTCGAGCCGCGCCATGATCTCGGCGTGGCGGCTCGCCTCGGGCGTCGGCTTCTTCGCGAAGAAGCAGATGCCGCCCCCGGGCTCGAGCACGGCGCGCTCGATCTCGTCCAGGGACATGAAGCCCTGCTTGTGCGCAGCGGCCTGGAGATCCGACAGCGGGATGACCTCGCGCTTCAGCCGATCCATCAGCACCGCACCGTTGTCGATGAGCACGTCCGGGTCGCCTTCCACGAGATGCGCCAGCCGCCGATGCGAGTAGAGGTACCGCACCACGACGCTGTTGACGAGGAGCAGCGTCGCGGCGCCGATGATGCCGCCGGTGACGCTGTTGTCGTCGCCGATGATGGCGTTCTGCACGGTGTTCGAGATCGTCAGCAGCACGACGAGATCGAACGGATTCAGCTGGGCCAGCTCGCGCTTCCCCGCCAGCCGCAGGCCGACGACGAGGAAGACGTAGACCACGATGGGGCGCAGCACCTTCTCCGCCACCGGCAGCCCCAGGAAGAACATGTCGTGCCAGAGCTTCGTCATGGCGCGATTATCCGACATTGGCTGACTTGACGTACGCTGTGCGCGTGGTGCAAATCATCCGTCAGCCTCGCACCTACGACGTCTGCATCGTCGGCTCCGGCGCCGGCGGCGGGATGGCGGCCAAGGTGCTGTGTGACGCCGGCGCAGATGTCGTCATGCTCGAGGCCGGTCCGACATGGGATTCGGCCAAGGACTCGAAGATGTCGGCCTGGGCGCACGACTCGCCGCGGCGCGGCGCCGCGACACCGACCAGACCGTTCGGCGAGTTCGACGGCTGCATCGGCGGGTGGGACATCGCCGGCGAGCCCTACACGCAGGGACCGGGCACGACGTTCGACTGGTTCCGCGCGCGCATGCTCGGCGGCCGCACGAACCACTGGGGCCGCATCTCGCTCCGGTTCGGACCGGACGATTTCAGGCGCCGCAGCCTGGACGGCCTCGGAGACGACTGGCCGATTGGCTACGACGATCTGAAGCCGTACTACGACCGGCTCGATCGGCTGGTCGGCATCTTCGGGTCGATGGAAAACCTCGCCAACGAACCCGACGGCGTCTTCCTGCCGCCGCCGCGCCCGCGCTGCTATGAACTGGTTATTAAAGACGCCGCGGATCGTCTTGGGATCACGTGCATCCCGTCGCGCCTGTCGATTCTCACGCGTCCGCTGAACGGCCGGCCGGCGTGCCACTACTGCGGTCAGTGCGGGCGCGGGTGCGCCACGCACTCGAACTTCTCGTCGCCGTCGGTGCTGCTGCCGCCGGCGCTCGCGACCGGGCGGCTCAGGATCATCACCAACGCCATGGCTCGAGAGGTCCTCACCGACGACTCCGGGCTGGCGACCGGCGTCTCGTATGTCAACACGAGTGACCGGCGCGAATACGCCGTCCGCGGCCGCATCGTCGTGCTTGCGGCGAGCGCGTGCGAGTCGGCGCGCCTGCTCCTCAACTCCAGGTCGTCGCGGTTTCCCGACGGCCTCGCCAACTCAAGTGGCGCCGTTGGCCGGTACCTGACCGATTCAACGGGGCTGAGTGTCTCGGGTTTCGTGCCGCGCCTGACGCGGGGTGTGCCCCACAACGAGGACGGCGTGGGTGGCGCGCACCTGTACATGCCGTGGTGGCTCGACAATCGGAAGCTCGACTTTCCTCGCGGTTACCACATCGAGATCAACGGCGGGCGGCACGCGCCGTCATTCGGCTTCATGGGGGGCATCCAGCGGTACAACGGCGTTGGCGGCTACGGCCAGTCGCTGAAAGATGACTACCGGCGGTTCTATGGCTCGACCGTTGGATTCGCCGGCCGCGGCGAGATGGTCCCCAACGACGACACCTACTGCGAGATCGATCCGGATGTCGTGGACGCGTACGGCATTCCCGTGCTGCGCTTCCATTTCAGATTCTCCGAGCACGAGTACCGCCAGGCGAAGCACATGCAGGAGACCTTCCGCGAAATCATCCACGAGATGGGTGGGACGCCCCTGGCGCCCATGCCGTCGCGCGCGGCAGGCTACGGTCTCGAAAACGGCGGACGCATTATCCACGAAGTCGGTACGACGCGGATGGGTCCCGACCCGAAAACGTCGGTGGTCAACGCCCACTGTCAGGCCCACGACGTCAAGAATCTCTTTGTCGCCGACGGTGGCCCGTTCGTCTCGAATGCCGACAAGAACGTCACGTGGACGATCCTCGCCTTGTCGATGCGAACGTCGGAGTACATCGCGCGGCAACGCGGGCAACTGGCCATCTGATGGGTAGAAACCATGTCACAAATGTACTTGGACGGCTGACCAATCAGAATAGGGCTGAAGACTCATGGCCGCGCGCAGTTGCCTCCCCAGAGCCTTCAGCCCGCCTCAGAGTCTTCGTCCCGTTCATGAGATGGAGTGTAGGGAGATGACGCGAATTTCCCGACGGTCGGCTCTGGCACTCTTGTCGGCAGGGCCCGTGGCCGCTGCCATGGTGTGGAGCCCGGCCGAAGCCCGGGAGGCGCACGAGCAGGCGGAGCGTGCGCGCGCGGCGACGCCATCCCGCCCCTTCAAGCCGAGGTTCTTCACCGCTCGCGAGTACGCGACCGTTGCCGTCCTCGTCGATCTGATCATCCCGCGCGATGCCCGCTCCGGCAGCGCGACCGATGCCGGTGTGCCCGAGTTCATGGACTTCATGATGACGGACCAGCCACGGCGGCAGGTCGCCATGAGAGGCGGGCTGGCGCTCGTCGACCAGCTCTCCAATGCGCGCTTCGGAAAACGGTTCCTCGCAGCCACCGACGGCGAGCGGCGCCAGCTGCTCGACGAGATCTCCTACACGACGAACACCGATCCCGGGCTCACCCACGCCATCGCCTTCTTCACCAGCTTCCGGGATCTGACCGCCAGCGGATTCTGGTCGAGCCGCGCCGGCCTCGCGGACCTCCAATATCAAGGCAACGTCTTCGTGTCCGAGTGGAACGGTTGTCCGGACGAGGCCCTTCAGAAGATAGGACTCAATAAATCGAAAATTGAGGATTGAGGATTCCGGATCAATTGCGGAATGAGATCTATTGCCCGATTGACTCATCGACCAATTGACTCCAACTCATCTCATAAACAGGGCTGAAGACTCATGGCCGCGTGCAGTTGCCTCGCCCCAAGATCAAGATTGCAAGCGTTCAAAAAAAGTCGTCAGAAATCGAGGGCGATAGGCAACTGCACGCGACCATGAGTCTTCAGCCCCTTTCTGAGTCAATTACCCCTCAATGATCATTTTCTTATCATCATTTCTGGTCCTGTTCCTGGAGGTCGCGCTCATACGCTGGATGCCGGCTTACATCCGGCTTCTCGCGTACTTCTCGAATTTCATCCTGCTGGCGACGTTCCTTGGCAGCGGCGTCGGTTGCCTCCTGGCCGGCGCCCGCCGCCGGCTGATGCTCTGGTTCCCGCTCGTCCAACTGCTCGTCATCGCGGCCGTGGATCGTCTGCGGCTGGAGGTCGCGGTCCCGACGACGACGAGCATCTACTTCACGAGCGGTACTACCGAGCAGGTCGTGCCGGTGGAAAGCACGCTGCTCCTTCCGGCGTTGTTCGTCATCGTCGCTGTGCTGTTCGTGACCGTCGCGCAACGCATGGGACGCGAGCTGACGACGCGGCCCCCGCTCTCCGCGTACGCGCTGAATCTCATCGGCAGCCTGTCCGGCGTGGCCGCGTTCGCGATCCTGTCGTGGCTCGAACAGCCACCCTCCGTGTGGTTCGCGGTGGCGTTCGTCGCGGCGCTGCCGTTCATCCTCGAGGGACCGTGGACCCCGGCACGTATCCCTGCCATCCCCGCGATCAACATCGCGCTCCTCGCCGCGTCCCTCATGCTGATCCACCAGATGGAGCGCGGCAGCCTGTGGTCGCCCTACTACCGGATCACGGTGCTCGACGCCGGCCCTGACACAGTCGTGGAGGTGAACAACATCTTTCACCAGTCCATGGCACCGGTCGAGAGGAAGGAGTACTTCTACCAGTGGCCCTACCAGGTTTTTGGCGACACGTTCGACGACGTGCTGATCCTGGGCGCCGGAACCGGCACCGACGTCGCCGCGGCGCTCAGGCATGGCGCGAAGCACGTCGACGCCGTCGAGATCGATCCGATCATCCTGCGCCTCGGCCGAGAGCGCCATCCTGATCGGCCGTACGCCGATCCGCGCGTCCGCGCCATCAATGACGACGCGCGGCACTTTCTGGCGACCACCGACCGTCGATACGACCTCGTCGTGTTTGCCCTCATCGACTCGCTGACGGTCCAATCGAGCTTCTCCGGCGTGCGGCTCGAGAGCTACATGTTTACCGAGGAGTCGTTTCGCGCGGTGCGGGACCATCTGAAGCCGCGGGGCGTGATGGCGCTCTACAACTACTTTCGGGAGAAATGGCTGGTAGACCGGCTGGCGAACACCGCCGCGCTTGCGTTCGGCCGGGAACCGCTGGCGCACGTCCACCAGGAGCGCGCGTATCTGGCGGTCATGCTCGCCGGCCCGCGCCTCACGGAGCTCGCGTCCCCGCCGCCGCTGCCGGATCTCGTCTTCGCATACGGTCAGTCGCACGAACCAAGCCCCGCACGTCCCTTCCAGCGCGATCCGGGCATCGTCCCAGCGACCGATGACTGGCCGTTTCTGTACATGCGGCAGCCCGGGCTGCCACGCCACTACGCTGCGGCGCTGGCCGTCGTCCTGATCCTATCGAGCGTCGCGGCGGCGTGGGCACTGCGCCGCCAACGCCGAGAGTGGAGCCGGCGCGTCTTCTTTCATTTCTTCTTCCTGGGCGCCGGCTTCATGCTGCTCGAGACGAAGTCGATTGTGCAGTTTGCGCTTCTCTGGGGATCGACCTGGTCGTCGGCCTCACTGGCCATCGCGTCGGTGTTGTTCATGGCGCTCGCCAGCGCCCTCATCGTGTCGCGCGTCGATATCCGCCGTCGATGGGCTGTCATCGCGGTGCTTGGCGCCCTGCTGGCTGCGAGCTATGTCCTGCCGGTGGGCCGAGTCGCATTCGCGAGCCGGACTACGGAGTCGGTCTTTTACGGCGCGCTGGTGTTCAGTCCAGTGCTGTGTGCCGGCCTGCTGTTCAGCTCCAGCTTCAAGCGCTCGTCGTCGCAGGCCGGTCACTTCGGCGCCAACCTGCTCGGTGCGATGGTCGGCGGCGTTGGCGAATATCTGTCGCTGCTGACCGGGTATCGCTTCCTCCTGCTCCTGGTGGCCGGGTGCTATGTAGGTGCCCTTCTCATTGCGGATTGGGGATTGCGGATCGAGGATTAAATGCCTCGGCAGAAGCGACAGAGGGGGCGAGGCAACTGCACGCGACCATGAGTCTTCAGCCCGCTGCAGAATTTGCAGCACCGAAATACCCGAAGGTTGCATAATCTCCGATCATGACGGTTACACACGGACTCGTCGGGGTGGCTCTCTGTTCCATGGCCATTCGACCGCCCATCGCCGATCAACCGCCCGTCGCCAATCGATCCCTATTCGTCGATGAATCGGCATCGGTCAATCAATCCGCAATCCACAATCCACAATCCGCAATGCCCATGTGGCATTCTCTCTTCGACGGGACATCGTTGAAGGCCTGGCGCGGCTACAAGAGCAACACCGTTCCCGCGGGCTGGCGAGTCGCGGACCGCGCGCTCGTGAAAGAGGGATCGGTCGGCGACATCATGACCAACGACGAGTTCGGTGATTTCGAGCTGGAGCTCGAATGGAAGATCGGAGAGGCCGGCAACAGCGGCGTCTTCTATCGCGGTACGGAGGAGTACGACCACATCTACTGGAGTGCTCCCGAGTACCAGCTCCTGGACGACGAGAAAGCCTCGGACAACAAGACGCGGCTGACCTGCGCGGGCGCGGCCTACGCCGTCTACCCGTCCCCGCCGGGCCACCTGAAACCGGTCGGTCAGTGGAATGCGACCCGCATCGTCGCCCGCGGCGCGCACATCGAGCACTGGCTGAATGGGGTGAAGCTCGTTGAGTACGAGCTCGGGAGCCCGGACTGGGCGGCGAGAGTGAAGAGCAGCAAGTTCGGGGCGTGGCCGAATTACGGTCGCGCGAAGAGCGGGCACATCGCGCTCCAGGGTGATCACGCCGGCTCGCTCGGTTTCCGCAATATCAGAATCCGCGAGGTGCACTGATGGCTAAGCAGTCGGCCAAGCTGTCGCGACGCCAGTTCGTGACCAACGTCGGAGTCACTGGCGCCGGTTTCGCGATCGTGCCGCGCCACGTCCTCGGCAAGGGCTTTCTGGCGCCGAGCGACCGGCTGAACGTCGCCTGCGTCGGCGTGGGCGGTCAGGGCCGCGCCAATCTCATCAACCTCGCGTCGCAGAACGTCGTGGCGTTGTGCGACGTGGACTGGGACTACGCGGGCACAGCCCTCGACCGGCTGGACGCAGACATCGCGAGCGCCCGCGCCCGTCTGGCCGCTACGCCGGGCAAGCCGGCGACCGATGACGCCGGCCGTCCGCTGCCTGCGCTGACCGATCTCGAACGCAGCCGATCCGCGGCCCAGATCGACGGCATGCTGCGGCTGAAGAACGAGCACCTGCCGAAGGCCGCGCGATACAAGGACTACCGCGAGATGCTGGATCGCGAAAAGTCGATCGACGGCGTGATCGTGGCGACGCCCGACCACATGCATGCTTCGATCGCGCTGGCGGCGATGGACCTGGGCAAGCATGTGTACGTGCAGAAGCCGCTCACGTGGTCGATCGCGGAGGCACGGCGCCTGGCGAAGCGCGCGAAAGAGACGCAGGTCGCGACGCAGATGGGGAACCAGGGCCACTCGTGGGACGATGCGCGAACGGCAGTCGAGTACGTCTGGGCGGGCGCGATCGGCGACGTGCGCGAGGTCCATGTCTGGACCAACCGGCCGTTGGGCTACTGGCCCCAGGGCATTCCAAGGCCCGAGACATTGAAGGCCGGCGATCCGCTCAAGTGGAATGGACCGGGGGTGACCGCCCGCCTGGCCAACGCCATGGCCGGAGCCTTTCCCGTACCCGACACGCTCTCGTGGGACCTGTTTCTCGGCCCCTCACCGCACGTCGATTACCATCCGATTTATCACCCGTTCAACTGGCGCGGGTGGGTGGACTGGGGCGTCGGCGCCATCGGCGACATGGGCGCCCACCTCATCGACCACTCGATGTGGGCGCTCGATCTCGGCTATCCGACGACCATTGAAACCGTCTCGACGCCCTTCAACGGCGCCTGCTACCCGCACGCTACGATGACGTTTTACGAGTTCCCTGCGCGCGCGGGCAAGCCACCGGTGAAATTGACGTGGTACGACGGCGGGCTTCTCCCGCCCAAGCCGGTGGAGCTCTCCGGCGAGGAGTTGAACAAGGGCGGCGGGGCTCTCCTGGTCGGCAGCAAGGGCAAGCTCCTGCACGACACCTACGGCCGTCACCCGCGGCTGCTCCCGGCCGCGCTGCACAACTCATTCGGAACGCCGCCGCGGAAGCTGCCCCGCATCCCGGACGAGAACCACGAAATGAACTGGGCCGAGGCCGCCAAGGGGAAAACCGCCGCCTCGTGTCCATTCGAGTACGCCGCCCGGCTGACCGAGGTGATGCTGCTCGGCGTCGTCTCCCTGCGCGCCGGCAAAAAGATCGCGTACGACGCGGCGAACATGCGCGTCACCAATGACGACGCGGCGAACGAGTACCTGCGCCGGACGCCGCGAAGCGGGTGGACCCTATAGACGCATTCTCATGAATGCCTCTCGGGACCATGAGTCTTCAGCGCACCTCTGAGTCTTCAACCCACTTCAGAGTCGTCAGCCCGTTTGCGAGATAGCCAGAGCCCCACGCAGATGAACTTCAACACGCTGGGCCAGCCCATCGGCGACGCGGTGCCGGGCTGGTCGCCTCCCGCTCGCCCCCGGCGCGAGCCGATCGCGGGGCGCTACTGCCGCGTCGAGCCGCTCGACGCCGATCGACACGCCGCGGACCTGCATGCCGCAAACGCCCACGACGCGGAAGGCGGCATGTGGACGTACCTGGCGTACGGGCCGTTCGGCACCGCTGACGCGTACGCCGGGTGGGCCCGGCGCGCCGCCGCGACGGACGACCCGCTCTTCTATGCCATCGTCGATCTGACGACCGGACGGGCTCACGGCGTTGCGAGCTTCCTGCGCTGCGACCCCAGCGCCGGCAGCATCGAGGTCGGACACATTGCCTACTCGCCGCTGCTCCAGCGTACGCCGGCCGCGACCGAATCGATGTACTTGATGATGCGTTACGTGTTCGGGCTCGGCTATCGACGATATGAGTGGAAGTGCGACGCGCTCAACGCCCCGTCGCGCGCGGCGGCCCAGAGGCTGGGCTTCTCGTACGAAGGGATCTTCCGGCAGGCCACGGTATACAAGGATCGCAACCGCGACACCGCCTGGTTCGCCGCCATCGATGCCGAGTGGCCGGCGCTCGACCGCGCGTTCCAGCAATGGCTCGACCCGGAGAACTTCGACCAGGCAGGGCGCCAGCGGCTGTCACTTCGCGCGTTGACTCGTCCGATTCTCGTCCGGCTCGATGCGAGCTGATCGCCGCGCGCGGCCATGCCGGCGCGCGACGCACGCCAGGTCTCTGGCGTCTTCAGGCATTTTTGCAACCAGATGTCTACGGCGCCGGTCGTCCCGCTTTCGACCACTCCATCTGCAGTAAGCTCCTCGCGATCGGGAGAAGGGATCGCCCATGGACCTCCTGCAGCTCGAACATTTCCTCGCGGTCGTCGAAGAGCGGACGTTCACGCGCGCTGCCGAGCGCGTCGGACGCACGCAGCCCGCGATCAGCCAGAGCATCAAGAAGCTCGAGGACGAAATCGGCGCGCCGCTCTTCGCGCGTGATCTTCACGACGTGTCGCTCACCGAAGCCGGCAAGGTGCTCGTCGAGTACGCGCGCAAGATGGTGCGGGCGCGCGATGAGGCGATGCGCGAAGTTGGCGCGCTGAAGACGCTGAAGACGGGAACGCTCAACATCGCCGCGCACGAGTCGGCGGCAGTCTACCTGCTGCCCGCGCCGCTCCGCACATATCTCACGCGATTCCCGGACGTCAAAGTCGGCATCTTCCGGACGCGGCTCACGGAGATTCCGCGCCAGGTGCTCGATCGCGAGGTCGACGTCGGGTTCGTGAAGGACGAGCCGGGATTCCGCGAGCTGAAATGGATCGACGTGCACGTCGACGAGATGGTGCTTGTCGCGTCGCCCGGCCATCCACTTGTCGGGCGTCAGAACGTGCGCGTGCGGGATCTGGGTGGCGAGCAGTTCGTGCTGCACCACTTGTGCAGCACGACCGAGCAGAAGATCCTGAGGTTGTTCGAGGAACACTCGACGCGGTGCCGCATCGTCGCCGAGCTCTTCAGCTTCGAGAACATCAAGAGCTTCGTCATGGCCGAGGTCGGCATGGCCATCGTTCCACGGATCACGGTCGCTCAGGAGCTTCGCGAGGGCACTCTGATCCAGATTCCCATCGCCGAGCTGCACATGCCCCGCCGCACGCTGATGATCTACCGCGATCAGGGCTACTTGTCGGAGCCCGCGCGCGAGCTGATCAAGATTGTCAGGAACTTCAACTGGGATGGCCGGGTCGCGGCGACGGGCCGCCCGCCCATCAAACGCCGCGCCTAGACTTCGCTGAGTCGGAGTGGGGCTGAAGACTCATGGTCGCGTGCAGTTGCCTCGC
>DASZFS010000264.1:0-2931 GCA_035939575.1 Vicinamibacterales bacterium | reverse complement strand
AACAACATTCACGGCGACCGTACAGCTTTCAGTGAGAACTGGTACCACCGGGCGCGCCAGTGGATGCCGGTGATCGACCATCCTGCCGACAAGGCGACTGGCGAGTTGATCGTGACGACGAAGGCCGACTACCAGGTCGTGTCGAACGGCGTAGTGGTCGAACAGGTGGACTTGCCAGGCGGCTTGCGGCGCACGCACTGGAAGCAGGACGTGCCGATCTCGTCGTGGCTGTACTCGCTCGGCGTCGCCCGCTTCATCGTGCGTCAGGGCGGCGCCGTGCGCGGCGTGCCGCTCTCGTACTGGGCGTTTCCACAGGATGCCGACAAAGGACTGACGGCGCTCGAACGGGACGCGCGCGGGTCGTTCGAGTTTTTCTCAGACCACGTGGGCCCGTATGCGTACAGCAAACTGGCGCATGTCGAGGCCGCGGGCATGGGCGGCGGCACCGAGCATGCGAGCAACATTTTCTACGGCGAAAAGAGCGTGACTGCGGGCAACGCGCCGGTGGTGCACGAAACGGCGCACCAATGGTTTGGCGACGCGGTGACCGAGAACGACTGGAACGATATCTGGCTGAGCGAGGGCTTCGCGACCTACTTCACGCTGCTCTACACCGAATATGCGGGCGGCCGTGACGCCTTCGTCGACGGTCTCCGTCGTAGCCGCGACGCCGTGCTGCGCCTCGAGAAGTCGCTCCCGAACACGCCGGTCGTGCACGTGAATCTCGACGAGACCGCGAAAGAGCCCACTAATCAGCTCGTCTATCAAAAAGGCGCGTGGACGCTGCACATGTTGCGCGACCTGATCGGCACGGAACCCTTCTGGCGCGGCATCAGGCTCTACTATCAGCGCTACATGAACGGCGTGGCGTCGACGGCGGATCTTCGCCGCGCGATGGAGGAGGTGTCGGGCCAGGATCTGAGCTGGTTCTTTGCGCAGTGGCTGAATCGGAGCGGTACTCCGCAGGTGTCGGGCAGCTGGCGGTACGATCCTGCGGCCAGGCAGATTGCGGTTACCGTGCGGCAGACACAAGCCGCCGATCCGTTCCGGTTTGCGCTCGGCGTGGGGGTGTCAGCGGCTGCTGGCTCGGCGATCACGATCCATCAGATGCAGGTGGCCGGCCGCGAGGCCTCGTTCACCATTGCCGCCGATGCGGAACCTGCATCGGTCGTACTCGATCCTGGCGTGTGGCTGCTCGCTGACCTCGGATCATTCCAGCGCGCGGCGGCACGTTAGCTTGGCTGGAGTCCGGGAAGGACCCTACCCGCCTTTCTTTTCGAATCTCTTGAAGAAGCTGTTGCGGTTCCACGCCGGACGAGTCGGCCGGTTGGCGACAGCCTCGAGCAGCGCGAGATAGACGTTGTCGAAGTCTTCCGCAGCCTTCCGATCGATGGGCTGGGACAGGTCGTCCGACGGCGCGTGGTACCGCTCGGTCCGCCACTTCTTCACGATCTCGTGTTCTGGCGATCCCTTCGTGAAGCCGACCTTCAGCGAAATCGAGGGCACGCCGGCGCGAATGAAACTGTACTGATCGCTGCGCACGAACGCATTGCGCTCCGGCTCGGGGTCCGGATACACCTCGAGGCCCATGGGCCGCGCGGCCTTGCGCAGATCCCCGGCGAGATCCGACTCCTCGAGCCCCTGGACGATCAGGCTCTTCAGGGGAAACAGGGGCAGGAACATGTCGGTGTTGAGGTCGGCGACGATCGCCGCCGGCGCGACCGTCGGCCGGTTCGCGTAGTAGCGCGACCCCAGCAGGCCTTTCTCCTCCGCTGTCACGGCGAGGAAGATGATCGATCGCTTGAACGGCTTCTTCGCAGCTGCCACTGCCGTCTCGATCAGCGTCGCGATCCCCGACGCGTTGTCCATGGCGCCGTTGTAGATGTTGTCCCCTTTCATCGTGCCTACGCCGATGTGATCGAGGTGCGCGGACACCACGACGTATTCATTCTTCAGCACAGGATCGGTGCCCGGCAGGATGCCGACGACGTTGTCGGACCTGACCGACTCGGATTGGGTGACGACCGTCGCACGTATGGAGGATGGGAGGGGGAACCGTGGCAGCACCTGGCCGGCATTCGACTGCGCGAGAATGTCCGCGAATGAGTGCCCGCTCCCCGCGAAGAATTTCTCGGCCGTGGCTGGATTGACGGTCACGGCCAGCTGCTGTCCAGTTGTCTCGTCGAGCGCGGGATCGGCGATCGACATCGACGGCAGAAAGCGGGCGAGCTTCGAACGATCCCACGGGATGTCCTGGCCTTTCGGATTCTGAATCGACACGACGCCGACGGCGCCAGCGGCTTTGAGGTACGACCAGCGCGTGTTCTGGTAGTGCGCGAGCAGGGGACCTGGAATGGACGAAGGCCCGCCGGTCAGGAGCAGGACGACGCGACCCTTGAGGTCGAGACCGGCGAGGTCGTCATGTGTCGCCTCCGGAATCCGCAGGCCATACCCGGCGAACACCATCGGCGCCTCGACGTGCGGCGCCGGCGTGATGCGCATGCTGAACGTCGCCTCGTCTCCCTGCACGACCGGCACGACTGTCGTTCCACGCACGAGCGCGAGGCTCGATTTCGATTCGACGATCTTCCGCGACGTGAACGGCACCGGCTGGAAGTAGCCGTCCGTACCGCCCGGTTTGAGCCCTGCATCCTTGAAGTGCTTCGCGATGTACTCCGCCGCTTCGCGGTGCTCCGGGCTGCCTGTTTCGCGCCCCTTCATGCGATCGTCGGCGAGAAACGCGACGTGGCTCCACCATCGCGCGGCCGGCGCCTGCGCGGCGAGGGAGACTGCGAGCGAGACGGGCCCGGAGACGAGCAGCATCGACGCGGCCATGCGCTTCCACATGCGGGCAGTATAACCGGCAGGCGCCGGAGACTCATGGGTCGCGTGCAGGGGCTGAAGACTCATGGTCGCGTGCAGTTGCCTCGC
>DASZFS010000263.1:0-21270 GCA_035939575.1 Vicinamibacterales bacterium | reverse complement strand
TCGACAGCCGCGGCGCGCGCCACCACATCATCCTCGGTCGTGCCAGGTGCCGCCACGACTCCCGACAGGACCGGAGCCCCGCGTGTCAGGGTGCCAGTCTTATCGAAAACGACGATGTCGAGGTTGCGAGCTCGTTCCAGTGCGAGTCTGTCCTTCACAAGGAGCCCGTTTTGAGCCCCGAGCGACGTCGAGATGGCGATGACAAGTGGAATCGCGAGACCAAGAGCGTGCGGGCACGCAATGACGAGGACTGTTGCCGTTCTCGTCAAGGCGTGTGCCTTATCGCCTGACAGCCACCAATAGCTGAACGTCATCGCACCCGACGCGACCGCGATGTAAAACAGAATCGCAGCCGCACGATCGGCAAGCGCCTGCGCACGAGAGCCGGACGCTTGCGCCGCGGCGACAAGCCGCATGATCCCGGAGAGAACGGTCTGCTCCCCGATTGCCGCGATGCGGACGCGAAGGCTCCCGCCGCTGACAACTGTTCCCGCAATGACGCTGGTGGTTGCCATCTTCGGGACGGTCTTGGACTCGCCCGTGATCATGGACTCGTCAACGTCGGCAGCGCCCTCCACAACTGTGCCGTCCGCCGGAACACGGGCCCCCGGCCTGACAAGCACGGTGTCGCCAACCCGCAACTCTGAGAGTGGAACAGATTGGGTATCTGCGCCGCTGACCCGTTCAGCGGTGTCGGGGAGCAGGGCGGCGAGGGCATTCAGCGCGCCGCGAGCCTGGACAATGGCCCGCATCTCGAGCCAGTGGCCAAGGATCATGATCGTAATCAGTGACGCGACTTCCCACCACACGTCAAGCTCGAATAGGCCGAATGACGCAGCGAGTGACGTTCCAAACGCCACGACAATCGCCAGGCTGATCAGCGTCATCATGCCCAGCTTGTGATCGGCAAGCTCGCTCCTTGCCCCGCGGATGAAGACCAGGCCGCCATACACGAAGACGCCGGTGCGGAGCACGGCTGGGATCAACGCCGAGCCGGGGAAGGACGGCGCGGTGTAGCCAACCCAATGCTGAACGTCCGGTGACCAGAAGACGACAGGAATGGTAAGAGCGAAGCTCAGCCAGAACTTGTCGCGAAACATGGCAACGGAGTGCCCCGCGTGACGGTCATGGCCAGCGTGAAGGTCCGACATGCTGTGGCCGGCCGTCACAACGTCCGCGCGAGATCGACCAGCTCGCCAATAGAATCGATAGCGAGGTCGGCCGGTTGGGACGCATTCACGCGCGACTCGCGCGAGTAGTGGCCCTGGCGGATGAATATGGTCGTGAGCCGATGACCCCAGATCCTCTTCATCGCCTCGAGAATCCAGAGCTTGTCATCGACCATCACATAGTGCCGCGCCGGGTACCGCTGCTCAACATCGTCAAGCATCTGCTCTTTGTGAACGTAGATCAGAACGTGGCTCTCCACGGCTGCCCATAGACCCGCGCGGTCGATCTTGTACGGCTGAAAGACGACGTCGCCGTCCGAGAGGATGACCACAGGACCGCGTTGACGGAGAGCCGCGATGGCGTCGAACGCGCGGGCGTAGACCCGGTCCCTGAACGGATACTGCAGCAGGAACAGGGAGACACCCAGGACCTGCGGGTCACGGGCGTGTTCTTCCCGGTACCGCTGCAGGGCGCCTAGATAGTCGGCATAACCTAACTCACGTCGGCGTGCTTCGAAAATGTCCCAGTAGCGCCGCTGGCAGTCGACGCCGAACACGTCGATCAGATGACGACGAAGATCCTCGGTCAACGTGTCGTTATCGAGCAGCGTATTGTCGACGTCGAGCAGAAACACCGTTTCGGCAGCGGATGCGGTCACGACAGTAGGATATGCCACAATCTGCGGTCGGAGGCTGCCATGCACGGTCTTCGCGTCGCCGTTCGCGCTCTTTGGAAGGACCCATGGTTCTCTCTTGCCGGCCGTCGTCGCGCTCGGGCTCGGGACGGGCGCCACGAGCGCGGCGTTCACACTCGTAAACGCGGCGCTCATCCGCGACCTGCCTCTGGATCGTCCGGATCGTTTGATGTTCCTGGGCACGCAGGACGCGGCGGGCCGGCCCTCCGGCGGCCGCGCTCCTCGCCGTGGTGGCGCTGGTCGCGGCGATCGTCCCGGCCCGTCGAGCCGCACGAGTGGACCCGATGGTGGCCCTGCGGCATACCTGAACGAGCACGCTATGTGTCACCGCCAGGAGAGGCCAATCAGGAAGGCGATGATCGCCAGGCTATCAGACCCACCGCCGCACCCGCGCTTTGTAGGCGCGATACGCGTCGCCGAACTTCCGCTCTAGATAACGCTCTTCCCGCGCGATGACGCCGGTATTGATGACCCACACCAGCGGGACGACCAGGCCGATGGCCCACACACTTCCTGCCGCGACGCCCAAGCCCAGGAAGACGATGAGAGGCGGCAACGCGATGACGCCGGCGACGTCGGGCGCGCCCGCTCTGCCCTCTGCTGGCACCTTGCTGCCGTCCGGTCGCGGCGCCGCCACGCGCATGGCCACACGGATGCCAAACATGAGCGCCAGGACGGCGGTTCCGCCAGCCAGGATCAGGACTGTCTCGGACATGGCCACGTCAAATTTTAGTTGCTGCTTCACTCATCCGACACTCGAGAACCCGAAGGCGATGGCCGCGCGCGCCCCTTCTGTCGCGTAGCCTCGACCCCAATGCTCGAATGCCAGCCGGTAACCGAGCTCGACGGAAGGCATGAACGGTGCGTCAAAGGATGGCACCGAGAGACCGATGAAGCCGATGAATGGGGCGACGCCTGTCACCTCGACCGCCCACAAACCAAATCCGTAGCCGAGAAAATGGTCACGAACGTACTGCATCGATGTGGCACTCTCCCGCCGTGTCTGGAGCGAAGGGAAGAACTCGCGTACGCGAGGGTCAGCGTTCAGCGCGGCGAAGGGTTCCAGATCGTGGTCACGCCACAGCCTGAGCCGGAGACGAGCCGTTGTGAGCACGCCCGAATTCTAAGATCAGCGCCTGATCCTGTCATCACGGGGCGGTGGCGCCTGACTCAGCCCACCTAATAGGATGCCGAGCATCGCCAGGCTATGCGCTGAAACGAAGCCACGGAAAGCTGGAACGTAGCGGTCGTCGGCGAAGGCATTGACGCCGCGACGATGAAGCTCGGGGATGTCCATCAGAAACATGAACGCGGCGAACACGAGCACCATCGAGCCGCGATTGTGACGCTGAAGACGGCCGACAATCCAACCGGCGCCCGCCAGTGTGATGAAGCGGCCCCAGGTGCCGAAGAAGATGTGGCGAGACTCGCCGAAGACGCTTTCGATAACCGGGCCGAGCGGGCGCGCCGCAACGAGCAGTACGAATCGCAGAAGCCATACGGAAGCGTATCCAGTAGCCACCGCACGTATCGCGAGCACCTTATGCGTCCGGATCTCCCACAGAAGGCTCACGGCAACCGTAGTCAGGGCCTGCCGCCAGTACCACGTGGACGAGGGAGTCATCTGGTAACGCTCGGTGAGATCCCCTACGACGGCGTCGGTATGCGGTCCCGAATACAGCCAGCGTACCAGCCACGTCGCCAGAACCGGGGGCGTGCGAGGTCTCGCGAGAGAGCGTCGCCCGGACATTTACTCAACAATACTGTATAAATAGACAGGCTGGCAAGGGCTGATCACGCCTTCAGCGGAGGGACATCACGGTCAGCCAGATTGCGGCACGTAAACGGAAGCCAATTTTCTGATACACCGCTTTTGCGCCATTCTCGGACTTGACGTGAAGAAAGGGAGTCTTTCCCGCTGCCAGAATCCGAGCCGCGAGGAACGTCACGAGGTCACGCGCATAACCGCGACCGCGAAAGTCTGGATGAGTGCAGACGGCGCTGATCTCCGCAAACGTCGAGGATTTCAGCCGCTCGCCGGCCATTGCGACCAATCGCCCATCGCTCGTGCGTATCCCGAAATAGCTCCCCATCTGGATGGTTTGCGGCAGGAACGGGCCAGGCTCGGTGGCAGCCGCGAGATCCAGCATTTCAGGAACGTCCGTCGTCCCGAGTGGAAGCGGCGCCACGGGCGGCGGAGCCAGTGAAGCCTCGCAAATCATCTGGTCGATCCACCGGGAGCGGTCCACTTGCCAATCGCCGGGAACGTCGAGGGGACCGGCGGTAAACAGCGCGACGTGCTCACCGGGCCTGACCAGGCCTTGTAAGTCCGCGAATGCGTCAGCCGAGGGACGAAACAACGCCGCCAGCGGTGACACATCCGGCGGATATCGTCGCGCAACGCCGTGTGAGCGGGCAAGGAGCCGGTGTTCCGTCGTCAGCGCAAACCAGATCGGGTTGTCAAGGGACTCGAGCATTGTTGCTGGGTTACGCGGGGTTTACGGTGCGCAGGAACTTCACGAGCTGATCACTGACCTCGGCAGAGGCTTCGTGTTGTACCCAGTGGCCCACATTGTCGATCTCGAGGTTCCCCACGAGACCGGGAAGACCGGCGCGGAGTGTTTCGAAGGGTGGGTAGAGTGTCCCCAGGCCGTCTGTCTTTCCCGCAATGTAAAAGGAAGGCCGGGTGATCTTCGCGCCTTTCCAGGCGCCGGACAGATAGAAATACGGTTCGGCAGCGCGGTAATAGTTCAGCCCGCCGTGAAAGCCGGTGCGTTGGAATTCAGCGATGTTATGGGTCACGTAGTCAGGTTCTGCCCATGACGGCAACGGCCCCGGAGCTGGACGATGAAGGCTTCGTGCAGGATCCATAGGGTTCCACCGCGTCTTGGCTGGAGCAGAACCCGATGCCCAGAACAGAATCCCTGGAATGGTAACGGAGGCGTCGGCCCAAATCTGATCGGCCTCCGGTTTCATCTGCTCGAACATGTAGAAATCATTTTGGTGGCCGGACTTTCGCATGCCCTCGAAGACGCTGACATCCCCACGCGGCACGTAAGGCACGCTCATACAGAACACCGCTATGAATCTGTCCGGACGCATCAGCGTGGCGTTCCACGCGTGCGCTGCGCCCCAATCATGGCCCACAAGAACAGCGCTTGGGATATTCAACGCATCGAGCAAACCGACTAAATCACCGGCCGTATGTAACGGCGTGTACAAGATTGCGTCCGCAGGAGCTGAGCTGCGTCCATAGCCGCGCATATCGGGAGCAATTGCTCGATATCCCGCTGATGCGATGGCCTTCATCTGTCGGCGCCAGGTATAAGAAGTGTCCGGAAACCCGTGGCAGAAAAGAACGGGTGGCCCTTCGCCTTGTTCAGTCACGTGCAGGGAGATGCCATTCGCTGCGACGTCGTATTCCTTGAGAGGAGGATCGTCAACCCTGTCAAGGTTCTCGGCCAGAGCCATTCGACCCAGCAGGAAGCTCGCACCAACAGCGGTCCCGCCAGCGAGGAAGACGCGGCGAGACATCGCTGACACCGGAGTCCCATGCTCATTACTGCTCATGAGGCTGTCCCCCTGCACCACTAGTCGCCCCGAGCCGGGAGATTCAGTCGAGCCCACGTCGAGAAGTTGGTCGGCAGCCGGCCGGCAATCTTGTTTGCCAGCGCAATTCGATCCGCCGAATCGGATCCCAGGTAGGTATGAGCCTCGAAGTAGCTGAACGTCTCGGCGACCTCGGCGGCCCCGGGAAACAGCGTCGCGAACACATCCTTCGGGATCTGGTTGACGGAGAAATGGTGACCTTGTGAATTCAGGGTGCCGGCGATTTCATTGAAGCTCATGAAGTCCCCGACGAGGGGCAGATACTCGCCGTGGCCCGCTCGATCCGGGTGTACGAATGCCCCGGCGACAATGTCTCCGATTTCGTGAATGTCACCCATGTGAATGCAACGCACGTCTGGATTGAGAGAAACAGTCCAGCCAAGAGAACCGTCGGCCTGCCTTTGCGGAGGAAACGCGCCGACGACGTTCTGGTAGTAGAAAGGCGCGATGACGAACGTGTAATGGGCGAACCCGGCGTTCTTGACGATCGGGTCAACCTTGGCCTTGCCGCTGAAGTGGGGCGCGTTGAACTTGCCACCGCTGATCGCTGCCACATCGGGCAGCGTCGACCAGATGAAGTGCTCGACGCCGGCGTCCTTGGCCGCGCGGACGGCCGCGGTTGCCTGCCTGACCTCGTCGGTTCCCTGTTCCCAGAAGTTGGTGACCAGAAAGACGCCATACGCGTCCGCAAACGCCGCGGCGAGAGTCTCCGGCCGATTCAAGTCCGCCACGACAACTTCGTCGGCGAGCTCGCGATAGCGATCGGGGTGACGGCTCAACGCGCGGACCTTGAATTGGCAGCCCGCATTCAGGGCGCGTACGACTGAGCCTCCCTGGTGCCCCGTCGCACCGACCACGGCAATCAGTTTGTTCGACGACATCATGACTCCCTACCATCCGCCGCCAAGCGCGCGGTAAATCTGCACCAGCGCGAGGCGCTCGTTGAGCTCCGCCTGCGCAAGGCCGAGTTGAGCCGAAAAAGCTCTGGTTTCGCTGTCCAGGACTTCGAGGAAGCTCGTCGCGCCGCCCCGGTACCGGATCTCGACGAGCCGTCGCGCCTCACCAGCCGAGCGATCCAGGAGCTGCTGCTGCTCGCGGAACAGATGGCCCTGGCGATAGGCGACAAGGGCGTCTGACACCTCGCGAAGCGATTGCAGCACGGTTTGCTGGTAGACGAGCGCCGCTTCCTGCGTCTGGGCAGCGGCCGCCGCAACCCGGGAGCGCGTCCGCCCGGCGTTGAAAACCGGCTGCACCAGGCCCGCGCCAACCGACCAGAAGCCAGCTGGCTGACTGAGGAGATCCGACAACGCGGAGCTCTCTGCGCCGCCACTGCCGGTGAGGGAGAGTTGAGGAAAGAAGGCCGCCTTCGCTATGCCGACGTTCGCATTTGAGGCAATGAGTCGCTGCTCCGCCTGGTTGATGTCCGGTCGCCGGTCCAGAAGCGCCGACGGTACGCCGGCTGGAACCTCAGGAAGACCGGCTTGCTGCTCGAATGAGGCGCCGCGCGGGACAGCCGCCGGGTTGAGGCCAAGCAGGACGCTGATGTAGTTCTCCTGTTGCGCGATCTGCCGGTCCAGGTCGGCAATCGTTCCCGCCGCCGTGAAGACCAGCTGCTCGGCCCCACGAACATCGAGGAACGACACAGCGCCACCCCGGGCGGCGAGCTCCGTCAGACGCAGCGCCTCGCGCCGGGACGCAAGCGCCCCCGTCGCGATTTCGCGTTGCACGTCGAGCGACCGCGTCTCGAAGTAAGCGCTCGCGACCTGCGCAACAAGGCTCGTCGTGACGGCTCGCCGGCCCCACTCGGTCGCGACCAGGGCAGCGCGCGCGGCTTCCGTCGCCCGGCGATACTTGCCCCAGAAATCGACCTCCCATGTGGCTGTGACCGCCAGTCGAAAATCGCTCACCTCATAAGGGTCGAGCGCGAATGGGACGACGCTCCGCGCCACCCTGCTGCGTGAGGCGGAGCCTTCGGCATCGAGCGTGGGGAGCTGATCCGCACGAGTGATGCGGAACTGAGCCTGCGCCTCGACGATCCGTGCGGCGGCTATGCGCAGATCGAAGTTCTGCCGCAGCGCCGTACCAATGAGCTCCCGCAATCGATCATCCTGGAACAGGTCCCACCACGTCTGATCGCCGAGCGCAGGATTGGCGGCGTCCTCCGTTGGCGCGCCGTCCCCGCGGAACGTGTCGGGAAGCAGGACAGCCGGCCGATTGAAATTCGGGCCGACCGTACACGCCCCAGCGGTCGCGGCGGCGAGCAGAACGACGAGCGGAAGGCCGCGCCTGCCTCCAGTCACGGTCGCGTGGGAGCGATTAATTGCACCGCTGAGGCGTCGCCGGGCACAACAAGCTCCTGGACGGTAAACCCACTCGGCCCACTCGGGACACTGGGCAATGACGGCGGCTTCTCGTTGCCGGTATACGCGAAGTCGACGGTCGTGGTCGCGCCAGGTTTGACGTCGACCGTCTGCGTGAGGGCGCCGTACTGCTCGTGCCACACCTGCACCGTCTGTTTGCCGGCGGGCACGTTCGCGATCGTGAACGCGCCGGTCGCGTCGGTCACGGCGAAGTACGGGTGAGGCAGGACCGCGACATATCCGGTCATCCAGGAATGCACGTCGCACTTGACGTGCAGCATCACCTCTTCGGTCTTCACCTGATACTTGTAGACCAACCCGGCCAGCGGCTGCCCGACGTTGAAGTCGTTGCCCTTGACCGACATGCTGTGAATGTTATGCAGCGTCGCGTCGCTGTTCTTGATCTCGATCGTCTGTCCGACGCGCACGCCCTGGACGCGCGGATGGTAGACGCAGCCTTGCTGCTCGATTACGGCCGATGCCGGCGGCGGCGCCGGTACCTGCGGGAACGAGCCTTTGACGTTGACGAATCCATTCATCAGCCCGCCGTCCTCCGCTCTGAGGACGGTCTGTTGCACGACGCGCTTCCCGGTATTGATCTTGAGGCAATTGGGATCGGCACCCATCTTGATCACCGCGTTCGGCGGCGGCGTGCCGGTCAGCTTGACGTGACCTGCAATCGTGCCGCCCGACTGGGCCGAGACGTGGAGACGCGGCCCGGCCGCGATCGTGACGATCACGCTTCCGATCATGGGCAACCACACGCGCTTCATGGCGAACCTCCAGGCAGCAGCTTCTGGCTGCGCGCTTTCAGGTACTGATAGATGAGAGCGATCTGATCCTCGGTGACCGTGCCGCGCAGCGGCGGCATGCTCTTGTCGGGGCGGCCGTTCAGGATGATGTACAGGAATCCCGGGTAGGTGAACCTGGGCGTGGAAATCCGCAGATCCACTGGCGCGAGGCCGTGCGGATCCGCCACGGCGTCAGGACCGTGGCACTTCGAGCAGGCCTGGTTGAAGAGCGGACCGCCTTCCCGAGCGCCGGCGAGACTGAACGCTGGCGCCCGCCGCGACAGCAGGGGACGCATGCTCACCGGGACGAGGAGCTCCGCCGGCAGCACGCCGTCAGCGTCGAGGTCGTCGGCGATGGCCGCGGCGCAGGGGTCAATAGTTGCTTGGACTCCAGGAGCGGCAGGTGCGCGCAGCGCCGCGGGCGCCTCGCGCGGCCGGTCGACCGCGAAGACGGCCACCTGATCGTCGAGCCCGAGCTCGATGAGCGCCAATCCCGCGAGCGGGGCCCACAGGATCGCGGCATCGAGCTTCTGATCCTTGACGTCTCGAAGCGGTTGGGCTGCCGTGGCAAGGTCGAACGGGTACTCTCTGACCTTCGTCAGGCCGAGCGCGCGTGCGACGTCGACGCCTCCGGTGCCGCCATGGACGCCGACCTCGATCATCTTCAGCCCGGGCGCGCCTGGATTGGGCACCTGTTCCGCGAGGCGCTGCGGCACGACGAGCACGTAGGTCGATCCGTACTTCGGAACGAGGGACAGGACTCCCGCGACCCGCCCCGGCTGCGACAACAGACCCGTGCAGCTTGCCGGATCGGCGGCAGGCTGCGTTTGGGTCTGCGGCTGCGTCTGCGGCTGCGGCTGCGTGCCTTGCAGGACGACAGCCGCGAGCGCCAGGGCGACGAGTTGCAGGAAGGCCATCGGCGTCAGATCCCGGCTTTGACGCGAACGTACGCCACGTTCGCGTGATATCCCGGTGGCAACAGTCCGCCCATCAGCAGCCCCACTCCCTGAGGAAATGGGAAAACCGCCGGGAAGGGAACGACGTACGAGAAGCCGTTGTAGTTGTAGTCATGGATCGTCCACTTCTCGTAGTGGTAGCCAACGGCAAGAGAGAGGGAACGGCTCCACTTGTATTCCAGCTCCGGATTGACCGTGTGCCAGACGGTGCTGTCGACCTCGGTGAAGGGCAGCGGCACGAACGGGTTCAGGTCATTGGCGGGTGTCCCCAGCGGGCTCGTGTAGTCCTGCCGTCCGGCGCTCTTGGAAAACGTGTACTGGGTATTGAGCCGCAGCTTCTGCTCGAGGAAGTACAGATCGAGACCGAGTCCGGCCGTGTAGTAGTGGTCCCGCGGTATCGCGGTCCAGTTGCTGTTGGAGACCAGGCCGGTCTCGCCAGTGAATGGGTTGCCGACATCCGTGAATGGAAACCATTGGCGCGACGCCTGCTCATAGCGCGAACGCTCGAAGCCGGCATCCGCGAAGAGGCTCAATCGGTCTGTCGGCGTGTAGCTCAGGTCAACGCCATACACCTGCCGGCGATCCCACAGAACGCCGGCGTTCGATTCCGTGAAATTCGTCGCGATGTACTCACCGTGCCCGGAAAGGCTCGCCGCGTCGGTCAGGTGCCACGTGACCATACCCTGCGCCTCATGCCGGTGATACGGCGCTTCGTCGAATTTCCGCAGATACGGCAGGTTCGGAATGGCGAGTGGATCACCTTGCAGCACATGCGACTGGTTGAAGAGATAGGGCGCGGTCGACCGATTCGTGAACTGGTACCAGGACTTCAGCTCGACGGGACCAAAGCGTCGCGTATCAAACGACAGCTTCGCTTTGTTGTCGTTCATCCACGCGACCTCACGGAAGTCGCGGTTCATGCGCTCGAACGTGTAGGCGACGCCGATCCGGCTGTCGGGGCTGATGATGTAGCTGGCCTCACCCGTCGCCGTGTGCGTCGCGTAGGCGATCGGCAGCGCGCGGAAGGTCCCACCTGGCGTGTCCGTCGGCCGCAGATCCTGATCCTCGCGGACGAACGTGTTGAACGTGAACGGCGCCTCGTGGTTATCCAGCTTGGACAGACGATACCGGCCCGTCAGGCGGACCTTCTCGAACGGCTGGCCCGTCCATTGCGCGTGCACGGTCTGGGTGTTCATCGACGTCTCGGCCGTCGCTCGAGGGAGGGCGGCGGGATCGGTGGCGTTGAACGTCTGGCCGCTCGCGTTGGTCAGCACGTCCGACGTGTTCGTCGAATAGGGGATCAGCGGCTCGTTCTGGCGCATGAACCCGAATGAGACATACGCGTCGAGCGTCGCCTGCATCGGAAGCTTCTTGACGACGAGCGTTCCCGACGCCTCGTGATACACATTGCTCGGGTACAGCGCAATGCGTCCGGTAGCGGGCCCGCCGTCATAGCTCCCGAGGACGTTCGCCGAATCGGTCACCCGCAGCGGGTTGTCAAAGGTCAGCGACGGGTCGTGGTTGACGAAGTCCGATAGCCGGTATGACCCGCTCGCATAAACCCGCCCTTCGGGCCTGGCCCATTCGCCCGTCACACGAAACTCGCGGGTGTCGTACTTCACGGGCCACGGCAGCTCGACGAACTCTCCGAACCCGAACGACCCGCTCCACGGCCGGACGCCGTCTCGCGACTCGTTCGAGAACGACGCCTTCATAACGAACGGATAGGTCGCGATCAACATCACTTCGCCGCCGACTTTCTGGCGCCGCAGCGCTTCGTCAATCGATTGCGCGCTCTGGCTGACGTAGCCGCTCAGTTTCGCCGCCGCATCGGCAACGCTCGTCGAGTTCTGAAGGTCGCGTCGAATACCGTCGGCAATCGTCAGTGTGTCCGTGCCGACGCCGCTGTAAAGCGATCGCGCACCGAAGGCGTACGTGTGGGGCGTCTCGTCGTACAACATCGACCACTGAAAGATGCCTGCCGCCTCGCCGTCCATCGCCAGGTCCTGGTCGCCCCGCCCGAGCTCCCGGCCAACGAGATTGAACGTCCCGCGGCCGTCGCGAAAATGCGCCTCCAGGCCTGCGGTTGTGCCGTCGCGCAGGTCGCGAAATTCCTGCAGCTTCGACGATGCCCGTTGGTCATCCACGCCGAAGAGCGCAAGCGATCCACGCAGCGACCAGGGCGTGCTCGTCTGTATGCCGAGAAAATCAGGCGCGACCGGCGAGAAGTTCGGATAGAACAGCGGTCCACCCGCAATGGGGTAATACGCCATCGGTGTCCGCAGCCCGGCGTTCGGTCGCACACGGGGATCGATGTTCCGGTTCGACGTCAGATACCAGACGGGAAACAGCGTGCCGGCGCGCGTCGCATCCTGCGCGAGGGTGCTCGACGCTTGATCCTGTGTGTCGTTGGATGGGGTGGCCGGGGTCGCAACCGGCGGGCCCTGCGCGATCAGGCGCGCGGACCCGGAAAGGGCGGCGACCACGATCCCGGTGAGGGCGTGCAACCGAATAGGCCTCATCGATGCCAGAACTTTCCGGATGGGCTATTGCTGCCGTGAATGTTGACGTGGCAGTTGGTGCAGCTGCGATACGGCAACTGCGCGTACGACTGGTAAACGGTCCGTCCGGCGGATCGATCGGCCGCCGATTGCGCGTAGAGGACGCTTGGATGGAATCCGCTCGCGTGACACCGCTGACAGAGCAGCGGCTTTTTCACCACGAGCAGCGGCTCGTGCGACGACCCGTGGGGATCGTGGCAGTTGAGGCAGTTTTCGCGCACCGGCGGATGTTCGAAGAGGAACGGGCCTCGCTTCTCCGTATGGCACTCGAAGCACTTGTCGTTGATCGAATTCGCGGCGATGAGGCGCGGCGCCTGTGTGCCGTGCGGGTTGTGGCAGCTCGTGCATTGCATCTTCTCTTCGCGCAACGGGTGGTGCGACGTCTTCATCAGCGCGGTTCGAATCTGCTGGTGGCATTTGGTGCACAACTGCTGCTGCGTCGGCTGCTGAAGCAGTTTCTGGTTTCCACCGTGCACCGCGTGACAGTCCGTGCATGCCAGCTTGCGCTCGTCGTGTGTGCTCCCGTGCCAGAGCGCCGTACTGCCGCGTGTGTGGCACTGGAGGCAGACCGCGTTGCGGTCGCTCGCGGGCACCGTGTTCGAAAAGGTCATCAAGCCGCCGACATTGCGGCCACCACCGCCGGCGACGTGGTTCGATGCCGGACCATGACAACTCTCGCAGCCGAAGCGCGCGCCCGGAGTCCGGGGATCTCCGCTGTGGCTGTGCGGCTGGTTCATGTAGCTCACGAACTTGTCGTAGTGGCACTGCGAGCACGCTTCCGCGCCGACGTACGCGGCGCCCTTGGATGTCGTGGGCAGCGCGAGAGCGCCCGGTTGAGAGGAGTTTTGTGGTGTCCCTTGAGCTGGCGCTCCTGCCGAAAGCACCGCGGCCGCGAGCGCCAGAGTCCACGTGACCAGAATCGCCTTGAGCATTCCTCTTTCGTGAAGGCAAGGCCGACGCCAGGCGGCGGGCCGGGCAGACGCTCGGGTCTCTATCGTTCGATGTGATCGCGGGTTACGGCGCCGCGTTGCGGATCGGCGCGACTGATCGGATCGTGTGTCTGGTGTGTGCGATCGCGCAGTAACTGGGTGTACAGCGCAATCACTCCCGGACGATCAGAGACGCCGCAATCCTGTTCACTGCCCTTTTCGCGCGTTTCCGCATCCGGCCCCGTGGCACTCGCCTTGCCTCGCCAGCCATCCGCGCGCTGAACAGACAGGAGAATGCTCAATGAAGGTCTTCGTCTTTCGAACGCTGCCGTTCTTACTGGCCGCGATCCTGCCGATCGGAGCGATGAATTCTGACGCCGCGACCATCTACGTGAGCGCGAAGGCCAGGGCGAGTGCGCCTCAGGACGGCACGTCCTGGAGGACGGCCTTCACGAGCCTTCAGGACGCCTTGGACAAGGCAGCCAGTACACCAGAGAGCGATGAGATCTGGGTGGCCGAAGGGACCTACGTGCCGACGAAGATCTACGCGCCGCAGGGCATTGTCGGCGGCGTCTCCGGCCTCAATACCTCCCATCTCAGGACCTTCGACCTGCCCGACCAGGTCGCGATCTATGGTGGCTTTGCCGGCGACGAGCGATCGCGCGCTCGCCGTTCGTCCCACTCCCATCGAACAGTTCTCAGTGGTGCCGGCGTGAGCTGGCATGTGGTGACAGCAGGCAATGATGTAGCTCGAACTGGCATCCGAGCAACGCTGGACGGTCTGACGATACGTGATGGCAATGCTCAAGGACCAGCGGCCGATTTCCTGTTTGCCCCCTTTACCTACGGCCACAACCTCGGCGGAGGCCTCTACGCGGCCTTTGATTCGGTGATCGTTGTCAACAACGTGGACGTCCACGACAACGCGGCTGGCGGCGATGGCGGCGGCGTGTTCTCAATCAACTCGACATTGAAGGTGGCCGGATCGCGCTTCTGGCACAACGCGGCCGTGCTGCGCGCGGGCGCACTTGAGGTGTTCAACACGTATGAAACCAATGCCCATACGGCCAGCATTGCCAGGAGTGTGTTCGAGGATAACCACGCACAAATCTTCGGTGGGGCAATTGTCGGCGAGGGCACGTTTCCCAACGAGCACTCGAATGTGGACATCGACGAGAGCACGTTCGAAGGCAACACCGCCAGCGAGGGTGGCGCGATCGTGTTCGATAGCGAGACGACGACCGTCCGTCGCAGCCGATTCCAGAGGAATGTCGCGACCGTGAATGCCGGCGCATTGGCGACCACGAACGCAGTCGATACCGTTGTGAACGCGGCGTTTTTTGGCCCGAGCCATGTGTTCACCAAGTTTGCCACCACGATTGTGCATTGCGAGTTCGAGAACAACGTGGCGCAAGGGGATCAGCTCAAGCACGATGAGCTCTTCGGCGGGCCGGCAGCGGGGATCAACTTCGCCCTGGGCGGAGGCGCTCTGGTCGCCTACATGAACGGTTACCTCCAGGTCGTCGATTCCTGGTTCCGCGACAACACTGCCGAGAATGGCGACGGCGGCGCCATTCTGAACGGCCGATCCGAGGCGCGACACATATTGTCAACAGAAGCCGATGCTTTTGACGTCGCGACCTCGATCGTCGGCAGCACCTTTGTCGGCAATAGAGCTTTGATGGGCAACGGCGGGGCGATTGCTTCTCTGCCTGGCTCACTGCTGAGCATCCCGGAACGGACCGTCGCGAATACGACCCTGTCGGCCATCGCATCCCGATTTGACGAGAATGTCGCGGCAGGCGACGGAGGTGCCATCTATCTTGATGCGTCTACCGCCACATTCAGCGCCAATGTGTACGCGGAGAACCAGGCCGCTCAGGGCAGGTCGATATTTGCCATTGGTTCAATCATCAACGGCAGCTCGATCAGTCCGTTCATCAAGTGAGTCATCAGTCTCGAGCGGTCGCATCCTTCGCTTGGGCAGGCATTCTTCTGGCCGCGCCTGCGTGCAACGGCACGAAGGCCGCGCCGTCCGGCTCTCAGCCTCTGTCGGTTCAGGTGGCGCCGGTGGTCCAGAAGGAGGTGCGTCTGACCAGCGAATGGATTGCCGCGCTGGACGGCTACGTGAACGCGCAGATTGAGCCCCGCGTCTCGGGATACCTGATTCGACAAAACTACATCGAAGGGTCGCTCGTGCGGAAGGGCGACGTGCTGTTCGAGATCGATCCGCGTCCGTTTCAAGTCGCCCTCGATCAAGGCCACGCCCAGCTCCAGCAGGCGCTTGCCCAGCTCGCGCAGGCGCGCGCGCAGCTCGGCAAGGCGTTGCAGGATGTGACGCGCGACCGGCCGCTTGCCGAGGCCACGGCTATCGCACGGAGCCAGCTGGACAACGACATACAAGCTCAAGCCGCGTCCGAAGCGGCTGTTGCAGCCGCACAGGCGGCAGTGGACGCGGCCCAGGCGGCCGTGGAGCAAGAGCAGCTGAATCTGAGCTTCACGAAGGTCACCTCGCTGGTGACTGGCATCGCCGGAATCGCCCAAAGACAGATCAGCGATCTCGTCTCCGACACGACCGTGCTCGTCTCGGTCTCCCAGGTCGATCCCATCAAGGTGTATTTCCCAATCACCGAGCAGGACTATCTACGGGCTCACGCGGAGGATGGCGCGGTTCCACGACATCTACTGCAGGGCCTGCCGCTCGAGCTGGTGTTGGCGGACGGCCGCACCTATCCGCACACCGGCCACGTATTGTGGACGGACCGCCAGGTTGACCCGGGCACCGGGACGATTCGGGTCGCTGCGGCCTTTCCGAACCCGGGCAACGTGCTACGCCCCGGCCAGTACGGCCGTGTGCGCGCGGTCACCCGCGTCGAGCCCCACGCGCTCCTGGTACCGCAGGCAGCCGTGACCGAGCTCCAGGGCACCAGTCGCGTCGCGCTCGTGAATCCCGACAACCGCGTGACCACCCGGGCGGTCCAGACCGGTGCCACGTCTGCAGGCGACATCATCATCACCGAAGGTCTGAAGGTCGGCGATCGAGTCGTGGTGGCAGGTACGCAGTTCGCCCGCGACGGCCTCAGTGTGAACCCAACGCCTGCCCCAGTGGGCGGGAGAGGCCGCGAATGATGGCGGCATTCTTCATCCGGCGGCCAATCGTCGCCATCGTCATCGCCGTCATCACGGTGCTTGCAGGCGTCGTCGCCATGCGCGCTCTGCCGGTGGCGATGTTCCCGGATATCGTGCCGCCACAGATCATCGTGTCGACCTCCTACCCCGGCGCGGACGCGCAGACTGTCGAGGCGGCTGTCGCCACGCCGCTCGAGCAGCAGGTGAACGGCGTGGACAACATGCTGTACATGCAGTCGACCAACGCGAACGACAACAGCATGACGTTGACGGTGACTTTCGATGTCGACACCGATGTCAACACGGACCAGGTCAACACGCAGAATCGGGTGGCCCAGGCATCGGCCAATCTGCCGCCGGCCGTTGCACAATTCGGGACCAACATCCGCAAGTCCACTGGCCTGCCGCTGATCGCCTTTGCCCTGTACTCGCCGCATCGGACACACGACTCTCTGTTTCTGGCCAACTACGCCAATATCAACATCAACGACCAGATCCTGCGTGTCCCCGGTGCCGGCCAGGTGCTGCTGTTCGGCGCGACAGACTACGCCATGCGCGTCTGGATCAGGCCCAAGGTGCTCGCCAGGCTCGGGCTCACCGTGGCAGATCTCGTTGCGGCGCTCAATCAGCAGAACACCGTGAATCCCGCCGGCCAGATCGCGGGCAATCCGGCCATGCCGGGAACCGCGATGACCTACGCGGTGCGCACGCAGGGGCGCCTGGTCACGGCGGAAGAGTTCGGTCAAATCGTCGTTCGCGCAAATGTCGACGGCGCAGTCGTCCGACTCATAGATGTCGCGAGAATCGAGCTCGGCGGCCTCAACTACAACCAGGTCTCGCGCTTCAACGGCCAACCGAGCTGCATCGTCGCGGTGTTTCTGACGCCGGGCGCGAACGCGGTGGCGGTAGGAGCCGGCATCCGCGAGGTCATGGCGGATCTTCGGCAGCGCTTCCCATCGGACCTGGCGTATAGCAGCGCGCTCGATACCACATTGCCCGTCACGGAAGGCATTCGCGAGATTCTCACGACCCTCGTCATCGCCCTGGGGCTCGTCATCCTCGTCGTCTACGCGTTCTTGCAGAATTGGCGGGCCACGTTGATTCCGCTCGTGGCAGTCCCGGTCTCGCTGATCGGCACATTCGCGGCGTTTCCGATGCTCGGTTTCTCCATCAACACGCTCTCCCTGTTCGGCCTCGTCCTCGCCATCGGCCTGGTCGTCGACGACGCCATCGTGGTGGTGGAGGCGGTGGAACATCACATCGAGGAGGGTATGAGCCCGCCTGATGCGACACTGCAAGCGATGCGTGAGGTTTCTGGACCAGTCGTGGCCATTGCGTTGATTCTGGCGTCCGTGTTCGTCCCGATTGCGTTCATGAGCGGCATCCAGGGACGCTTGAACAAGCAGTTCGCCGTGACCGTGGCCATTTCGGTGATCATCTCGGCGTTCAACGCCCTGACATTGTCGCCGGCGCTGTCGGCCACGCTGCTGCGGCCGCGGACAGAGGGGCGAGGGCCCCTCGCCGCACTCTTTCGCTCCTTTAATGCTGGCTTTGAATGGTTGACGTCCGGGTACGTCGCCGTCAGTCGGGGCTTGATTCGCAAGGCGGCCGTCGGTGTGGCCATCCTGATCGCTTTTGCAGTGCTCGACGGCTGGGTAGGCAGGAAGCTGCCGACCAGTTTCCTGCCACAGGAAGACTACGGGTTTCTGTTCGTGAACGTCCAGCTTCCTGCTGCGGCCTCCCTCGAGCGGACCGACGCTGTCACCCGGAAAGTCGACCAGCTTTTGACGAGCACGCCTGGCGTCCAGGACACCACCACGATCGTCGGGTTCAGTCTGCTGTCGTTCGTATCCACGACCGACACCGCCTTCTACTTCGTGGGCCTGAAGCCATGGGCCGAACGCGGCGCGCCGGACCTCCAATCGCAGGCAATCCTAGAAACTATCAACCGCAGGTTGGCCGGCGACGTGCCGGAGGCGATCGCCTTTGCGTTCAGTCCGCCTGCGATTCCCGGCCTGGGCAACGCGGGAGGGTTCTCCTTCTGGTTGCAGGACCGGAGCGGCGGTCCGGTCGAGCTCCTCGATGAGAACCTGCAGAAGTTCCTGACCGCGGCTCGCAGCCGGCCGGAGCTGACTGGCGTCAACTCGCAATTCTCCGCACAGACGCCGCAGATCTATGCGACGGTCGATCGCGACAAGGCTATGAAGCAAGGGGTGGCGATCGGCGATGTGTACCAAACGCTCCAGGCGTCGCTCGGCGGTCTGTACGTGAACCAGTTCAACCGGTTTGGCCGTCTCTGGAGAGTGTACCTGGAGGCTGAGGCGCAGGACCGTGCCTCGACCAACGACATCTCGCAGTATTACGTTCGCGATCGCGCCAGCGGCATGGTCCCGCTTTCCGCGCTGGTTTCCACCCGACCCACGATTGGCCCTGACTACACCAACCGCTTCAATCTCTACCGCGCAGCCCAGGTGATCGGATCGGCGGCGCCTGGCTACAGTTCTGGCCAGGCGCAGGCTGCGCTCGTCGAAGTGGCGCACGAAGTCCTCTCTCCGGAAATTGGGTTCGACTGGGCGGATCTGTCGTTCCAGGAGAAGAAAGCGGGCAAGGCCGGCCCCGTCTTCGCCCTATCCCTCCTGGTGGTCTTTCTCATTCTGGCCGCGCTCTACGAGAGTTGGACCCTGCCATTCTCCGTGCTGCTGTCCGTACCGATCGCGGTCTTCGGCGCCTTTGCGGGCCTCTACCTGCGACACTTCGACTTCGACGTGTATGGTCAGATTGGCCTCATCATGCTCATCGGTCTCGCGGCCAAGAACGCCATCCTCATCGTCGAGTTCGCGCGTGACGCGATGGAGGAGGGTCGAAGCCTGACTGACGCTGCGCTCGAGGGTGCCAGGCTGCGGCTTCGCCCGATCCTCATGACCTCTTTCGCGTTCATCCTGGGCTGCCTGCCGCTGATGATGGCTTCGGGATCTGGCGCGGCTGGGCGTCAGATCCTTGGCACGGTAGTGGTCGCCGGCATGCTGGCGGCCACCGCGCTCGCCATCCTCGTTATCCCGGTCCTGTTCGTCCTGTTCGAACGGTTGTCATTGCCGGCGCGGGAAGGCCGGTGAGTATTGTTCGCGGTCGTCAGGCTTTCCAAGTCCGTACTTGCGCAGCCGGCAGTAGAGCTGTGTGCGGGTGATTCCCAGGCGGCGCGCGGCCTTCGACTTGTTCCCCTCGCTTTCGCGAAGCACCTGCTCGACGGTGCGCCGTTCGACTTCCGACAGGTTCGGGCGACGCGGCGCGGCAAAGCTCGTGGAGCGCAGGGCCAGATGGTCGCCGGTGATGAGCCCCCCCTGGCACAAGATCGCGGCTCGCTCGAGCGCGTTATGAAGCTCCCGAACGTTGCCGGGCCACTCGTGAGCCGTCAAAATCTCCATAGCCTCGGGGGTCAGACCCGCCGACCCGCAGCCCGTCGCTCGATGGAATTCCTGCAGAAACGCCTCGCTCAAGAGTGGGATATCGCCCCGGCGCTCCCGCAAGGGCGGCATGCGGATGTCGAAGACCTGCAGCCGGTAGAACAGATCCTCCCGAAAGTTGCCATCCGCGACCGCTCGCTGCAAATCGCGATTGCTTGCGGCAATCACCCGGACATTGGCGCTGATCGCCCGCGTGCCCCCCAGACGGCGAAACTCCCGCTCCTGCAGGACGCGCAGCATCTTCGCCTGCGCCATCGGACTCATCTCGCTCACTTCGTCGAGGAACAGGACCCCCGTGGACGCCAGCTCGATCTGGCCGGCCTTCGCCTGATGGGCCCCCGTGAACGCTCCCCGTTCGTAGCCAAACAGCTCAGACTCGAGCAGGTGCTCGGGCAGCGCCGCGCAATTGATCGCCACAAACGGTCCGCTCTTCCGGGGCGAGGCCCGGTGAATGAAGCGGGCGACGACTTCCTTGCCCGTGCCCGATTCCCCCTGAAGGAACACCGACGTGTCGGTCCTGGCCACTTGCGCGGCCTTCTTCAGCACCTGTCGCCACTCCGCCGATTGTCCAATCACGCGCAGCTCACCTCCACGATCGCCGTTCACCGTCACGTTGCGGATCTGGCCGTCCGGGCATTCAGCGAGTACCGGTGCCTCTGCTGCGCGTTGAGCCCCACCGAGTTGTTCGTGCGCAGCGGCAACGGCAATGGCGTCTGCAATGAGCCGCGCGACCGGCACGTCGTCCAGTGTGTATGCCGCTCGCCGTTTCGAAAAGAATCCAAGCCTGATCACGCGCTCCCGGGATCTCGCGCGAGCGCACAGGAAAGAGTGGTAGCCAGCCGCCGCCAGCCGCTCGACAAACATCCGCGGCTCCCATCCGGCGTCCTGCGCCGTGACGTCTTGCAGATCCCGAACGAGGTAGAACTCCCCTCGGTGTGCCAGCAACGCCGGCTGATCCTCAGGGAGCTCCTGAGTCGAGCGGCTGCGCAACGTGGGATTGCCGAACAGGTCTTGAACCGTCAGATCAAGGCCGTCGTGGTGCAGCAGCTGACCCGCAGTCTGCGCGATTTGCGGGAACACATCGCGAAGATCCAGCCCGCCCGCGATCGTTCTGAGCAGCTCGTTCGATAGCTCGAGCGCCGAGGCCGCCTGCGCCCGATGGTCCAACGGTTCAACTGCTTGACAGAGAACTGAGGCGTCGATCACAGGTGCCAAGCGTATCCCTCCACTTCTGGTGTTCTGATTGACCCGCCTGCCAGGCGCCCGGCTACCCGGACTCTTTGTCCCTCTCCATCCATTCGCGGAGATAAGGAGTGCAATTCTCGAGCTTCACGCCGTCGGCCTCGCAAGCCACGAAAAACCGCATTGCTTCCCGATCGACGAGACTGACATCCTTCAGATCGACGACGATGTCGCGGTAGTCGCTCTGGATCTTGAACAGCCTCCTCAGCTCCGTTATCGCCTGTGACCCGATATGGCCACTTACGATGAAGACGCTGAACCGTCCTCGCGCCGCAGTCTCAATCCTGAAGGCCATGGACTAGGCGATCCATCCACCGGGGGAAAGGAGCCCCGAGTGAACGATGCACACCGGACGATGATCATTGCAA
>DASZFS010000262.1:0-4949 GCA_035939575.1 Vicinamibacterales bacterium | reverse complement strand
ATGGAAATCCTCGACAAGCTCAAGGTCTCTCGCCGCCACGCGCTGCGCGGCATGCTTTCCGGCGTCGGCGTCGCCATGTGGTTGCCGGTGCTGGACATCATGTGCAACGAAAACGGCACGGCGTTCGCGCAAGGAGCGCCGCTGCCCACGACGTTCGGCATCTTCTGCTGGGGCAACGGTATTCACCCGGGGACGCTTTGGACGCCGACCACGACGGGCGACGGCACCGCCTGGCAGCTCCCGCCGAACCTATCGGACTTCTCCGACCTCAAAGACGCGATGACGCTCGTAACCGGGCTCGACATGTTGGACTACAAGTTCAAAGGACATGGCTGGGGCACGGTCTACGTGCTGGCTGGCGGCGATGGCTTTCCTTGCGTCACCATCAACGACATCTTCAAGTCGCCCTACGGAGGACTCCCCGAAACCGCCCAAGGGACGCAGTGGCAGCCCACGATCGACCAGATCATCGCCGACGCCATTCACACGACCGAGCCGTACAAGTCTCTGGAGACGGGGATAATCGAGTACACGGGCCAGAACATGGGAACGGCGAGCGCGAACCTCGCGCACCGCGGTCCGAACATGCCCCTGGCGCCGCAGCGCGATCCCGCGACGCTGTTCAACAACCTGTTCAGCAAGGGCGCGCCGCCCACGAGCTCGACCGCGCTGCCCATCGATGTTTCCAACAAGCTCCGCCGCAGCGTCCTGGACGCGGTGCTCAGCGACGCGAATCGCTTGCAGGCGAGCCTGGGTTCGAACGACGCGAAGCGAATCGCCGCGCACATGGACAGCGTACGTTCCCTCGAGATGCGCATTCCCACGACGGCGACGGGGACGGGCGGGGGTACCGGGAGCTCGACGTGCCAGACTCCGGCGACTCCGACGGCGCAGGCCGCGAACCTGGACTTGACGATGGTGACCGCCACGAGCCAAGCGATGAACAAGCTGATCGCGGCGGCGCTCGCCTGCAACATGACCCGCGTCTACACGCACTTGTGGTCTGGCGGGCGCGACGACAACCACTATCCGATCATCATGCTCGACACCCAGCACCACGAGCTGACGCACATGGGCGGCCCCACGAGCCCCCAGAATTTGCAAGCGGCTCAAATCGAGAAGTACATCATGAGCCAGTACGCTGACCTCGCGAGGAACCTCAAGGGCATCTCGATGGGGGCGAGCACGCTGCTGGACAACACCTTGCTCTACGGCATCACCGAGCTTGGTGAGCCGTCGGGCCACATCATGACCAACTATCACATCGTGCTCATGGGTCATGCCGGCGGCAAGCTTCCGGGCAACCGCCACTACCGCGCGCCGGGGACCGGTACCCCGACGGGGCGGAAAGTCACCGAGCTCATGCTCACGCTCCAGCAAGTCATGGGCATGAAAGTCACCACCTACGGCTCCTGGGACAAGACCAGCAAGACAATGCCCGAGATCCTCGCCTGAGGTCTTGAGCGCGCGCGTGGGTCGCCGTGCTCAGAGGCCGTTCGGCGTCTGCGGCACGGTGAGGCGCGCGCCCTCGACGTCCATGCGCGAGCCCTTGCCGGTGCGCGTGGCCTTGTAGCGGTGCCACTCCCAGCTCGCGTGCCCCTCGATCCGAAAGAGCTTGGGGACGCGCTCGAGCAACGACGGGACGCCGAGGGTGGGGATGGCTTGCCCGCTCTTGCGCTCGTTGCCGGCGGCGTCGAGAACGGTGGCGTTGCTGACCATGTCGCACGTGAGCGCCACCTGCTCGGCCACGCCGGCGAGCGAGGTCAGGTGATCCTGCTGCAGCCGCCGCTCCAGGTAGGTGAAGTGCCGGGCCCAGCGCACCTCGAGCGGGCCGGGCACTGAAGAGAAGCGACGCTCGTAGACGCGCCTGGCGTAGACGCGCTGGGGCCACGCCACCTGGCTCAGCACGCAGCTCGATACCAGCAGGTCCGCGGGCTCCTCCGGCGGTAGCAGGCGCGGAGGCGCCGCCAGTCGGTAAGTCCAGCAGAGCGCCTCCAGTCGCTCCTGCGCCTCGGCCGCGTTCGCCGCCGCCGCCACCGCCTCGTCGATCCGTTGCACGAGCTGTCCGTTGACGCCCGTCAAGTCGAGGAGGCGCAGTTCTGTGCGCGCGCGCAGCCCCGGATCCTTCAGCGCGCCGGCGACGGTCGTGTTCAGGGCCTCGGCGTCGATGTCCACCAGGACCAGCTTCTCGAAGGACGTGGCCAGCTCGACGAGCGGCAGGTCGAACGCCTGCCCGGCCCCGAGAACGACGGCCAGCCCGCGTCCCTGCGTGTGGCGGACGACGTCCTCGATGAAGGCGCGGTTCTTCTGGGCGTGCGACCACCATCCCTCGCGGTTCTCGCGCTGGATCTTGCCGATTCCCACCGAGGTTTCGCGGAATTGCAGCTTGGCGAGGGCGTCGGCGTCGATGCGGGCGTCGAAGATCCAGCGGGCCTCGCCCGCCTGGGGAACCAGGGAAAGGGCGGTCAGCGCGTCACCCAGGTTGACCTGCGGCGTACTGGGATCGTGCTGGCCAACGCGGTACATCGTCCGCGCGAAATTCACGAGGATTTCAAAGTGCTCGTCGGCGCGCGGGCGCGTGCCGGCCAGCACTTCGCGCAGATGCTCGGCCTGCGCGAGCGAGACCGGGGGCTGCTGCTGTGCAAGCGGGACCTCGCCGATATACCAGGCGACGGCTCGGTCGACGGCGAGGACGGCGGGCGAGAGGCGGGGATCGGGCGACGGCAACCATGACATCTTACTCCGGCCGCCATGATCCAAATGGACGTCGTGCGGTCGTAGCCGGCCCCCCCCCAAACAATGCGTCTCGGCGAGGGGAGACGCGCCAGATGCGGCAGACGGGATTTCGGCTCAGAAATTTCCGAGCTAGGTGCTCACGTTGGTCCGGCACCCGCATTTTTGTGCCTGCCCGTGACTGCTGGTGGATGGTGACACGTCTAAGTAGCCGGTGGCAACGGAATCGCAGAACGCTCGCGGCGAAACCTTCTTGGCGCAGACGTACCACCTTTCACCCACGCGGAGTCTGGGGTCGTCCTTGGGTCCGATCGACGGAGGTATGTACCGGTGACGCATTTATCTTCGCGGCTCTTGAAGGGCGCGGTGCTGGTCGCCGCTTGGGGAATCGGTTGTACCGGCTCGGTGGGGCCTGGCGCGTCGCCGCCGCCTGGGGGCGGTGGCACCCCCAGCGGTGGCAGCCCCGGCGTGGTGGGTGGCGGCGCCGGCGGCTCGGGCGCGACGGCGACATCTCCTGGCGGCGCGCAGCCGGTGGCGGCTATGCATCGACTGACGTCGTCCCAGTACGCCAACAGCGTGACCGACCTGCTGGGCGCGGGCGTCCCGATCGGCGCGCTGGATCCTGATCAGCTGACCGATGGCTTCGTGTCGATCGGCTCGTCATCGGTCGTGTCCTCAGCTTCGGGCGTTGGTCTTTACGAAGCGGCCGGCGACGCGGCCGCCGCCTGGTTGTTCGCCGACGCCACGCGCGCGGCAGCGGCGCTGGCCTGCGTGCCCAAGACGGCGACAGACACGGCCTGCGCCTCCCAGGCGATCTCGGCGCTGGGCCTGCGCGCGTATCGTCGGCCGATGACCACCGACGAAACCACCCGCCTGGTCACGCTGGCGACGACGCTGGCCGGCCAGACTGGCGGCACGATGGCCATCGGGATGCAGTACGCGGTGAGCGCGATCCTGCAGTCGCCGAACTTCCTCTACCGCGTGGAGCTGGGCGCTCCCAGCGCGGCCGACGGAGGCCGGCTCAAGTACAACAGCTACGAGATGGCGTCGCGGCTGGCGTCGACGCTGTGGAACACGGTGCCGGACAGCATGCTGCTGGACGCCGCCGCCAAGGACAGTCTCTCCTCCGCCGACGGCGTCACCGCGCAGGCCACGCGGATGCTGGCCGATCCGCGCACGCACCTGGGGCTGGCGGCGTTCATCGACGATCTGTACGCCTTGCACTACCTGCACGACGCGCAGCCAGACCCGACGCTGTTCCCCACGTTCACGCCGACGCTGCGGGCGGCGATGCAGACCGAGCTGGAGATGCGCGTCGAGGACATGGTGCTGAACACGCGCGGCGATTTCCTGTCTCTGCTCGACAGCAAGACCACGTTCGTGAACGACGAGCTGGCGACGCACTATGGCCTGCCCACCGTCGGCAATAGCACCTTCCGCAAGGTGGACATCCCTGCGGATTCGCCGCGCGCCGGAATTCTGGGCAGCGGGGCCATCCTGGCCGGTCTGGCGCTGCCGGAGCGGACGGCGCCCACCCGCCGCGGCAAGTTCATCCGCGAAACGCTGCTGTGCCAGACCATCCCGCCGCCGCCCAGCAACGCGGTCGCGCAGCTGCCGCCGACCACGGATGCAACGCAGACGATGCGCAATCGCCTGAGCGTGCACCGGGCCGCTGCCAGCTGCGCCGCCTGCCACGCGCTGACGGATCCGCTGGGGTTTGGCCTGGAAAACTTCGACGCCGTGGGCAAGTACCGGACGCTGGAGAACGGTCACCCGGTCGACGCCACGGGCGATCTGAATGGCGCGAAGTTCGACGGGTTGGCGCAGATGGGGACAGTGCTCCGGAACGCGCCCGTGAGCGGGCCGTGCCTGGTCAGCAAGCTGTATATGAACGCGCAGAGCCGCGACGCCGTCGAGGGCGATGCGACCATCCTCGACAAGCTGGCGACAGACTTCGCCGCCAGCGGCAACAAGGCCGACCAGCTCTTGCTGAGCCTGGTTTCCAGCGAGCCGTTCCGATTCGTCGAACCCACCAAGCCGTAACCAGAAGGAGCACCAGACATGGCACGTTCAAGGCGAACCATCATCTCGCGTCGAGCTGTGCTCCGGGGCATGGTGGGCGGCGGCATCGCCGTCACCGTCCCTCTGCCTCGCCTCGCCGGAATGCTGAATGACAACGGCACGGCCTACGCCGCGGGCGCGGCGCTGCCGGTGCG
>DASZFS010000261.1:0-10899 GCA_035939575.1 Vicinamibacterales bacterium | reverse complement strand
TGCCTCGCCCCAAGATCAAGATTCTCAAGGACCGTACAGTGTCGTTAGGAATCGAGGGCGTAGGCAACTGCACGCGGCCATGAGTCTTCGGCCCGCTAGCTGCCACCGCCGGCGAAGGGACGCCAGCATCATGCCAAGACCATCGCCACGCTCCAAACGTCATCTCGATGGCATCCTCCGGTTCGTAAAGCTTGGCGGTGATTGAGCTATGACGACTGTGAGCCGGTGGGTCGGCTTCTCCCTGGCCATCGGGCTTGTCGTACGCCTCGTCTCCGTTTATGTGCTCGGGCATCAGCCCGTTCGTTCCATGCGCTCAGACGTCGTTCAGGGACTTATCGTGGGTGGCGTGCTGGGTTACATCACCGTCGAAGTGTTCGCGAGGATCAAGGCCGCGAAGGTCAACGGCTGGATCACCATTTTCGGATGCAGCGTGCCCGGCAACAGCATGTTCCTCAGAGCCGCGTGCGCCCTCATATTTCCCGGGCCGGTCAACGTGCCGCAAGAGGCGATGTATTGGTGGACACGCCAAGATGGCACGGGCCGCAGACTCGACGGCCGCAATGACTACGTCATGCGCTTTCCGCCGGGCGGCCTTCCGCCCAACGATGCATTCTGGTCCCTCACCATGGCGGACGCGCACGAACAATTTGTGCCCAACCCACTCAACCGGTACAGCGTGAGCGATCGGTCAGGACTCGCGCCGAACCCCGATGGCTCCGTCGATATTTACATCCAGCACACCGCTCCGGCAGGTCATGAATCCAACTGGCTGCCCGCGCCGGCAGCGCCCTTCAAACTGTGGTTGCGCGTGTACATACCGGGCGCAGCCATTCTCGAAGGCGCATACGAAGTGCCGCCGATTGTCGAAGTGAAGTGATGCCCCATATCGAGTACGAGCATCTACTCATATTCGGTTCGGCCATGGTGGTGGGATGGTTCCTTCTCATCTACTTCTGGCCGCTCATCATTCTGTACGTGTACAAGCGAGCGATCCTCGTGAAAGGTTTCGGTGACGGTCCCGTCCCGGTCAATACGCTCTATACGCAGTCTCAAGCGCTCTTTGAAGATCCCCTCCACGCATCGCTGCCACCTGGAAGCTCAAAATTGGGGAGTTATGGCGTGAACCGCGACACGCTCTTAACGGTCGGCTGTCTCGACTTGAGCAAGGGGCCGCAGATTCTGCATGTGCCGGACATGACCGGCCGGTATTACAGCGTTCAGTTCACTGATCTGTCGAACAACACCATTTTTGCCTACGTAGGCAAACGCACCACGGGCACCAAGGCCGGCGAATACGTCGTGAGCGGGCCGGGCTGGAAAGGACCATTGCCGCAGGGGATGCCGCAGATTTCGTCGCCGAACAATTCGGCGCTCGTTATCGGCCGCGTGTTCGTCGAGAGCGACAGCGATCTCCCGATCGCCTATCACCTTGCGAGACAGATTCAGGTCGCGCCACTCGCCATTCGGCAACTCAGCTAATAGCACTTTCGATGCGGCGCGTTCGTTCAGCCTTAGGCAAAACGAGACTCACCCACGCTAAAGCCGGATGGTTCTCAAGTGTTTATCCCCTGAACGTTCACTGCCTCGATATCGCGGCGCGACCGCCGCGCAGCACGAACTTCTGAATCTTGCCCGTCGCCGTCTTCGGCAGCTCGGCGACGAACGCCACGCTGTGGGGGCACTTGAAGTGGGCGAGCCGCTCGCGCGTGAACGCCCGGAGCTCCTCCGCCGTGGCCGTACACGCCGGCTTGAGGACCACGAACGCGTGCGGTGCCTCCCCCCACTTCGGATCCGGCAGCCCGACGACGGCGGCTTCCTGGACGGCGGGGTGCCTGAGCAGCACGCCCTCGACCTCGACGGACGAAATGTTCTCGCCGCCGCTGATGATGACGTCCTTCAGCCGATCACGGATCTCGGCATAGCCGTCCGGGTGCACGACGGCGGCATCGCCGCTGTGGAAATAGCCGCCGCGGAGCGCGTGCGCGGTTGCCTCATCATCCCGGTAGTAGCCCTTCATCACGACGTTGCCGCGGACGACGATCTCGCCGACTGCCTGGCCATCGTGAGGCACATCGCGCCCCTCGTCGTCCACGACGCGCAGATCGCCTGACGTCAACAGCTCGACGCCCTGCCGCGCCTTGAGCTCGGCGCGCGCCGACGGCGCCAGCGCGTCATGCTCCGGCCGCGGCTCGCAGACGGTGATGAAGGGCGCGGTCTCCGTGAGGCCGTACACGTGAGCGATCGTCCAGCCGAGCTCGCCTTCAATGCGCTCGATCGTCGCGGCGGCCGGCGGCGCACCCGCCGTGACCACGCGCACGCCCTTGCGCGCCCTCGTGGCATCCTCGTTTGGTACTTTGGCCGCGGCGCCAGCTGTGGCGTCGGCTGCGGCGCCGGCGATGCCAATGAGCACAGTCGGCGCCGCGCACAGCATCGAAATGGACTCGCGCTCGATCAGATCGAAGATCGTGGCGGGCTCGACCTTGCGCAGGCAGACGTGCGTGCCACCGACCGCCGTCACCGTCCACGTGAACGTCCAGCCGTTCGCATGGAACATCGGGAGCGTCCACAAATACCGATCCGTCATCGTCATCGGCAGGTGAATGAGCGTGCCAACGATGTTCATGTAGGCGTTGCGATGGGTGATCATCACGCCCTTTGGCCGTGACGTCGTGCCGCTCGTGTAGTTGATCGTCAGCAGATCCGTTTCCGCGATCGACGGTCGGTCGAAGACGGGCCGCGAGGCGGCTACGAGGGCCTCGTACTGGATCCAGCCTTCCCTCGGCTCGCCCAGGGCGACGAAGCGCTTCACCTCCGGCACCTGGGGCCGGATGCGGTCCACGGCCTCGATGTAGTCGTTGTCCGCGCAGACGACCGTAGCGCCGGAGTGCGAGATGATGTACGCGAAGTCGTCCGGTGTCAGGCGGTAGTTGATCGGCACCAGCACGGCCCCGATCTGCGGGACGGCGTAGAAGGATTCGAGCTGGGCCAGCGTGTTCGGCGCGATGTAGGCCACGCGATCGCCGACGCGCACGCCCAGCCGCTGGAGCGCCGACGACCAGCGGTCCACTCGATCGAAGAACTGCGCATACGTCAGGCGCGTCCGGCCATCCACGACCGCTTCACGGCCGGCATACAGCGCGCGCGTCCGGCGCGCGAATTCCAGCGGGGTGAGAGGGACTTCCATCTTCCTAGCGCGCCCCAGCCGGTTTCGCGGTGCGACCAAGCGAGATGAGGTTGGCGAGGAGCTGATAGGCGCCGTCGGTTCCGGCGGGCAGCTGGCGCCAGAGGCCCAGGCCGACATACACCCAGCGTCCCTTGCCGTACGTCGCCTCGACCAGCGCACCGGTCTTCGGCCCGGCATTGTACGGAAACGGATCCTCGACCTGAACGAGGTCACGGTAGCGCGGGTCTCTCTCGCCGAGGAAGTACAAGCCGCGCTCCTGGACCCAGCCCTGCCACGCCGCGTCCGAGATCTCGTTCGGCGTTGTGAAGACGGGATCGTGAGGTGCCACGATCCTGACCGGCGACAATTCGTCGGTCACGCGATTCGAGCTGACCCTGGCCGGATACGGGCCGTACTGCGCCTCGTTGAACTCGAACTTGTTGTACTGAACGATCAGGGTGCCGCCGTTGAAGACGTACTCCAGCAGACGGCGGTTGTTGGCCCGGAGATCGTCGCGGCGCTCATAGGCCCGGACGCCGGTGACGATGGCGTCGAAGCGCGAGAGGTTACCCCACGACAGCTCATCGGGCGAGATCATCTCGACCTTGGCACCGAGCTGTTCAATGGCCGTCGGCACCTGATCGCCGACCCCCATCACGTATCCGATCGTCAGGTTCGGCGGCGTCCGGACGTTGATGATTTTCACGGTCGTCCGCGCGGCGTCGTAGATATGGTAGCGGCGGATGTGCGGATACTCGATGACCTGATACCCGCGCTCGAAGGGCTGTCCGTTGGCCGACGCGATGGCGCGGATTTGAACTTCGTCCGGTACGGACGCCGCGAGCCCGGGCTTCACCGTGAACCGGACCGTGAGCGCCTCGTCCTCACGCTCGAACTTCAGCGTCTGCACGGGCGGCGCGGCGGTCCATCCGCGCGGCAGGTCGAGGCGGACCGAGCTCTCGGTGGGGCCCGGCGTGTCGTTGACCACGGTGACCCGAATTTCGCGGACTTCGCTTCCTGGGTGCGGCGCGGTCGACGTGGCCGAATGTTGTCCCACCGCGGCGGCCTTCGTGGAACTACGGATGGACGCCGCCGGCACGATGGCGATCTCCGGCGTCACGCGGACCGACAACGCCGGCACGACGAGCAGATCCGTACGTTTCTCGCCGCTGAAGATGTCGCCCTCGTAGCGGTGCTGGACCGGGAGGCCGCTGACGACCTCCTCGCCACCAGGAAACGCCAGCGTCACCTGCACGTAGAACGGCGTCGGCCGAAACGGCAACCCGAACGGCGCGTCGGGATCGAATGTGTAGCGGCCTTCTTCGCCCTTGCGGTGCCAGTACGGCTCAGTGAGCATTGCTCGCGCCGGAATTCGAAGCGCCGGCTCGCAGCGCGCGACCTGATCGCGAGCGAGCGTGGACACTACCGGGCCTGACGGCGCCGCCGATCCACGCCCGCGGCCGCCGCCAAAGCCCTGCGGCTCAGTGACGGCGGTCAGGGCACAGGCGGCGTCGCCTTCGAAGCCGTCGAACTTGACCTGCTTGACCGTGACCGGCGCTCCTCCGCGGTTCGCGACGATGATCGAGACCTTCGTTGTCTGGCCCGGCACCACGACGCCGTCATCGGCCAGCGCCTCGACGCGGACGCCGCCAGCGAGCAAGAGCGCCTGCTGGAACTCCGTCTCTTTCTGGCGAAGCCTGAAGTCAATCTCGTACTTCGCGGCGTCGTCGATGGACATGGTCGGCACCGCGCGGCGGAGCGCGCGGACCGCGAAGAGGCCGTCGATGAGCGGCTTGAGGGTTGCCTCGTCGTTCGACGCGTCGAACATCTTCTCCGCGGCCTGCACTGAATTCGAGATGACGCCGAGGCCTTCGCTCAGATCCTTCGGGACACGCTGGCCTGCGAAACTCGCCAGGCCTGGAATCGAGCTGTCGATGCCATCGAAGAGCGATGACTCGTCCTTCTGCATCTGATTGGGAATCGATGTCTCGGTCAACTGGTACGTGGACGACGCCGGCGCCGGCAGCGCGAGCAGCTGCGCCATGCCCTGGCATTTGTGCATGCTCCGCGCTTCGGTTCCGATCTCGCTGTACGTCTTGCCGAGCAGATGGTCGTAGCCGGCGAGATTGACCTGCAGGGTCTTCCCCGGCGCGATCTGCTCGCCGGGAAAGCCGAAGCCGGTGCTGTAATAGAACTTCCTGGGCTGCCAGGGGTGCAGACCTTCCTTGATCTGCTCAGGGTATTTCGTTGCATCACCCGCCAGCTTCACCGCCTCGCGGGTGATGAGCGCCGACGCCTGGTGGTGCTGGCCGCCGCCCGACCCGTTTGGCATCAGCCCGACGACCACGTCGGGCCGAATCGTGCGCATGAGGCGCACGTAGTCGGCCGTGATCTCATCCTTGCCCCATTTCTCGAACGTCTCGTCGATGCTGAAGGAGTAGCCGAAGTCGACCGCCCGCGTGAAGTATTGCTCCGCGCCGTCGAACCGGTGCAGCGCCGCGAGCTCCTCGGTCCGCAGCACGCCGAGGGCCTCGAAGATCTCGGGGCCGATTTCGTTCTGCCCCCCGTTGCCACGCGTGGCAGTGGCCAGCGCCGTGCGATAGCCCTGGCCGCGATTGAGCATCACCAGCAACCCGTTGTTCTCGTCGTCGGGGTGCGCGGTGGTGTGCAAGAAGATGCCGGTGTTCGCGAGGTGGCGCAGCGCGAGCCCGAGCGCGACGTGTCCCTGCTCATCGTCGAGCGGCACGACGAGGAGCTGGGCGCGGGGGATGGCCAGAAGGATGATCAGAAGAATGGATGAAAAAGTGACGACGCGCTGCATGAGAGTGATCTTACTGTCAAGGGGGGGTGAGTGGCTGGCTGCCGAGGCGGGCTGAAGACTCATGGCCGCGTGCAGTTGTTCAGCCCGCTTCAGAGTATTCAGCCGACCTCAGACTCTTCAGCCCACTCTGAGGCGTGAGCACTTTCAGCGCAGCCGCCCTAGAATCGGACCTTGAATCCGAGCTGGAACTTCCGCTGCTCGTAGCCGCTGGCGCCCGGGAACCCGTACGGGTCGGTCGGGATCGGCGACGTGGGGTTGCCGGCGGCGTCGGTCGTGACAACGGTATTGATCCCCGCCATCTGCTCTGTGTTGAACACGTTCTTCAGCTCGGCGATGACCTGACCGCGAATCTGGTTGTGGACCGGAATCGACCGCGTGTAGCGCAGGTCCACATTCTTCCTGGCGGGCAGGTACAACGAGTTGCGAGTCACGTTGAGCGGCCGGTCGCTCAAGACGCCGTCCCCGTTGAGATCCAGATTGGACCTGATATTAACAGGCAGGCCGCTGTTGATCTGGAGCAGGACGCCAATTTCGTTGCCGTCGGCGAGCGCGCGGACGACGCGGTTTGGTGACGCACTGCTCGTGGTGTACACGATGTTGCCCGACAGGTTCTGGCGGATGTCGAGCGGGTTGGGTCCCAGGTCCCGGTCCAAATTGCTCGGGTCGGAGCGGCCCTGCTCCGCCTGCACGGTGAGCTGCGTGAGCAGCGGCGTGTTGTCGAGCCCCTTGCCGGCCACGTACTGCAAGTTGTAGGTCAATCCCTTGGCCAGACGCTTGGACATCTGGAGCGTGAGGCCTTTGAAGCTCGAATTGCCGATCGACTGAACTTCGAGAATGTGGTTGAACCGCGGGTCGAGCCGCGTCGCGGGGTTGACCGCGCCGCTGTAGATGGGGCGACCGTCCGCGAGCGTGCCAATGGGATTGATCACGTTGACGTCTGTCACCACCGGCAGGTTGGATCCTTTCGCGTAGATGAACCCGATCGACGCGGAGTAATCACGACCGAGGGCGCGCTCGACCTGAACGTTCGTCTGCCAGGTGCGCGCCACGACGAACGCGGGGTCCACCGCCCAGGGTGACTGGACGGGAAGAGTGCCGGTCGCGACCGTGTTCGGGAACCCCGGCGCGCCGGCGGTCGACGGCGTGAACGTGTAGGCGGGCGCCTTGGGTGACCCGCTCAATTGCAGCGCCTGCTCGTAGCCGCCCAGAATCGGCTGGTCGTACATGATGCCGGTGCTGCCACGCAGCACGGTCTGGCCATCGAGCGCCCAGGCGACGCCCACGCGGGGGCCGAAATTGTGCTTGTCCGTGTTGAACGACTGCGTCTGGACGAGCGGCGCGTTCGCCAGGCCCTGCGGATACTTGTACAGATCGTAGCGGAGGCCGTAGAGGACCTTCACCGACGGCGCGACCTGCCAGTCGTCCTGCACGAAGAAGCTGCCGATGTGGGTGTCCATCGCGAAGCCCAGGTTGCCGGTGATCTGCGTCATCGACGAGTAGCCGAGCGGATTGGCTCCGTTCTTCGCCGCCAGGTACGACGCGATCGACGGAAACGTGTAGAGGAATTCGGGCGCCTGCGTCCGCTCGTCGTGGACCATTTGATAGTCGAAGCCGAACTTGTAGGCGTGCGCCGCGCGAATATAGGTGAAGTTGTCGAGCACCTGCGTGATGTTCTGCTTGAAGTCGAATCCGGCGTTGCCCTGGCCTGTCCCGCCGAGCGGGCTGCCGAAGCTCGCGATGCCGGTCACGGTCACGGCCGGACCAGTGCCCGAGTCGCTGTTGGCCACCGATCCCTGATGACGATGCGCGTACTGAAGGCGGAACTCGTTGAGCATGTTGGATCCCACCGTGCTCACGAGCTGACCGGCGACTGAATCCATCGCGTCCAGAAAGTTGGTCGCCCATTCGAGCGACTGCAGGCCGCCGCCGCTGTTATAGGGCGCGTCATTGTGAAAGCGGAGCCAGCGGACGGTCGCGCGGTTGGCCGAGTTCAACTGGACATCACTTTTGGCGATGAAGAACTTCCCCGTCTGCACGTTCGGCACCGCAGAAGGCTGCGGCTTGAGACCGATCGCAGCCGCGTTGGCCGGAGTGATTGTCACCAGAGCTGTCGACGACAGGTCGCGGCGAGTCTGCTCCCATCCGACATAGTAGAACGCCCGGTTCTTGATGATGGGGCCGCCCACGTCCGCCGTGCCGGTATCGACCTGCGTCGCGGGCAGGACGGATCCGGCGGGTGGCGCACCGCACGTCGATGCCACGCCGGTGCAGCCGAAGAAGAACGGAAACGCGCTGAACGGGTTGCGCCGGAACAGATAGGCACCTTCGCCGTGCATGCTATTGGTGCCCGACGGCGTCACGGCGTTGTAGACCATGCCCATTGTCTGGCCAAACTCGGGGGCGAAGCCTGTGGTGACGACTTTGACTTCCTGAATCATCACTTCGGACATCGGCAACAGACGCAGGCCGGCGCGATCCTTCTCGGTGTTGGTGTTGCCGTCGATCTGATAATTGATGCGCATGGAGCCGCCGTTCGCGGCGAGGTGGGGCACGCCGAACTCGACATTCTCGTAGCCGGTGACACCGGGCTGCACGAGCGCGAAGTTATACGGGTTGCGCGCGACGAGCGGGAGGTTGTGCACCTCGACGTCGCTCATCGTATGGCCGATGTCGATGCGGGCGGCATCCAGCACGGGCAGGTCCTGCGAGCTGACGGTAATCGTCTCGCTCACGGCGCCGACCGACAACGTCGCGTTGATGAGGGCGGTGTCGCCGACCGACAGCTTGACGCCTGTCCGCTCGAATTTCTTGAAGCCCTGCAGCTCTATCGTGACCCGATACGTGCCAAGCGGCAGGAGGGGGGCCCGATACAGGCCCTTCTCGTTGGTGACAGTCGAACGCTCTGTCCCCGTATCCACGTTGAACACGGTCACCGTGACGCCGGGAAGCACGCCGCCCTGGGTATCGGACACCGTACCCTCGATGGCGCCATTGGCTGCCGTTGATTGCGCGAGCGCCGGGGCCGAGACGAGCAGCGACAAGAACGCCAAGAGCAACATGCGGGGCATGATGGAGTGACTCCTTGGGAAACGAACTCCCGGCGAGTATACAAAGAATTTACGCCGGGGGGATTCGGGGAATTGCTCGTGCTACCGATGAAACCCAAAGGCTTCGTCGGCCGGATCCATTTCTCCGGAGCAATGTCGCAACAGAATACGACTGGCAAGGTACGCGCCGGTCACACCCTGGCTGGAATCACCAAATGCGAACACCTGGTGCGGGAAATTCCGGTGGGGTCCGATGTAGGGCAGACCCTCAGCGGTGAGCGCGTAGTCGGTTGCCCACCCGTGGGCGGGCTGTATGCCCGAGACGTCGGGATACAAGGTCGACAGCTCGTACATCAGCTGACCGGTCCGCTGGACGACGACCTTCTCGCGCTGGCCTGGCGGCGGCGTGGGTGCGTCTGCGCCGGTGACGAGCATCTGATTGTCGTCCACCCATCGGACGACGTGCGGCGGCTCAGCCTTGTTGAACGCATCGGACACAGGTGCGTTGGCAGGGATGTTGGGGATGTTGCGAATGTCACGAACAACTGTCGTCCGGGTCCCGAGCGCCTGGCGCACCTTCGCGGGGACCGCATCGGTCAGCACCGCATAGCGCGTGCGGAACCAGAAGTGCCGCCGCAGCGACTTGAAGAGCGCTGTGGGAAAGCCTGTGGCGATGACTACGCGGCGTGTCCGGATGGCGCCGCCGGCCGTATGGACCTCGGCGTCCCGGCGCGTGAACGTGATGCGCCGCACGGGCGATCGCTCGAACAACCGCGCGCGCCGGGCCGCCGCCGCCGCAGCGAGGCCGATACAGGCGCGATATGGATCGAGTGTCGCGCCATCCCGCCCGCGAATCGCACCGCCGGCGGAGAGACCTGTCTCGCTCGCGACGGCGCGCGCGTTGATGAATGGCGCCTCCAGGCCCGCAGCGACACGCGCTTTCTGGTCTTTCCGCAGGCGCGCGACCTGCTCGGGCGTCATCGCGGCAGTCAGCGACTCGCGCGGCTCGAGATAGCACTTGATGTCCAACCGCCGGAGCAGCGCGGAGAAGTCGAGCGCTGCCCGGCGCCAGCTTTGCCACGCGTGCCGGGCGTGGCGCAGGCCGATCGCTCTCTCGAGATCGACAAACGAAATGCCCGGGTCTTCGGCCACCCATCCGGACGACGAGCCCGTTGCGCCGCGGCCCATGCGTTCGCTCTCGAGCAGAACGGCATTCATCCCCGCGGCCGCAAGCGCGTAGGCCGTGGCGCAGCCGGTCAGACCACCGCCGACGATGACTGCGTCGACCCGCATCGACCCGCGATGGGGCGGATACGCCGGGACGCGGGACTTGGGAAACCGGGCGAGCCAGGGAGGGGAATCGTACTTGGTCATTAGGCGATGGGAGAAAGGGAATATCTGGTTATCTGGTTATTGGGTTATTGGGTCAGCACCTGAAGCAGGCGCGTGATCTCGGGCATGTCCCGGAAGGTGCCCCTGACATTGTGAGCGTCGGCACGCGAGAGGCCCGGGACAAACGCGGCGAGCCGGGGCAGCATGTCACGCGCATTTTACTCGACCACCGGCCGTGGCTGGGCTGAAGGCTCTCAAGGTGGGCTGACGACTCTGAGATGGGCAGAAGACTCATGGTCGCGTGCAGTTGCCTACGCCCTCAATTGCTGACGACTTCTTACGACGCTTGACAATCTTGATCTTTGGGCGAGGCAACTGCACGCGGACCATGAGTCTTCAGCCCGCGTAGAGTCTTGAGTCCGCCTCAGAGTCGTCAGCCCACCTTGAGAGCCTTCAGCCCAGCCACGGCCGGTGGTCGAGTAAAATGCGCGTGACATGCTGCCCCGGCTCGCCGCGTTTGTCCCGGGCCTCTCGCG
>DASZFS010000260.1:0-6941 GCA_035939575.1 Vicinamibacterales bacterium | reverse complement strand
CAGTGATCAATATGTCGCATGACTGGCCCGCCTTGACTGCGCTGACCGCCGGAGCGCCAGTCGTTGTCGAGCGTGTGAGGGTGCTCGAAACCGGCGTGCGGATCGAGGGCGATTTTGGCCTCCCCCCGCTCGCACAGCTGGCGTCGGAGGACCAAGTGTTCGTGGCCACTTTCGTGCGCTGCCATGGATCCATCAAGGAGATGGAGAAGGTCTTCGGGGTCAGCTACCCCACGATCAAGAACCGTTTGAACCGGATCGCCGGCCAACTGCCGTTCGCCGAGGTTGACGCCGCGCCGCCGGTGTCGACATCCGATCTGCTCTCTCAACTGGAACGCGGCGAACTCTCGGCGCGAGACGTGCTCGCGCAACTGAGGCCCGACCATGGTCACGACTGAGACTGACAACACGCGGCGGATTCTCGACCTGCTCGCGCAGGGCAAGATCACGGTCGACGAAGCAGACCAGCTGCTCCGCGCCGTCGGCGGGCCTGAGGCGGGCCAGGCTCGTCAGCGTTCCCAGGGTTCAGAGGGTCCGCAGGGTGGACAACGTCCCCAGGGTCCCCAGGGTCCCCAGGGTCCACAACGTCCCCAGGGTCCCCAAGCCCAGACGCGATCGGACGCGCGATGGATGCGCGTCACGATCGACAAGGCCGCGCGGGACGGACGCCCAGCCAAGCAGGTGAGCATCCGTGTGCCGATGGCGCTCGTGCGCGGCGGCGTCCGCCTTGGCGCGATCTTCCCTTACAAGGGGAACGATCCGATCAGTCAGCATCTGCGCAATCATGGTGTCGACGTCGACTGGTCAAAGATCGATCTATCGCAGCTCGACAGCGTCCTTCAGAACCTGGATGAGACGACGATTGACGTCGACAACGGCAGGGCGCAGGTGCGGATCAGCTACGAGTAGTCATTTCGCCGCCGGCCGGGGGATCTTCTGGTCCGCCATCGCCGCGTCGTATGCGAACGTCGCCATGACAATGGCCGCCTGCCGGATGTCGGCCACGTTCACCCGGTCGACCGTGTCCATGTTCGTGTGGTGCGTCCGAATGTCGTAGTTGGCGTAGTCCTGAATCGGGTTGAACCCGGGTACGCCGGCTTCGATGAAACTCAAATGGTCGGTGGACCCGACTGGCTCGATGATGTTCCGCCGGCCCTGCAGGTCCTTGAGTGGCGCAAGCCACCCGTCGAAGAGCGACCGGATTGACTCCATGTTCTGCAGATACCAGCCGTAGATCGGCCCCGTGCCGTTGTCGATGTTGAAATAGACGTCGAACTTCCCCCGGGCATCGGCGTTCTTGTCGCCGGCCAGGTGCTCGGCCACCCAGGCGCGCGAGCCGAGGAGCCCCTGCTCTTCCCCGCCCCACAGGGCCACACGAATCGTGCGACGCGGCTTCGCCCCAATCGCCGTCAGAATCCGCATCGCCTCGACGACTGTCGTCGATCCGTCAGCATTGTCGGTTGCGCCAACGCCGGTATGCCACGAGTCGAGGTGGCCGCCAATCATCACCACCTCGTCGCGCAGAGCGGGATCGACGCCGGGCAACTCAGCCAGGACATTGAGGGCGTTGCCTCCGTCGGTGTCGTAGAACTTCGACTGTACGTTGAGCCGCAGCTTGACCGGTATCTTGCGCTGCAGCATGCCGGCGATCATGTTGTAGTGCTCGGCGCTGAGCGTCACGGTCGGAACGGTGTCGGGACCGCCCACGCGACCGGTCACGAACACGGTACCGTGCTCGCCGACGCTTGGTTTCAGCACCAACGCGGCGCCCGCATCGCGCGCGGCCTGCGCCATGCGCTGCGCGGCGCTTGCGCCACCGCGACCGCCCTGGTTGCCGACGCTGGTGGCATAGGCCGCCGACATCGGCGCATAGCTTGGATCGCTCGGCTGCGGCCGGTCCTTGCGTACGAAGTTCGTCAAGACTGGTTGAGTCATGACGACAGCGCCCTTCAGCGTTGTCCCCATGGCGGCGACTTCTTCGGGTGACTTGCCTCCGACGAAGACCGGCGTGGCGACGATTTCCCCCTTGGTCGATGCGGACCACGCGTCGGCGTAGCCTATGAGCGGCAGGTAGCGCGGCTCAATCATCTCGACGGTGATCTTCTCGAGCGTCCACCCGGGACCGAACTTCCACGGCTCCATGCGCACCTTGGACAGACCGTAAGAGGCCAGCCGTTCGCGAAGAAACTCCGCGGCGCGCTTATGGGCCGGCGACGCCGTCAGCCGAGGGCCAATCGCCACGGTCAGCTCGGTGAAGACCGGCTCCACTTGCGAGCGGTCGAGCCCCTCGGCACGGATCTTCGCGATCGTGTCTCGATCAATGGGCGGCGCCTGGGCGCTGACGACCGCGGCCGCTAACACGATGATGGTGATTCTTGTCATGGCTGCTCGCTCATTGCCGTTCTGGCCATTGGCCCCTATTCAGCGGGCGCGGGCCGCATTCCAACGGCAGCCTTCGCGCGGATGATGGCGTCCCTCCACCGGCGATTGAGCGCGGCCTGTTCAAGCGCATCGAACTTCACGTAGGCAACCGGCACGAGCAGCAGCGTCAGGAACAGGCAGAGCGATTGTCCTCCGATGACCGTGATCGCGATCGCCGCGCGACCGGTGCCGCCGATGCCCAGGCCGAGCGATGTCGGGATGAGGCCGGCGATAATGGCGGTCGTCGTCATCAGAATCGGCCGCAGGCGCGTCCGGCACGACTCGACAATGGCATCGCGCGTCGACATGCCCTTCTCGCGCAGGACGTTGGCGTAGTCCACCTGGAGAATGGAGTTCTTCTTCACGATGCCGAGGAGCAGAAGGACGCCGAGCGCGCTCCACAAGTTGAGCGTCCGGTTCGTGATCCACAGCGTGAACAGCGCGAACGGAATCGACAACGGCAGCACCAGCATGATGACGACGGGCTGGATGAAGCTCTCGAACTGCGCTGCCAGCACCATGTAGACGAAGATCATCGCGAGCGCGATCGCCATGATCAGGTTCTGCGTCGTCTCGTCCAGGATCTTCGTCTGTCCGCTCAGCTTGAAGGACATGTCAGGCGGCATGTTCAGGCTGGCGAGCAGCTTCCGCACGTCGTTGGACGCCTCATCCAGCGCGTGGCCTGGCGCGACGTCCGAGGACAGAGCCACCGAGAATTGCCGATTGTAGCGCTGCAGCGTGCTGGGGCCCAGGCTCCGATCGAGGCGCGCCAGGTTGTCGATGCGGACGGGCGCGCCCGCCGCCGACGGCACCGTGAGCTTGCCGATGGCGTCGATGTCGCTCCGCTGCGTGTCGAGCACGCGGATCTTGACCGGATACTGCTCGGAGCCCTCGCGGTAGTTGGAGATCTGATCGTCCCCGGCCACCGCCAGCCGCAGCGTATTACCGATGGTGGCCATGCGCACGCCTAGGTCAGCCGCGCGCCGTCGATCCACCGCGACGTGGATTTCCGGGTTCGACACGTTGAGGTTGATCTTCGCGTCAGCCAGGCTCGGCAGCTTCACCGCCAAGGCCAGCGCCTGCAGCGAGTAATCGGCCAACCGCGGCATGTCCGGGCCGAGAATCTGCGCAGAGATGGGGTACCCTCCGGCTTCGCCGCCGCCCAGCGGATTGCGGATCGTGATGCTCGGCTTGTAGGACGGGTGCGCTGCGAGACGCCGTCGAAGCTCGCGAATGATCTCATCCTGCGTGACCTTGCGGTCCTCATAGGGGGTCGCATACCCGAGCAGGTGGATGTGCGTAGGCCGATCGGTAATCGTCGGCTCGAGATCGGCGATTCCCTCGATCCCGGACAGCTCCTGCACCAGCTGCTTCGCGACGAGGCTGCTCCCCTCGAGCGACGTCCCCTCGGGTGTGTCGAGATGGATGGTCCACTCCCCCATGTCCTCGTTCGGCACGAAGGTGCGGCCGACCATCGCGTTCAGCGGGAACGTGAACAGGAACGCGACGACGGAAATGCCGATGATGAAGCCGGGGTGCTCCAGCGACCAGACAACGCTGCGCGTGTACGACGCGTCCAGCCAGTGGAAGAAGCCCGATTCCTTCGTCTTGTGGTCGGCGGCCGCGTCCGCCACTTTCAAAAAGCGCGAGCTGAGCATGGGCGTCAGCGTGAAGCTGACGAGCATCGACACCATGATCGAGAACGCCATCGTCCACCCGAAGGGGTTGATGTAGCGGCGCGCGTACCCCGTCATGAAGGCCACGGGCAGGAAGATCACGACGAGCGACAGGGTCGTCGCCATCACCGCCAGCGTCACCTCGCGCGTCCCCTGGATGGCAGCTTCGAACGGCGTGCAGTTCTTTTCCTCGATGTATCGGAAAATGTTCTCGAGCACCACGATCGCATCGTCGATGACGATACCGACCGCGAGCGTGATGCCGAGCAGCGTCATGTTGTTCAGCGTGAAGTCCATCGCGCGCATGAGCGTGAACGTCGCGATGATCGAGGCAGGAATGGCGAGCGCCGAGATGATGACCGCCCGAATGTTGCGGATGAAGAACATCACGACGATGGCCGCGAAGAGGCTCCCCCAGATGAGGTGTTCCTCGAGCGCGGCGACCGACGCGTAAATGAACTTCGAGTCGTCGCGCGTCGTCGTGAGCGTGATGGCCTTGGGCAGCGCGCGCCGCACCGACTCGAGCTTCTTCTTGACGCCTTCGATGACCCCCACGGTGTTCTCACCCATCGCGCGCTTGATGTCGAGGATGACTGCCTGCTTGTCTCCCAGCCACACCGCCTGCGTCGGCCGCTCGGTCGTGTCTTCGGCGTAGCCGAGATCGGAGATGCGGATCGGCGTCCCGTTCTTCGTTGCAACAACGATGGCGTTGAAGTCCTCGGCCGCGTCCACCCGGCCCAACGTGCGCAGCAGCATCTCGCCTCTGCCCTGCTCGACCGTGCCGCCGGGGATCTCCGCGTTCTCGTTCACGACGGCGTCCCGGACGTCGGTCATCGACAGGCCGTACGCGTTCAGCTTCTCGATATCGACGACGACGTGAATCTCCCGCGCGCGGCCGCCGCCGAGGTCCACTTCACCGACGCCATCCACGGCTTCAATAGACCGCTTCACCTGCTTGTCGGCGATCTCGGTCAGCGTGCGGAGGCTCATCGCGTCCGATGACAACACGATCGACATCACGGGATCGGAGTCCGGGTCGACCTTGGTGATGATTGGCGGCAGCAGCTGCGGCGGCACATTGGCCATCGCGGCGGAGACCTTCTCTCGCACGTCGTTGGCCGCGTCGTTGATGTCGCGCTCGAGGACGAACTTGACCGTAATCTGCGCCTTGCCCTCGGAGATGCGCATGGCCTGCATCTCGTCGATGCCGGAGATGCTGCTGAGGGTCTCCTCGATTGGCTCCACGACGGAGGTCGCGATCTCGTCCGGGCTCGCGCCTGGCAGCAGCAGCAGCACGTTCACGGTGGCCGGATCGGCCTTGGGAAACAGATCCACCCCGAGGTCCCGGAATGAAAAGATGCCCAGCACCACCAGCGACATGACGAGCATCGTGGCGAAGACGGGCCGCCGCACGCACAGTTCTGAGAGCACTCTGTTCTACTCCGCGCCTAGTCTGCGCTAGGGGCCGACACTGACCTTGGCGCCATCGGCGAGCTTGTCGACGTCTCCGAGCGCGATGGATTCGCCCGCCTTCAGGCCGCTCATGACCTCGATCCGGTCGCCCAGGCGCTCGCCGACCTTCAGCTCCCGCGCGGTGAGATGATCGCCGGTCACGACGAAGACGCGGTTCACACCGTAGCGGTACTGAATGGCCGCGTAGGTAATCGTCATGACGTCTTCCACCTGGGCCGTCTGGATGTGCACCCGGGCGAAGGTCCCCGGCTTGAGCAGCGCCTCGCCGTTCGGAACCAGCGCCTCGAACGGGAACGCGCGAGAGGCCGTGTTGACCGCGGGGCTGATGCGCGAGAGCTTGCCTGTAATCGTCTTGCCGGGAAACGCGTCAACCGTGAGCTCAACGGTCTGTCCGACCCGCATCCACGGCGCCATTTTTTCCGGAATCTCCGCCGTGACCTTCAGCGGATCGATCCTGACGACGCCCATGACCGGCGTCTGCACCTTGACGTACTCGCCCAGCGACACGAGCCGCTTCTGGATGTAGCCATCGAAGGGCGCGCGAATGGACGTATCGCGCAGCTCGCGGTCGGCCAGCTTCAACGCCGCCTCTGACGCGTCGATGTCGGCGCGCAGGTTCTTGGCGTTCTGCAGCGCCGAATCGTAGCTCGCCTGCTTGGACTGCAGCATCGTCTCCGCGTCGTCGAGTGTCTGCTTGGGCACGAGCTGCCGCTTGTGGAGCTCTTCTGCGCGGTCGAAGCCCTGTTTCGCCTGCACCAGCTCGGCCTGCGCCTTCTGGACGTCGGGCGTACGTTCGAACGCCGGGAGGTGCGCGGTGTCAGAGGCGCCGAACTTGGCGAGCGCTCTTTCCAGCGCGGCTTTCTGCTGATCGAGGTTGTACTGCGGCTTTTCGCGATCGAGCTCGACCAGCGACTGTCCCGCCGTCACGCGATCGCCGAGGTCTGTGAGGAGCCGGCTCACCCGTCCCTCGGCTTCCGATGAGACCACGACCTCGTCAACCGCTGCGAGCGTGCCAACCACTTCGACCGAGCGGTGAATCGTTTCTTGCTTCACGGCTTCGACTTTGATGGGTTTCGCCGCATCGTCGCGCCCGCGGGCCTGGGCGCTCTCGGACCTGGAACACGCGGCCGCAGAGGCAGCCAGCGCAACAAAAGCGATCACTCTTAGAAACATAGGAAAAGTGAAGCTAAAAGTATAAGCGATCGATGCGGTAGCGCCTTTCCTTGTAACTGATTGTCTTGACTGGGGCTGGCCGTGCGGCCAGCGATCATTCCGCGCGCAGTGTGACTGCGGGATCGACGCGCGCGGCGCGCCATGCGGGGACCGAGCAGGCGATCGCAGCCACGCCGCCCATCAGCGCGATCACGGCAAGGT
>DASZFS010000259.1:0-4919 GCA_035939575.1 Vicinamibacterales bacterium | reverse complement strand
CATCGCGCGCGTTCGAGGCGAGGCTCAACACGACCTGCTCGATCGATGTCGGGTCGACGCGCACGGCCATCAGGTCGGGCGCGAGCGTGGTGACGAGCTGGACCTCCGAGCCGACGAGATCCCGGACGCTCCCATCGAGCTGGCGGATGACGTCGTTCAGATCGACGCGCCGCGGCTGGAGCATCTGGCGCCGGCTGAACGCCAGGAGCTGCCGCGTCAGGGCTGCGGCCCGCTCGCCCGCGGTGCGAATCTCGATCAGGTCCCGTCGCGCCCGTCCCTCGAACATCAAGTCGTCGAGCAGGAGGTCGCAGTAGCCAAGGATCGTCGTCAGCAGATTGTTGAAGTCGTGGGCCACGCCGCCCGCGAGCTCGCCGACCGCCTCCATCTTCTGCGACTGCCGCAAGCGCTGCTCGAGCCGCCGGCGCTCCGTGATATCCCGGGCGTTCACGACGATCGCGTGGACCGCCGGCTCGTTCAATCGATTGACGCCGATGCCCTCCACGGTGCGCCACGTGCCGTCCGCGTGCCTCAGTTGAACTTCCGCCGTCGCGACCCGCCCCGGGTGTTCGAGGACGTCGGCGAGCCTGGTCTGTGCGAGGTCGAGATCGGTCGGGTGCACGAGCTCGAAGATCACGCGGCCGACCAGCTGCTCGGATACCCAGCCGAGATGGCGCGTCGTCGACTGCGACGTGTAGAGAACGCGCGCCTCGGCATCCAGGAGCAGAATGATGTCCGAGCTGTTTTCGACGAGCGCCCGAAATCGCTCCTCGCTCGCGCGCGTGGCGGCCTCGGCCTGACGGCGCTGCTCCTCCTCGCCGTGGAGCGCCAGCGCGTGTCGCGTGGCGCGCTCCACCGTCTCGACGTTCAGATCCGCCTTGGTCAGGAAATCCGATGCGCCCGCTCTCATCGCCTCGACTGCCGCGCCTTCGGCGCTACGGTCGGTAAGGACGATAACCGGCGTGGTGATGCCCCGGGCACGGACCTCGCTCAGCAGCGCGAGGCCATCGCCGTCGCCGAGCCAGTAGTCGACAAAGGCCACGTCGAACGGGCGCTTCTCGAACGCGCCGAGCGCCTCCTGGTAGGATGCTGCGACGCTGCACTCGACGTCGTGCCACGCCTTGGAGGCGCGCAGCAGTCCCATGACCATCTCGGCATGCTCGAGAGTGCCATCGACGACAAGCGCGCGGAGGCGGTCGATCGCGTGCACGGCCTGTTAACGGCGGCTGAAGATCCCCGCGATTCGCTGACCGAGCGAGCGAAAGACGCCCTCGATCGCGCGCGCGGCACGCTGCTTCAGCGAACCCTCGTGAACCGGGCACCGCTCGGAAGGAATGGTGTCGCCGTCCTTGAAGTACTCAGTGTACGTCGGGCAGCCGTCAACGGGCCTCAAATACGACACGCTGCACAAATCCTGCGCGTTCATCCCGGCGGGGATCGTGAATTCACGCGCAGGCAGCGCCTGTGCCGTCCGTTTCATGAAGTCGGCCCAGATTGGCACAGCGATCCGCGCCGCGTAGGCATCCTGCCCGATCGGGGCCGGCTGATCGAACCCGACCCAGACCCCCGCCACGACGGAGGTCGAAAACCCGACGAACCATACGTCGTGATAGTCGTCTGTCGTTCCCGTCTTGCCGCCAACAGGACCCCGTACGCCCAGCGTCCGAGCGGCGTTCCCCGTCCCCCGGTCGATGACGTCACGCAGCATCGTTGTCATCTGAAAGGCCACGGGCGCGCCGACGACCGTCTGGCGCTGGACGGGTCGCTCGAAGACCGTGGCGCCGTCCGCGTCCAGGACCTGCAGGAGACCCCGCGGCGCCACCACGTCGCCCTCGCCGGGGAACATCGTGTAGGCCGCCGTGAGCTCGAGCGGCGTGACCAGCCCCGTGCCGAGCGCCAGCGACGGCACTTCGGGCAGGCCGCGCAGCCCGGCGTCGCCCGCGAGCGTGATGACCGGACGGATACCGATCTCCTGCTGCAGATCGACGGCCGCCGCGTTGTTCGATTCGAGAAGCGCTGCGCGCAGCGTCATCCTGTCGGGCTGCTCGCCGTGCGCGCTGCGGGGCGTCCAGTCCGGATTACTGGGCGCCGATACCTGCTGGAGATGCGAGAGCACGGAGACCGGAGAATACCCGCGGGCGAGCGCGGCGGTATAGACGAGCGGCTTGAACGCCGATCCGGGCTGACGCTTGCTGCGCACGGCACGGTTGAAGGTGCTTCGCGCGTAGTTGGCGCCACCCACGAGCGCGAGGATGTCGCCCGTGGACGGATCGAGCGCGACGAACGCGGCCTCGAGCTCATTCCGAGCCCCCCCTTCGCCCGATGCGCGAGAGGAGCCAGGACTGCCAGACCTGCGCAGCCGGTCGAGGCCGGCGGCGACGGCGCGCTCGGCGGCGTCCTGGATCGGCTGCCGGAACGAGGTCCGCACCTGCCAGTCGGGTGGATGGTCGCCGCCGAACTCGTTCCGGAACTGCTGGCGCAGGTAATCCTTGGCCCACGCGAAGCGAGTGTCGTTCGGTTGACGATACGGCTGGATAGCCGGCCGTACGCTGCGGGCGGCTTCCGCCTGTGCGGCCGTGATGAAGCCCTGGTCGCGCATCTGCGCGAGCACGACGTGCGCGCGACTGAGCGCCCCCTCGTAGTTCGACCACGGCGACAGCGTTGACGGCGCGCGGATGAGCCCCGCGATCATGGCGGCCTCCGGCAGCGTGACAGCACGCGCGGGCTTGCGGAAGAGATGCTCCGACATCGTCTCGACGCCGTACACGCCCGCCGACAGGTAAATGCGATTGAGATACAGCTCGAGAATCTGATCCTTGGTGAGCTGCGCCTCGATGAGGAGCGCGATGCCTGCTTCCTTCGCCTTGCGCCCGTACGTCCGCGCATTCGACAGGAACAGCGTGCGCGCGAGCTGCTGCGTCAGGGTGCTGCCGCCTTCGACGCGACCGCCGCCCCGCATGTCGCGCGCAACGGCGCGCGCGAGGCCAATCGGATCGATGCCGGGATGGCGGTAGAAGCGGCGATCCTCGACCGCGACCACCGCGCGCTGGAGGTTGGCCGAGATCTCGGACAACGGCACGTCATGGCGCTGCTCGTCCAGTCGGAACCAGGCCTGGCCGTCTGCGTCGTAGAAGACGGTATCGCCGACTCCGCGCGTCAAGCGGTGGACCGCGATCGCGTAGCGGGACAGCCAGATGGCCGACATCACGCTCGCCGCCACGAGCGCGAGGAACAGCCCGAGCGCAACCCAGTCCGGCCAGCGGCGTGGACGAAACAGGTTCGGCACCGGACTCATCCCTGCCACCGCGCGTAGATGTACGCGGCCACGAAGATCACGATGATGAGGCCGAGCGATATCGCCTTGGGGATCTCGAGCGCGATGTAGCCTGCAGTGTGGAGGTACTCCAGCACGAGCTTGATCGCAACCCAGGAGATGATGATGAACGCGCCGTCGACGAGCGCCGGATAGCGCTCCACCAGCGCGAGCAGACGGCCAATCACCAGTCGCATCATGACGATGCCAAGGAGCCCGCCCGTGACGACGACCCATGTCTTGGGCGACATGGCGACGCCGACGAGAATCGAATCAATCGCGAAGACGATGTCGGTCAACTCCACCTTCACGACCGTCGCCCAGAGCGCCGACAGGCCGAACGCGGCCCGGGCCGGCGGCACGACGCGCCGATCCTCGGCGTCACCGCCGGTGAAATGCTGGTACACAAGGTACAGGAGATAGCCGGCGCCTACGAGCTTCACCCAACCGAGGCGGATCATGTACACCGCGAGCAGCGTGGCGATCGTGCGGAAGAAGAACGCGCCGAGGATGCCGTAGCGGAGTGCCTTCTTGCGTTCTCCCGACGGCAGGCCGAGCACGAGCACGGCGAGCACCATCGCGTTGTCAGCGCTCAGCAGCCCTTCGAGCGCCACGAGCAAGGCGATGGTGACGAAGTCGGACGCGTGAAACACAGCCTCTCAGAATACTATCTGAAGTTGACACGCCGCGTATCAATGCCTATACTTGAATCGGCGCAAGCTCATGGCGATCGAACACGACCTGTTCTTCATCAGCATCGCCGCGCGAATGCTCGGAATGCACCCTCAGACGCTGAGGAAGTACGAACGGCTCGGCCTGATTCAGCCGACGCGCACGATTGGCAGCATGCGCCTGTATTCGCGCGAGGAGCTCGATCGCCTGAAGCTCATCAAACGGATGGTGGACGACGGTGGCATCAACCTGGCCGGCGTGCAGCGCTTGCTGTCGATAGCGGAGGTTGTGCAGCGGCTGCGCCCGCTGATGCGCGACGAAGCCCTGGCGACCCGCGATACGCGCCGCCGGGTCGCCCAGGAGCTCGAGGAGCTCTCGCGAATGCTCGGGTTTGAATAAGGGCGCGGCGACGCGACATAGACGACATAGACGACATGGATTTCAGGGACTACTACTCCACGCTCGGCGTCGCCAAGACGGCGACCGAGAAGGAAATCAAGCAGGCATTCCGCAAGCTCGCGCGCAAGCTCCATCCGGATGTGAATCCCGGAGACAAGTCCGCCGAATCGAAGTTCAAGGAGATCAACGAGGCGTACGAGGTCCTCGGCGATCCGGAGAAGCGCAAGAAGTACGACGAGCTGGGCGCGAACTGGCGGATGTACGAGCAGGCAGGCGGCCCCGGGGGTCCTGCCGGGCCCGGCGCCAGCCCGTTCGGCGGCAGCGGCGGCTGGAACGTCAACGTCGGCGGGTCCCCAGGCGGCTTCCGCACGATGACCGAAGACGAGATGCGCGAGATGTTCGGCGACGCGAGCCCGTTCTCGGACTTCTTTCAGACGTTCTTCGGCGGGAGCGGCGGCGACCCGACTGACCCGGACGACGCGCGTACCGGCCGGCGCGGCGCGCGGCCGCGCAGCCGCGTCCGATCGGGGCGCGACAT
>DASZFS010000258.1:0-18220 GCA_035939575.1 Vicinamibacterales bacterium | reverse complement strand
GACAACTGCACGCGACCATGAGTCTTCAGCCCCGTTCTGTCTCGCCAGGAACTCCCTTGATTTCTGACGACCCTGTCCAACCTCCTTGAGAACCTTGGACAATCTTGATCTGGCGGGCGAGGCAACTGCACGCGGCCATGCCCTTTATGAGACGGGTTGTCGTGTACGTTATGGCGGCGGTGCCATGGTGCGCGCGCCTTGCTTCTGGCGTCCGTGCCAGAGTCGGCCCTTTGCCGCTGATTGCAGATGCCACTTAAGTAGTTATACCTAAGAGACTTCCAGTACGTCCGCACCCTCAGGCCGCCCTGGCCCGGATCTGGCTCATCCGAGGGCATGTCTGGAGGCGATCGACTCAGCATGGTCGTGTTGTTGGTCGACGACCAGCGGGTCATCGGCATGGCGGTCTCTCGCCTCCTCGCGGCGGAGCGCGACATCGAGCTCCATCACTGCACCGACGCGACCGAGGCCGTCGCTTCGGCCAATCTCCTCCGGCCCACGATCATTCTGCAGGACCTCGTCATGCCACAGATCGATGGCCTGACGCTGGTCGGGCAATTCCGAGCGAATCCGACAACCGCCTCGACGCCAATCATCGTGCTCTCGGCAACCGACGACGCCGTTGCGCGGGGGCGAGCGCGCGCGGCGGGCGCGAGCGATTACCTTGTCAAGGTTCCGGCCAAGGACGACCTCATCGCGTGCATTCGCGCGCACGCCCCGTCGGGGCGAGCCGATCAGGCGCCGGCGCGGATCGAGGGGAGCCCGGCCGAAGTCGCGCGGTCCGAGATGACGCTCGACCCGGAAGTGATGGCTGCGTTCCGCCAGTCGGGTCCAGATGGCTCCTCGGAGTTCACGCTCCGCTTGATTGACCAATTCGTGAAGGAAGCAGAGGTGCGCGTCGACAGTCTCCGCGATGCGGCGGGGCGCGGCGACGCGGTTGCGCTGCGGTCGACAGCCCACGCGTTGAAAGGGAGCTCTCTCGTGATGGGGGTCACGCGGCTGGCCGCCTTATGCGGGGAAGTGGAGCGCCAGCCGGAACAGCACATCGGATCCGGGCTGGTGGCGGTGATCGAACAGGAGCTGGCCGCCGTCCGTCGGGCCTTCGCCGCGGAGCAGGCGGCGATCAAATGAGCGAGATGGACGAGGCGATCGTCAGGGAGTTCCTCGTCGAGAGCCGGGACAACCTCGATCAGTTCGAGCGCGGCCTGGTCGAGCTCGAGAGCAACCCGGCCGCGCGCGGCACGCTCGACACGGTCTTTCGCGCCATCCACAGCATCAAGGGCGCAACCGGGTTTCTGGGTCTGTCGAAGCTGGGCGCCATCTCGCACGCCGGAGAAACGCTGCTCGGTCGCGTGCGCGACGGACGGATCGCGATGGATGCCGAGATCGCGACCGCGCTCCTGGCGCTCGTCGACTGCATCAGGCAGATGCTCGTGAACATCGAGCGGACCGGCGCCGAGGGCGACGAGGCTGGCGAAACGCTCATCGCTCGCCTGGTTCCGCTGCAGGAACGGGAGGAAGCGACGAGCGCGCCGGCCGCGCCGTTCCTTGATCCGCCGGAGGGGGACGCGGGAGGTTTGAAACAGGGGGCCAGCAACATCAGGGTGGCGGTCACGGAGCTCGACACGCTGATGAACCTCGTCGGCGAGCTCGTTACGGCACGCAACGAGCTTCTCCAGCACAGCGTCCTCCACCAGGACCCGGCGCTTCTCACGTCCGCCCAGCGCCTCAACATCATCACGACCCAACTGCAGGACGGGATCATGAAGACCCGCATGCAGCCCATCGACCACGTCTGGAACAAGTTTCCGCGAGCCGTCCGCGACGCAGCGATCCAGTGCGGCAAGAAGGTTCGTCTTGACATGGAAGGCAGGGAAACAGAGCTCGACAAGACGTTGATCGAGGCGATCCGCGATCCCCTGATGCATCTGCTCCGGAACGCCATCGGCCACGGCATCGAGCGGCCCGAGCGCAGGGTCGCAAGCGGAAAACCTGCCGAAGGACGGCTGGTCCTGCGGGCGTTTCATGCGGAAGGTCAAGTGCACATCGAGGTGTCCGACGATGGCGCGGGCATCGACGTGGCGGCGCTCAGGGCGAAGGCTCTCGAGCGGGGTGTGATCGCCGCTGACCGGGCGCAGGCGATCAGCGAGCAGGACACGCTCGACCTGATCTTCCTTCCCGGCTTGTCCACCGCCCGCGAAGTCACGAGCATGTCCGGCCGCGGCGTCGGCATGGACGTCGTGAAAACGAACATCGAACAGATCGGCGGCAAGGTCAGCGTCCACAGTCAGCTCGGCACCGGCACCACGATCAAAATCCGGATCCCGCTGACACTGGCCATCATGCCGGTGCTCCAGGTGACCGCGCGGGGCGACCGCTACGCCATTCCTCAAGCGAGCGTCCTGGAGCTCGTGCGGCTGGAAGGGGCCGGCATCCCGAAGGCTGTGCAACAGATGGGAGAGGCGGCTGTGTATCGCCTCCGCGGCAGTCTCATTCCGTTGATTTCGCTGGACGGCGAGCTGTGGCCTGCCGGCCGGCGCGCGCGTCTGAATCCGGCCGCCATGCCGGTGGCCAATATCGTCGTGCTCCAGGCCGAAGACCGAACCTTCGGCCTGCTCGTCGACGACATCAACGACACGCAGGAGATCGTCGTCAAGCCGCTCGGCGCCCACCTGCGATCGATATCGCTCTTCGCCGGCGCGACCATCATGGGAGACGGCCGCGTCGCGTTGATTCTGGACGTCCCCGGCCTGGCGCTGCACAGCCATGTGGTGTCCGAGCTGCGGGGCACCGGTGTCGCGACCGATGAACCGGCTCCGCTGGACACCACAGAAGAGACCGAATCGCTGCTGATGCTCGTCGGCGATGACGACGCGCGGATGGCGGTGCCACTGTCGGACGTCATGCGCCTCGAGGCGTTCGATCGCGCGTCGCTGGAGTCGGTCGGGGGCGAGACCGTCGTGCAGTACTTCGGAGACATCCTGCGGCTGGTTGCCATTGGAGATCTGCTGCCCGAACGGCGCCGGCAGCGGAGACAGCCTTCGTCTGCGGTCGAGACGAGCCCCGCCGTGCAGACTGTCATCTACGAGAAGGGCGGCCACCGCGTCGGCCTCATCGTCAACGGCATCCTCGACGCGATCGAACTGCCTCGCCACCTGCGGCCCGCGACGCGCTTCGGAGTCCGTGCGTCGATGGTCATCGGCGGCCGGGTCACCGAAATTCTCGATCTCAACACTATCTGCGCGCCGCTGGTCGCGAAGCGGGCCGAGAGCGGCGCCGGCATGGCGCAGGCGGTGCGGGCGTGAGGCAGCCGCGCCAGTATGCGTCGTGCTTCGTCGACGATCTGTTCTTCGGGATCCCGGTCGAGAAGGTTCAGGAAGTGACCGATCGACTGGACATCACGCCGGTGCCGTTGGCGGCGGCCCCTGTGCGCGGCCTCTTGAATCTTCGGGGACAGATCCTCACGGCCATCGACCTGCGCCGCTGTCTCCAGTTGAACGAGCGACCCGCAGCCGACCTGCCCGTTCACATGATCTTGCGCACGGACGAGCGGGCCGTGAGCCTCCTGGTCGATCGCATCGGTGGCGTCGTGGTGGTTGACGACATCGATTTCGAGCCTCCTCCCTCGACGCTTCGCGGCCGATCGCGCGAGCTGATTCTGGGGGCGTACAAGATCGATCACGGCCTGTTGCTCGCGCTGGACAGCGACGCCCTGTTCGCCCGCGTCGCCGACTTCGGGCCACCCACCGCGTTGGCGGTTCACGAGGGGACTTCACCAGTGCACGGTAGGGGAGAGTCAGGGCATTCATGAGCGGGAGCACGTTGATGGCCAAACACACTACCCATGCGGCCGTTGTCGTCGGCCTGCTGGCGATGGGCGCGGGCGCGAGCCGATCGCGACCGCTGTCAGCGGCCGAGCAGGAGGCCGGGCGGCAGGTGACCTACAAAGCGGCGCCCGTCTACCCTGAGCTCGCGAAGAAGCTGAGGTTGGCCGGCACGGTGAAGCTGGACGCGCTGGTCACGGCCGATGGCAGGGTCAAGAGCATTGAAGTGATCGGCGGACACCCGCTTCTCGTCACGGCTGCGGAAGACGCGGGCAAACGCTGGCGGTACGCGGCGGCTCAGAAGGAAACGCATGAACGGATCGTGTTCATTTTCACGGCCCCGGAGTAGATGTTCCAATGACGATTAGAAAGAGGTTGTATCTGGGGTTCGGCTCGATTGTCGTGATTGTCATCCTCCTGTTCGTGGTGAACACGATCGTGACGATCCGAGGCCGAGCGGCGAGCGAGCAGGCGTCCATTGCGCTCGAAAGCGTCCAGACGCTCGAATCGGCGCAATTGCAGATGATGCAGATCCGGCTGGCGCTGCAGAACTATCTGCTGACGGGCGACGTGCGTCAACGCGAGAAGCTGACCCAGGAGATCGGCGGCCTCGGCGCGCTGTTCAGCATGGCCGAGAGAAAGGCACCGACCGAGTTCCTGCGGAACGTGCTGAACCGCATGGATGCCGCCGAGCGCAACTGGACGGAGAAGTTCGCGACACCACTCGTTGCCGAACGGCGCCGGGTGGACGCGGGCGATGCGACCGTCGCCCAACTGCAGATTGCCTATGTGGAGAAGGACCCGAACTCCTGGATCGACGCCTCGGCCGCGGTGCTCGACGAGGCCAACCAGGCGATCCGCGCGACGCTCGACGACTCGATGCGCGCCGCCGCAACCGCGGCGTCATTCGGCACGACGCTGAGCACGAGCGTGACGCTGCTCGCGATCCTGCTCTCGGTCGGCATCGCCTATCAAACGGCCCAATCAATCACCAGGCCGCTCCAGGAGACCATCAGCGTGCTCAAGGACATCGCCGAAGGCGGCGGCGACCTGACCCGGCGCGTGAACCAGACCTCGGGGAACGAGCTGGGCGAGATGGGCAAATGGTTCAACATCTTCATGGTCAAGCTCGAGGGTCTCATCGTCCGGGTCGCGAAGAGCACGCAGGGTGTCGCGGGCTCCTCCGACAATCTCTTCGCCGTGAGCCACCAGATGGGCGTCGGCGCCGAAGAGACCTCCGCGCAGGCCAACGTCGTCGCCGCCGCCGCTGAGCAGGTCACGCGCAACCTTCAGACCGTCGCCGCGGCGACCGAAGAGATGACGGTCAGCATCAGCGAGATCTCGAAGAACGCCACCGCGGCCGCCGGCGTTGCCGCGCGCGCCGTGGAAAGGGCGCGCATCGCGAACGCGACGATGAGCCATCTCGGCGAGTCGAGCGCCGAGATCGGCGAGGTGGTCAGGGTGATCGAGTCGGTCGCCCAGCAGACCAAGCTGCTCGCCCTCAACGCCACGATCGAGGCGGCGCGCGCGGGCGCTGCCGGCAAAGGCTTCGCCGTCGTCGCCAACGAGGTGAAGGAGCTGGCCAACGAAACGGCCAAGGCCACCAGGCAGATCAGCGACAAGATTCAGGCGATTCGCACCGGCACGACCGAAGCCGTGACGGTGATCGCCGAGATTGGCGACGTCATCGCCGAAATGCACGACATCTCGACGACCATGGCGAGCGCCGTCGAGGAGCAAACCGCGACGACGCAGGAGATCGCGCGCAACATCGCGGAGGCCGCTCTCGGCGAGTCGCACGTCACCGAGAACATCACGTCGGTCGCGCAGGCGACCAGGAGCACGTCGGGCGGCGCGCACAGCACACAGGCCGCGGCGGGCGAGCTGGCGGAAATGGCAACCGAGCTCCAGAAAATCGTCGGACTGTTCAAGGTCGCGAACGGCAACCACACCGGCGCCGCCGCGCGGGTGTAGGTCGTACCCAGGCGAAGGAGATTACATGCACGCGCTCATCGTGGACGATTCCACGACCATCAGGATGATACTCGCGGAGCACCTGAAGAAGCTGGGCTTCGACGTCACCGAAGCGGTGAACGGCCGCGACGCGCTGGAGCGGCTGCGGGGCATGAAACAGGCCGACGTCGTCGACGTCGTCCTCGTTGACTGGAACATGCCGGAAATGGACGGCCTGTCCTTCGTCGAGGCGGTTCGCGCCGAGCGCCAGTACGACGAGCTGCCGCTGATGATGGTCACGACCAACACGGAGCTGGCGCACGTCGCGAGAGCGCTCGAAGCCGGCGCGAACGAATACATCATGAAGCCGTTCACGCGCGACATGATCCGTGAAAAGCTCGAGCTGCTCGGTTTCATCGAAGCCTGACCGTTGGCGAAGACGCGTGTCCTCATCGTGGATGACTCGGTTGTCCTGCGTCGCGGGTTAACCGCTGCGCTCTCGCGAGATCCCGATGTGGCGGTCGCGGGCTCGGCCTCGAGCGGCCGTATCGCCCTGATGAAGATCCCGCTGCTCCGGCCCGACATCGTCGCACTCGACATCGACATGCCCGGCGTCGACGGTCTGGGCGCGCTTGCGGCCATCCGGCAGGCGCACCCGCAGCTTGCCGTCATCGTGCTCAACGTGCCTACTGCAGAAGGTGCAGCGGCCACCGTGGAAGCGCTGTCCCTCGGCGCCAAGGACTACGTCACCAAGCCGGCGGCCTCGGATCGGTCGGACGACGGGATGAAGATGCTGGCGTTTGAGCTGGCGGCGAAGATCGCGCCGACCAGCCAGCAACGGCGGCGTGAGGAGGGCGTGGGGGTGGCCGATCGCGGCGGCGCCAGCTCGCCGGCGCATCGGATCGACGTCGTGGCGATTGGCGTCTCGACGGGCGGCCCCAGCGCGCTCACCGAGCTGCTGCCGAGCTTTGACGGGGATTTCCCCGTGCCTATCCTGATCGTCCAGCACATGCCGGCGAGCTTTACCAAGCTGCTGGCGGCGCGGCTGGCCTCACGATGCCGGATCCGTGTCGCCGAGGCGGTGGCGGGACAGGTCCTCTCGCCAGGGTGTGCGTGGATTGCGCCTGGTGACTTTCACCTGGCGGTCGAGCGCGACGGCGACGCGGTCCGGATGCGACTGCACCGTGACGCGGCCGAGAACTCGTGCCGGCCGGCGGCGGATGTCCTGTTTCGATCCGTTGCCGACGTTTACGGCCCGCACGCGCTAGCGGTCGTCATGACCGGAATGGGCCGCGATGGTTTGAACGGATGCGAGGAGGTCTACCGGCAGGGAGGCCAGGTCCTCGTGCAGGACAAGGCGAGCTCTGTTGTCTGGGGCATGCCGGGATCCATCGTCCGGGCGGGAATCGCCGACCGAATCGTTCCGCTGGGGGCGCTGGGGGCGGCCATCACCGAGCGGGTGCGGCACCATCGGCAGACTGCGCTCGCCGAGGAACAGGGATGACGATCAGCGGGGGCGAGTTCAACTACATCCGCGGTCTTGTCCGCGATCACTCAGCTCTGCTGCTGGAGCCGGGCAAGGAGTACCTCGTTGAATCGCGTCTCAGCTCCGTCGTCCAGCAGGAAGGGTTTTCGTCGTTTCAGGGAATGGTCGAAAGCCTGCGGTCGGCGCCCTTCGGTGAGCTGCACCGCAAGGTCATCGAGGCCATGGCGAACAACGAGACGCTCTTCTTCAGAGATGCCCGCGCGTTTGCGATGCTCAAGAACACGCTGATGCCGAGGCTCCTGGCGGCGCGCAGCCAAGAGCGATCGCTGAACGTGTGGTGCGCAGCCTGCTCGAGCGGTCAAGAGCCGTACAGCATCGCGATGATGTTGCGCGAGCTCGTGCCTGTTGCGTCCTGGAACCTGCGGATTGTGGGCAGCGATCTATCCCGCGACATCCTCGACCGTGCCCGGGCCGGCCGCTACAGTCAGCTCGAAGTGAATCGAGGCCTGCCTGCGCACCTGCTCGTGAAGTACTTCCAGCCGGACCGCGGCGGCTGGACGCTCCGTCCGGTCATCCGGGACATGGTGGAGTTCCATCAGATCAATCTCATCGAGCCGTGGCCGCGACTTCCACGGATGGACCTCGTCCTGCTGCGCAACGTGTTGATCTACGTCGATCCGGACACGAAGAAGAGCATCCTGCGCCGCGTCGGACGGCTGCTCACGCCGGGCGGGCACATGCTGCTCGGCGCAGCGGAGACGACGACCAATGCCGACGCCGCCTTCGAGTCGGTCACGATCGACGGGGCCACGTGTTTCAGGGTCAAGTAAGTTGTCCTTTCAGTCGGGAAACGGCGCCGACGTGCCCACTAGGGCCGACCGCTCCCCGCCGCCTCAGTCTGCGTCTTGTCGCACGCGGCTTCGTCCAGAAGATTGATGGTGTTGATCGTGGCGGCGTAGGAGTGCGCACATCGCGATACGGGCCACCGCACGTCGATGCGTTCGATGCGGTCCGCATCGCGCAGGCCCACGTGCAGCAGGTACGGTGCGCTGCCAAATCCGGTCTTGTTATTCATGACCGCGTACCGCACGGCCGGCTGACCGTCCTTCGTCCGTGTGTGCACCGCCAGCTGTGCGCCGACGCCCATGCGATTGGTCTGGCGCCCCCGCAGGCGGACACCCACCCACGTGTTCCGGCTCGTCGACTCGTTGACGAACAGTTGATTGGGCCACGCGTCGCCGGGCCACATGCCGCCCAGGCTCGAGTACAAGTCTTCATCGCCATCGTTGTCGAAGTCGAAAAAGACCGCGGCGTGGCCCTTCTGGAGCGTGCCGAGCCCGAACAGCATCGATACGTTGTCGAGAGCCTCGCTGCAGCCGCTGCCCTCGGGACGGCCCATGTACATCAAGTTGGGCAGGACGAACCATCCTTCGGGCCCGCCGGTACCGAGATAAAAATCGTAGCAGCCGTCGTTGTTCACATCACCGAAGGTCGAGCCCATGGTGCCCATCGGCATGCTGAACATCCGGCTCCGATCCTCGAACCGGCCGGCGTCGCGCTGCATGTGCACCGTCGTGTGGCCCGCCGCGTGCGTCCACGTCCCTTCGCCGAACACCGCTTGCGCCGTGCTGGTGCGGGCGTCGCCAAACCCCGCCTGGAAGATATCGAGGCGGCCGTCCTGATTCAGGTCGAGGAACGCGGCCGCGAATCCGCCTTCGTGGCGGTCATCGTACGGCACGCGTTCGAACCGGCGCCCGCCGACGTTGTGCAGGAGCACGCTGGTGTTCAGGAGGGGGCTGGACAGGAACAGGTCATCGAAGCCGTCTCCGTCGTAGTCGCCGAAGGCCGTGCCCAGAAAAAACTGATCGCGAACGAGCGGCGCCAGCCCGAATTCCCGCGTGCGGTCGACGAACCGACCGCCCTCGTTCATGAACAAACGGGAATCGGACCGCGGCCGCGCCATCAGCCCCCTGGTGAACGGCACCTTCATTCCCCATTGGCTGAGGAACAGATCGAGGCGGCCGTCGTTGTCCACGTCGGCGAAGGCGGGAACCCACGTCGCGGTGACCTCGTCGGCCGCCAGCCCGTCGAGCAGACCGGTCTCTGACGTGACGTCGTGAAAGACGCCGTGGTCGTTGCGGTACAGCGAGTAGCGCCCGAAGGGTCGTGAGATGAACAGATCCACCCAGCCGTCGTTGTCGTAATCCGCGGCCACAATCGAGAAGGGCTGGGTGATGTGCTCGAGCCCCACCTCCGCGGTACGGTCCGAGAAGTCTCGACCGCCGTCGTTGTGGTAGAAGACGACGCTGTCGAAATTGCCGCCAGTGACGATATCGAGATAGCCATCGTGATCGAAGTCCTCGACGGCGATGCCGCGGCCGGTGCTGTATCGGTCGAGGTGAAATTCGGCGGCTCGTTCGACGAACTTGAGGTCGGAGTACCGAGCGGACATCTCGGGCACGCCGCCGCCGTAGAATGCATCGACAAACGATCCGGTGATCCGATAGCGCGGCGGGACGCGGTCTGGAAAACCGCCGAGCACCATCCAGCTCACGTTGAGCAGCCACTGGTGAAGGCGATCGAGGCCGTATTGGTCGAGCAAATGCTCGAAAAGGCCGGCAGCGTGTTCCGCGCTGGCCCGGCGCTCGTGGAACCGCGTAATGGGCAGCGCGCAGTACTGGCCGGGACCTCCTGGCGCGTCGCCTTCGTCGTGCGGCCTCAGGAGATGCGCGAGACAATTGTCCACGTCCGCGGCACGAAGATACGAGATCGCCAGCCAGAACACACGATCCTTGGACTCGCCGTCACGCTGCAGCGCGCGACTGAATCTGTCGATGGCTCCCGAGAAATCTCCGCGATGGTAGGCCAGTTGTCCGCCTTCGAAATCGCTGGTTCCCGCGATGCCCTCGAAACCCCACACGTGTGTCGAAGGATTGATCGTGAGCTTCTGCATGAACTGCAGCCAATAGACGAGGCATGCTGCGAGGTTGCGGTTCTGAACGAGGTCGGCGTACCGAAGTTGGTTGAGTACCGCTCGTGTGAAGCCGGGATAACGGAGGTACATGCCGCCAACTGACGCGGCGGCGAGCATCGCGAGGAGGGTCGCGACAGCCAGAATCCGCCGGTACACCCGCGTCATTTCTCTGCGAACGCGTCTGATCGAGTCGCGAACGTACGCAATCGCGAGCTCACGCTCGGGAGTATACCGTCGAGAATCTTGTTGACTCAAGGCGGAGCCCGATTCACATTTCATTCGCAGGCCCCCAAGACTTCTTGGGGCCTGGGCATGGCAGCCGGAGACCACATCGATGAACCTTGACCGCAGCGATTTGAAGCCGTCGTCGTCCACGCTGCAAGTCGCGTCGTATCTGTCTGTGTTCTCGCGGTCGGACGCCAGCCGGGTGAACTCGCCGCTGATGGTGCCGACCAACGTTCTGGGATCATTGATGCTCGAATCCGGGATGATGCCGCTGATCGCCCGGCTCGGAGACGTCGTCGGACCTGAATGGCTCGACCGAATCGCTCAAGCGATGCCGATTGCGATGATCGGTGTGGAGGTCAACGAGGAAATGCACCGGTTCGACGTCCGTGCGCTGCCGCCGGACGGGAGCTCGGGGGTACGTGCGGCGAACGCCGTCGGCGAGGCGATCGGCAATGTCTCCATGAAGTGGATGGTTGCACCGGACGACTTCGAGCCTGGCCTCGGCCGCGTGCCGCCGCCCACGCCGCTCGATCAGACGCGTTCGCAGAGATTCGTCATGCTCGATGGAAAGATGCAATTCGCCGATGGACGGGGGAGCGGCCTTCGGGGTCTCGGCAGCGGCAGGACATTCCCCGTTTTCGTGAACGGGCAGCACCAGCTGCGCATCGGCGCCGTCGTTGATGTGATCGAGGGCTTCGGCAACCTCAAGGGACTGTCCGGCACGATCGTCGTGAATGGCTACATCACCCCACCCACCGGGTTGTTCATCAACTTCGTGGCGCGCTTTCTCGATCCTGACGGCCAGCTCAATACGGACGCAGCGATTGCCCGCCTGGTGCCCGAGGCCGAGCCCGATCCGCGCACGACGTTTCTGGTTCTCCTCGGCGAGGTCGACCCCGATCTGCCTGTCGAGGTACGAACCGCTCCCGACGGCAAGGCGCGCGGATGGCGGGTGACCGAGCGCTTACGGATGGTGCACACGGAGTTCGACGTGGGGTCGACGGACGGCCTTCGAGCGACGGTCGCTGAAGGGCCCCTGGTCGGGCGTGTGACCAGCGTTCTGGAGTTTGACCCGCGGGATCCGGCGCCGATCTCGCCGATCCGCACGACGGACAGCGTCTTTTCTTTCCTGGATCCGTCCGGTCACGTGGTCGGAACTCTTGCCGCGAACCTCGTCGAGGGTCGCGCCTTCAAGACCACCGTCAACGGGCAGTCCCTGTTCCGTGTCGGCGGTTTTGGCCCGCTTCTCAGCGGGACGGGGTCGTTCGAGGGCGCTGTCGGCATGCTCAGCATGAACGGCGTGGTCGGCGACGCGCCAGGGAACCAGGCGAACCTTTACGTCATTCGCATCTCGGACGCGGAGCGTCGGCTGCGCGCCTCCCTCGACGAATGCTGGCCGCACGAATCAAGAAGCCCCGTCGGAGGTACGCCGGCCAGCCTGAGCGCGTGGGAAGAGAAGATACTCGCACGCGTCGAGAAGACGCGAAGCGACGGCCTGCAGCTGCAGGAGTGGGTGCGACGGCTGGACGCCGGTGGTGCGCGCGTGGAACGCCTCGAAATCGTGCGCGAGTTCAACCGGGACGATCGCAGCTACGGCTTCTTCGACACCGTCGCCATCGACGGCCGGCAGATCCCGGTGCAAGGCGTCGTCCAACACATGCTGTTTGACGACAGAAAGAACGCCCGCGCAACGGCGACCAGGGATCAGCTGCGGGAGTTCGTGCTCAGGTATTTCATGCGGACCAGCCATACCCGCCAGCCGGAAGTCGCGGTAGCCTCCGACCACGATGGACGAGCCCCGTTCATGAGGCCGCTCAGCTGGCTGCCCGAGGCGTCAGACCGGCGCGTGGGGTTTGGCTACGAGCAGGTTCTGTACAAGCGTAAGGACACCGGGCGCGTCGCGAGCTTCAGGTCCGACGAGCGTGGAGCCATCGTGGACCTGCGCACAATTGGCACGGACTACGACTGGGTGACCATGCGGGTCAACCTGTTCGACTTCAACATCGGGTTGGCGCCGTGGGGGCCGCAAGCCTTGAAGATGGCGCTGCCACTCAGGGAGGTCATGTACCTCGTGCTGGCGCCGGAGACGATTGTCGATCGCGACGATCCCTCACCGGACGTGCTTGGTGAATATGGCTTCGGGTACGGCCTCATGTGCCACGCCGATCAGAGCCCGCTCGTTTACGGTCCCGGGTGTTTTGCCGTCGGGTACCAATCGATCGTGTTCGAGCTGCTCTCGAGCGGCGTGATCCGCGTGAAGGCGTCGTTCCTCGCCAATCGCCCGGAGAAGATCCTGAGCGTCGACATCGATCCGATTGCGTGGGGTTTCAAGTTGGCCGATCTGATGACGTTCGACATGGCCTCGAAGCTCATGGGCCCGGTCAAGACGATCGCAGAGCAGCTGCCGCTGCGAGTGCAGGGCGTCGACCCGATTTCGACGTACATCTCCGCCGCCAACCTCCTCACGGGCGGTCTGGCGGAACGGACGCTCGGGATCTCGATGACGCAGCTAGAAAAGCGAATGCTGGCGCAACACTTCATGCAGCATTACGACATGCTGACCAACTCGAGGCTGATGTGGCTGGCGGTGCCCGACTGGACCGACCCGAAGTCGCTGCCCGAGCTCTGCCATCGAGGTATGGCGATTTGATCGCGCCGCCGGGGTCTAGTCTCTAGAGACAAGACTAGGCCGGCGGCATGAGTTTGCGCAATTCGGTGGCGTCGAAGACGAGTCGAATCTCGCTGATCTTGCCACCGACGATGGTGAAGAACTCGGCCGTCCGAATCAGGCCAGCCGGCGTTACCGTGTCGCAGTCATAGAGCAGCGCCGCCCGGTCCCCTTCGAAGACTGCGCACAACAGCGTCGCCTTCCGCAGCATGCTCTGAAACGTCCGGAGCGGCGCCATCAGCGCGTCAGCGCCATGGAACGTGTCGATGCTGCCCTTGAAATCAAGATCGTCGGCGAGGCACGTTCGGGCGGTATCGAAGTCGCCGTGGGTCCACGCGTTGTGATACCGCTCCACCAACCCCTGGCTCATGATGTTCTCCGATGACGCTGGGCCGCTCGTCCCGTCAGGTCGATGCGCGCGCGTGACCCTCGAGCTCGTCGACGAGGCCGGCGAACCCGGTGCCCCGAGGATAGGGGAAATCCCCTCGTTCTGCCAGAAGGTGGATTCGCGCGGCCACGTAGCCGTTGTACGGCAGGAACCGGAACGGACCGGTGACGCGAACGCCAGCGAAGCGGCTGCAGAACTCGCTCGCCCCGTCCAGCCTGGGAAGGACGTCGAAGTACAGTGTGCCGCTCATGTAGTCGAGAATCTCGATCCGAATCCTCACGCCTTCCCGATCGAGCGGCAGCGGAGGATACATCGTCGAGTCGACGTGAATCATGAACCGCAGGGGGAAATGCTCGTACTGGATCGTGCCGTCGAGGTGTTCAACCCGATTGCGGTACTGGCCTTCGCGCCACCAGGTCCATGCGCCCTGCAGTTTCGCCACAATGGCTTCAACCGGCGCCCGAATCACCAGCCGCGTCTCGGTGAACATCGCACCGCCGCCTTCGATACGAAGTCGCTGGGTCATTCGGCCGTCGGCATGAAACAGGAGCCAACCCGTGGGCTCGGCGAACAAGTCGTCGCGAAAAATCGGGTCGTGAGCCGTCACGCCACCCCCGGCGAGGCTGCTGATATTGGCGGAGTGAGCGGCCATCCCTCCCGCCTCCGCGAGCGTACATGATAGCGCGCCTGCTCCGGTTGCTGGTTATTGGATCGGTATGGCGGGCGCCGGTGCAGGGCCCGAGTAGAACGCGCGGACCTTGGTCGTGGCCTGAAAGATGAGGCCGTCGGAGCTCGTCCCGAAGTACCGGCCTGCGTTGGCCGGGTCCACCACGTAGGGATCGGCGGCAAGGAAATAGTTCGAGGCCGCCAGCCCCGCGGCCAGACCGTTGCAGGTCTTCGGGGCCTTGGCGTCGGCGGTTCCGGCTGTCAGCGTGAATTGATAATTGAGCCGCTTGACCGGGTCCGTCGTGAACTCCGGGCCGATGAACTTGGTGGTCGAGCCAGGAGGCGCGGTCGCCAGCCATGTGATCGATGGGGCGTAACGCCCACTCCCACAACTCGACGCGAAAATCGCCTGGGCGCCGTTGAGCGCGCGAAGGGAACCAATCGTCGATGCTTCGACCGACGACATGCGGGCCTGGATGACACGCGGCACGATGACCGTTGCGAGAATGCCGATGATCGCCGAGACGAGTATCAGCTCGACCAGCGTCAACCCGCGCTCCCCTCGCGACACATCCATCATCGTCTCCGTTCGTGAGGGGAATCGTAGGTCAGCACCTGTCCATGCTTTCGAACGACAAGCTGATACTGACCATCAGGCTTCTTCGTGTAGGAAAATTCCCGCTCTGTGAACGGTCCGGCTTCGATGAGCGTATCCGGGAGTTTCGAGTAGTCGTCGCGGAAGTTCTCGATCTGCTTGATGGCGAAGTTCAACGCCTCGCGCGGCGAGTCAGGCACGACCGAGGCCGGCGACGCGACGAAATTCACGACGAGCAGCACAATCAGTACGGGCACGGCTATCAGCGTCGCGCCGAGCGTGATCTGCGATCGCGCGACGGGAACTGCGGCAGCCGCGCGCTCCGCTTGAAGCTTCTGGCGCTGTGCGGTCTCTTCAGAGACTTCTGCCGCCAGCTCCATCAGGAGTACCTGGCTGCTCGAGACATCTTTCGACGGGCCTCTCGACACGTCTCTCGACGCGTCTCTTGACGCGTCTTTCGACGCGTCCTCGCGACCGGCGGCGTTCGTCATCGCCGCCATAACAGCAAGCCCGGTACCGCGCTTGGAAGTCCAACGAGATCATTACCGCAAGGCCCACTCGCATGCTCACGTCGGGCCTGGGCAGGGCGTGGGCGCGCAGTGGTGTGCAGTTGCGATTCGCCTCGAGGCATCCTGAAGCTGGGTGCCATTCGAACCAATGGCGCGCGCTCTATGGCGGCGGCTCCAGAACTGTGGCGCAGAGACCCTAAGTAACGCTCGCCTGGCAGGCGGGCTCAGGGTCAGAAGGCTAATACGGTCAGCCGGTTAGACCTCGATCACTGGTCTATTTCTGATTCGGCTCGGATCTGGCTACACACCAGAACCATGAGCTCGTATGGATTCGTTGGTGATTTATTGATCCGCAACGGTGTCGTGGACGCGGCCGCCGTGGCTCGTGCGATTGACGCCCAGGCCAAGTCGGGCGCGACGCTCCCGAGGTCGCTCGCGGATCTCGGGCTGGCCGATGAATCAGCGATCACGGCCAGCATCGCGTCGGCGCTCCACCTCGAGTGCTTTAACGACGACACCGCGCGGGTCGGGACGGAGGCCGTGGCATTGCTGCCGAAGGAGTTCTGCCAGAAGCGCCGAGTGATGCCGCTCGGGCTCGAGGGCAACCGTCTTCGGCTGGCCGTCATTGATCCTTCAGACTACTCTGTCGTCCAGGACGTCGAGTTTCGAACGGGCAAGAAAACGACGGCTGTCGCGGTGACCCAGACGTGGTTCGAGAAGATGATGCACCGGGTCTACCCCGATTCCGCCCCTGCGGTCGTTGAGACCACCTACGACATGCTGAGCCTGGCCAGGCCCGAAGGAGAAGTCGAGGCTCAGCACGACGAGGAGCAGGACGCGATCGATCCCACCGAGCTTGCGAAAGACACCAAGCTTCCGCCAATCGTCCGTCTCGTGAACCTGATTCTGAGCGATGCCGCGAAAGCGGGGGCCAGCGACGTTCACATCGAGCCGCAGGAATCGATCGTGCAGGTCCGGCAGCGCGTCGACGGCCTCCTTCGAGAAGTCCTGACCATCCCGCTGCATCTGAAGGACCACACGATCTCGCGCCTGAAGATCATTTCCGGCATGGACATCTCGGAACGGCGGAAGCCTCAAGACGGGCGCAGCCGCCTGCGCTTCGAAGGAAGCCGAATCGACCTTCGCGTCTCGTCGCTGCCGACGCAATTCGGCGAGAAGATCGTCATCCGGCTGCTGAAGGCAGACACGACGGCGCTGCAGATGGACCAGCTCGGGTTCACTCCAGCAAACCTGCAGGCGCTCAAATCATTCCTGTCGCGCCCGCAGGGGATGATTCTCGTGACGGGTCCGACCGGCAGCGGCAAGACCACGACACTCTATACAGCCCTCAACACAATCAAGTCGCCGACGAACAACATCATCACGCTCGAGGATCCCATCGAGTTCCAGATCCCGGGTGTGAACCAGACGCAGATCAATCCCCGGGCGGGCGTGACGTTTGCGGCGGGCCTGCGATCGATTCTCCGTCAGGACCCGAACGTGATTCTGGTTGGTGAGATTCGCGACCGCGAGACGGCGGACATCGCGCTCGAAGCCTCCCAGACAGGCCACCTGCTCCTCAGCACGCTTCACACTAATGACGCGCCCGCAACCATCACCCGGCTGTTCGACCTCGGCGTCCAGCCGTTTCTCATCGCGTCGTCGCTCGTCGGCATCGTGGCGCAGCGTCTCGTGCGCCGGCCATGTCCCGCGTGCGCGAGGCCGCAGGCGCCGTCGGCGGACCTGATGGCCAGGCTCGATAGTCGGGCCGTGCCGGCCGATGCGCACTGGGTCGCGGGCGCGGGCTGCGAGGAGTGCGCCGGGTCTGGCTACAAGGGGCGAGTGTCGATTCACGAGGTTCTGACCGTGACCGACGAGGTGCGCGACCTGATCTCGAGTCGCGGCTCCGAACAGGCGATCAGGAGAGCGGCGCGCAAGGCCGGCATGCGCACGCTCATGGAGGACGGCATCGCGAGGGCCGCGCTCGGGCTGACCACGATCGAGGAGGTGCTGCGCATCGCGCCGCACGTCGAAACCGCCGAGGGTTCCGAGAGTGCCACAGCGGCGGCAGTGTCGACAGGGCCAACGCTTCCGACTGTCCCGACAGTACCTACAGTACCTACAGTACCTGCAGGGGCTCACGATCACGCCGAGAGCGCCGACGCGCGGAGCGCGAGCGATCGCCGGCGGGTCCTCGTTGTCGAGGACAGCCCGACGATCGTGTCCGTCGTGAAGTACTTTCTCGAACTCGAAGGGTTCGAGGTCGTAGTCGCCGAGGACGGGTCCGCGGGGCTCGCGATGGCGCTGGCGACGCGTCCCGACGTCATCGTCAGCGATCTGAACATGCCGGGCATGGACGGCCTGGCCATGGTCAAAGCGCTGCGTCAAGATCCCCGCACGTCCGACGTCCGCGTCCTGATGTTGACGTCCGAATCAAGCGTGGAGAGCGAAGCGAACGTGCTGGACGCCGGCGCCGACGACTATGTCGTCAAGCCGGTGGAGCCGCGCCGGTTGGCGGCCCGGGTCAAGGCGCTGCTCGGCCGGTCGACCAGGGCCGCATAGTCGCGCGCCCACTAGAAGCGATCTCATGAAGGAATCGAGGGCGTAGGCAACTGCACGCGGCCACGAGTCTTCAGCCCCCGCGTCAGAGCATTCAGCCCATTTATGAGATGGGTTGTGGTCCTATCGCGGGCAGATCGGCATGGCCGGCGCCCCGGGAATCTCGATCGCACGTCGCTGCGCTCGCGCGAGCGCGGCGTTGGCGGCGGCCAACTCCGGTCCGCTCAACTGTTTCCATGAATCGAACGCACCCCTGAGCGATGTACACCACGCGGCCGATGCCGCCTGCAGCGGCTCCGACGGCCGCGCATCCGCGCTTTCGACCATGCTGAACAGCCGCGCCATCTCGCGGTTGATGGTTCCAACTCCCGGC
>DASZFS010000257.1:0-1508 GCA_035939575.1 Vicinamibacterales bacterium | reverse complement strand
ACCATGCAGGAGATTTCGACGGCGGTGCAGTACGACCTGCCGGTGAAGATCTTCATCATCAACAACAAATATATGGGCATGGTGCGGCAGTGGCAGGAATTGCTGCACGGCGGGCGCTATTCCCACTCCTACAGCGAGGCGTTGCCCGATTTCGTCAAGCTCGCCGAGGCCTATCACGCCCACGGCATCCGCTGCGAGCGGCCGGCCGATCTCGACGCCAAGATCCTTGAGATGATCGAGGTGAAGAGGCCGGTGATCTTCGACTGCGTGGTCGATCCGGCGGAGAATTGCTTCCCGATGATCCCCTCGGGCCGCGCCCACAACGAGATGCTGCTCGGCGACGCCGCCGTCAGCGTCGAGGACGCCGTCACCGAGGCAGGCAAGATGCTGGTCTAGGAGAATGCCGTGAACACGTCGACGTCGCATTACCCATCCGCCGCTGTCAGCGAGCGCATCGAGACCCGTACTCTGTGCGTGCTGGTCGACAACGAGCCCGGCGTGCTCGCGCGCGTCATCGGACTGTTCGCCGGCCGCGGCTACAACATCGATTCGCTCACTGTCTCGGAGACTGAGCACGAGAAGCATCTCTCCCGCATCACCATCGTCACCCGCGGCACGCCGATGGTGCTGGAGCAGATCAAGAACCAGCTCGACCGCCTGGTGCCGGTGCACCGCGTCGTCGACGTGACGACGGCAGGGCCGGCGATCCAGCGCGAGCTCGCCATGGTCAAGGTCCGTGGCAAGGACGAGCATCGCATGGAGGCGCTGCGCCTCGCCGACGCGTTTCGCGCCCGTGTCATCGACGCCACCACCGAAAGCTTCGTGTTCGAGATCACCGGCGCGTCGGAGAAGATCGAAAGCTTCATCGCGCTGATGCTGCCGGTCGGCCTGGTCGAAGTCTCGCGCACCGGCGTCGTCGCCATCGCGCGCGGGCCGGAGGGGATGTAATCACTGATCCGTCATCCTGAGGTGCCCGCGCGCAGCGCGGGCCTCGAAGGATGCTGCTCCGCCCGGGCCGTCGCCCTTCGAGGCTCGCTGCGTTCACACCTCAGGGTGACGGACCGCAGCGAAGCGAGCACTAAGCTTTCCCGGATAGTTTCCCCACCAGCGTGGCAAAACGGTCGACGAATCCCTGCAAAAATTTTTGCGTGGTCTCGTCGCCGATATTGCCCTGATCGTCGAACAGGTTCGGCTTGAAGCTGACATAGGCCTCGCCGCCGAGCAGTGTCACGCCGAGTCCGAGCATCACCGAGCGCAGATGCGCCTGCACCAGCCCGGTGCCGAGAGCGCCCGGCGTGGTCCCGGTGATGAAGCCGACCTTGCCGGGCCAGACGCTCTTGCCGAACGGCCGCGCGCCCCAGTGCACGGCGTTGTTGAGCGCCGTCGGCATTGTGCGGTCGTGCTCCGGCGTGACGATCAAAACGCCGTCGGCTTTGCTGATCTCGTCCTTGAAGCGCAGCACCTCGGGACCGGGATTGGCTTCGTTGTCCTGGTTGTACAGCGGCAGA
>DASZFS010000256.1:0-6043 GCA_035939575.1 Vicinamibacterales bacterium | reverse complement strand
CGTATGCCGTGTCAGGCGAGTCGGGTTCGGAGGGGACGAGGGCGGTCGGGAGGGAGCTTTCGTCCATGTGCTCGCCCGTGGCGAGGGGCGAGGTGGCCTCGATCGTGTTGATGCGGACGATCGTGCGGCTGAGGCGTTTCTCGTCGGAGCCGACGCGCGCCGCGAGGTCGGCCATCGATGGCTCGTGTCCGAGCTCGCGCCGCAGCGCCTCGCGGGCGGCGTCGAGCTCACGACGTTGACGCCGCACGCCGCGCGGCCAGGCGTCTCTTCGCAGCGCGTCGATCATCGCGCCGCGCACGCGGCGCTCGGCGAAGGTCTCGAACTTGATGCCGCGCGCCTCGTCGAACCGGTGAGCGGCGTCGATCAGCCCGATCACGCCATCCTGCACGAGGTCGCCGATATCGATCGAGTTCGGCATGGACGCGGCCATGCGTCGTGCCAGGGCTTCGACGAACGGAAGACCGGCCACGATCCGGCGATTCTGATGAGCGGCGACGGGTTGGGCGCGCATTCTCTCTTCTCCTGTCGGAGTCGGAACGAACCCTACACGGCGTGTGCAGGCGCCTGCCCCAGATCGCAACGGGAGTACCAACAGCAGAGTCTGTGTTCCGCTGTAACCCACCTGACGCGGTGCAATAGCTGGAAGTAGTGATTGCAAATGACTTACTGCTGTGCTCTGTCTTGTAACGTGAGGTGGGGAATGACGCGCAGCAGCGTGCATTTCGTCAAAATATTGACGATCGCGTGTACCGCGTTGCCAAAAATTTGGCGGACTAATTACGATTCTGTCGCTGGCTCTTGCGGTTCGGCGGGGCTGATCGTCAGGCGACGCAGTTCCTTGATGGTGCCCATGGCCTCGAGCACGCCCGAGACAACTTGCGCGGCGCGCGCGCGGTTCATGTCATCGGGCGCCTTGGCCTCGAGAAGCTCGGCGTGCGCCAGGATGATTCCGAGCTGGTTGTTCAGGCGGTGGAAGAGGAGACGGAGCTCGGGAGATTCGTCCATCGGTCCTCTCGCCAGCAGTTCTTCGACGGTCTCCGAACGGTGCATCAAGCCTGGTTCCGTCCCTCCGCTTGCCACATCGCTTGAACCGCAGGCCGTTCGGCGTTGTTCGGGTCGCGCCAGAGCGTGTCGACGAAGATGCGGACCGATCCACCGGCGGTGCGCACATATTCGATCTTCCCGCTCGACAGCCAGTTGTAGATGGTCCGGCGACTCACACCCACCAGCTCACAGGCCTTCATGATCGAAATCGTTTTTCGTTCCACGGGGTGCTTTCCTCCACAAGGTCGTATCGGCCCCTCGGGGAGGTTCCTGTAGCGAGGGCCCCAGCCCCCCTTCCAGCCGCCCTGCCGGGGTGTCAGGACGTGGTCAAGGCAACCTCACACGTCTCGTCGTCGAGCCCCTCGATCGCCGCACGACCCATCGCGAGCACCGCTTCGGCGGTGCTGCCGCCGATGTGGGGCGTGCCGACGAAATTTGGCAACAACAACAGATCTGTATCGGCAGGCGGCTCGAGACTGAACACGTCAAACGCCGCGCCGCCAAGTTTGTGATCGGTCAGCGCGCGCTTCAGCGCGAGCTCGTCGACAATACCGCCGCGTGCGGTGTTGATGAGGTACGCGGCCGGCTTCATCAGCGCGAGCTCGCGCGCGCCGATCATGCCCTGCGTCGAGCCGTCCAGCGGCAGATGGACGCTGACAAAATCCGATTCACTCAGCAGCGCGTCGAGCGCAACGGGCGTCACTCCTGCCTCGCGATAGAACGCCTCGTAGTTCCTGATGTCGTGCGCGATCACCTGCGCGCCAAACGCGCGGCAGAGTCTCGCGACCGTCTGTCCGACGTTTCCACAGCCGAGGACGCCCACCGTCGCCGACGAGATCTGCCGTCCGCCACCGTGCGTCCAGAGCCCGCCGCGCATCTCGAGCGCGAGCGGGACCACGTTGCGAGCCAGAGCGATCATGAACGCGACGGTGAGCTCGGCGACCGACTGCTTGTTGACCCCGGGCGTCCAGCGGATGGAGACGCCGTGGCGGCGGGCAGCCGCGAGATCGATCATGTCGAGCCCGACGCCGTACTTGCTCACCACCCGGAGATCGGGGAGCGCCGCGAACGTCGCCTCGTCGAGCGTCTCGAGACCAGTGATGGCCTTGTCGTAGCCGCGCAGGAAACGAACGAGATCGTCCCGCTTCAGCGGCTGCTGCGTCCCGTTGAAGATCGAGCCGGGATACTTCTCGAGGAGCTCGCGCGTCAGCGTCGGATTCTTGGGAAACGAGTGTGAGGCGACGGCTACGCCGGAAGCCATGAATTTGATTATCTGGTTAAATGACTGGATTCCTGCCTTCCCCGTGTGTCAATATCTTGGCGCTTCCGCTAAATGGCTGACAGCCAAAAACATCTTCTTCTCGTCGAAGACGAGGCCCCGCTGCGGCAGGCCATCGCTCAACAGCTGAGCGATCGGGGTTACCAGGTCGAGCAATGCGATTCAGGCGAAGCTGCAGCGGTCCGCCTCGCCGACTTCGCCTTCGACGTCATCATCACTGACCTTCGGCTCCCGGGCATGGACGGTTCCTCGCTCGTCCAGGCCGCCGTCGGCCGGTACCCCGACATCGTCGCCATCGTGGTCACCGGCTACGGGACGACCAAGGATGCCGTCGGCGCGATCAAGAGCGGCGCTTTCGACTTCGTGAGCAAGCCGTTTCAGATCGACGAGCTGCTGCACGTCCTGGACTCCGCGCTCGAGCAGCGCCGGCTGAAATCCGAGAACGCGTATCTGCGCGCGCAGCTCGAAGAGCGGTACCGTTTCGAGGGTATCGTCGGGAAGAGCCGCCCGATGCAGAAGCTGTTTCAGCTGCTCGAGACCGTGGCGGCCACGAACAGCACCATCCTCGTCACAGGCGAGACCGGGACCGGCAAGGAAGTGATCGCGCGCGCGATCCATCACAACAGCGGCCGGCGCATGCATCGCTTCGTCGCGCTGAACTGCAGCGCGATCCCCGAAACGCTGCTCGAGGCTGAGATCTTCGGCCACGTCAGGGGCGCGTTCACAGGCGCCGTCGGAAACCGCCAGGGCCGCCTCGAGCAGGCGCATAAGGGCACGCTCTTTCTCGACGAGGTCGGGACGATGAGCACCGCGCTGCAGATGAAGCTGCTGCGCGTCCTGCAGGAACGCGAGTTCGAGCGCGTCGGGGACTCGCACTCCACCAAGGTCGACGTGCGGGTCATCGCGGCGACCAACAGCGACCTGGTCAAGATGGTCGCGCAGGGCGAGTTCCGCGAGGACCTCTACTATCGACTCAACGTTATCCCCGTTCACGTTCCGCCCCTGCGCGAGCGCAAGGAAGACATCCCGCTGCTCGTCCAGCATTTTGTCGACAAGCTCACGCGGGACGGATTCGTGGCGGCGCGCGGGGCGAAGCCGCCCACCGTCTCGCAGGATGCGATGCGGCGCCTGATGGCGTATCACTGGCCGGGCAACGTGCGACAGCTCGAGAACGCCATCGAGCGGGCCATCGCGTTCACCGCGGGGCGCGGGCAGATCGACGTCGACGACCTCTCGACGGAGATTCAACAGGCACAGGTGCCTGTCGTTTCCTCGTCCGTAACACTGCCTGACGAGGGCATTGACCTCGACGCCTTCGTCGCTGAAATCGAGCGCGAGCTCATCGAGCGATCGCTGGAGCGCACGGGAGGCAACAAAGGCGCCGCCGCGCGCCTGCTCAACCTCAAACGCACGACGCTCGTCGAAAAGCTCAAACGCCTCGAGAAGTCCCCGACGAGCGCGTAGCGTCGCGCGCGTGAACGGCGCCTGCGGCCTACAATAAGAACGTGCCACCTCGATTTGCCTACTGGACCATACTCATCGACGCTGCGCCCACGGCGTTCCGGGCGCGCGAGGCCGAGGAGCTGCTGCCGACGCTCAACCAGTTGAAGCGCACCAACAAGAACGTCGTGCTGAAGTGGTTCGCGCGCGGCCGGTTGTGGGAATCGCAGCAGCAGGAGCACGAAGACTTCCAGCGGCGAAAATGGGGGACCGGCCCACCCGGAGCTCCGCGAGGGGACGAAGCCCGCCGGGGAAAAGACTGGCGGCCGGGAGGCGAGCACAAGGATCCGCGCGCGCGCTTCGACAAGGAAAAGCGTCGTCGGGAAAAGCGCGAGCACCGCGAGGAGCGCAATCGCCAGGCCGGCCCGCGTCGATTCGACAGCCGGCCCGAGCCTCCGCCGAACGCTCCTCCCCGTCCAGCATCAGGCGAAAACAGGCCGTGGGCAGGAAAGCCCGGCGGCAGACCGCCACGGGGCGACCGCCCATGGACTGCGAAACCGCCGGGCGGCGGCCCACCGCGCGGTGATCGCCCATGGACCGCGAAGCCGCCAGCCGGCGGGCCGCCGCGCGGTGACCGCCCCTGGACTGGAAAGCCGGGCGGACCACCGCGTGGTAATCGCCCCTGGGCTGGGAAGCCGGGTGGACCGCCGCGTGGTGATCGCCCCTGGGCTGGGAAGCCGGGTGGACCGCCGCGTGGTGATCGCCCCTGGACTGGGAAGCCGAGCGGACCACCGCGTGGTGATCCGCCCTGGACTGGGAAGCCGGGCGGACCGCCGCGGGGCGATCGCCCGTGGGCCGGGAAGCCGAAAGATCGCGAGCATCGGCCGTGGCAGAACAAGCCGGCGGGCGGGCCGCGCACGCAGGGCAGAAGGCCGGATGGCCCGCCGCCGTGGCAGAAGGAATCGGCCGGCCCTCGCGCGAAGCGCGAAGAGCCTGGAAAACCCGCAGACGGCGTCAAGAAACCTGATCCGCCCAAAGGCAGCTAGAATCGCGCCCGAATGATCGCGGGATCCGACCTGGTCGGGTATCTGTTGTCTGGCGGCGGCGTGGTGGTGTGTTTTCTCGCCGCCGCTGCGTGGGTGGCGTTCCGGCCCGCGTCGCGTCGAGCGCGGCGCGTCCTCTTCGCAGGTGCGCTCGTCTTCGGGGTTACCAGCATCTACTCGGGACAGTATCTCGTCGCTCAGGCGATCGTCGGATCCTTGAAGCCATTCCAGCCAGCGAGCGTTGCGGCGGCGCGGCGCACGGCGGTGGTCGTCCTCGGTAGCGGCAGCATCGACGCCGAGGATTGGGCCGGCGGAAAGTTCTCGGTCGTGGATCGCACGGCCGCCGCGCGCGTCCTCGAAGCCGCGCGCGTCTTCAAGCTGGTCGACCCGGCGATCGTCATCTCGTCCGGAGGCAACCCTCACCCCCGTCGTCGCACCACGCCCACCGGTGAAACGATGCGTGACGCGCTGGTCACCGTCGGCGTGCCGGCGGACCGGATCGTCGTGGAGACAGTGTCCAAGACGACGCGCGACGAAGCCGTGATCGTCGCGTCCATGCTTGGTGCACGGAGCGTCGAGCAGGTCATTCTCGTGACGTCGCAGACGCACATGCGCCGGGCGCTGGGCGCGTTTCGTGCGGTGGGCATCGCCGCGGTTCCCGCGGTCGCGCAGGAGTTCGATCGCGATCTTCCCGTGTCGCGGCTGTTCCTTCCGAGCGACGACGGCCTCCTGCTCGCAGCGTCGAACGCTCACGAGATGCTCGGGTGCGCATACTACTGGTTGCGCGGATGGTGGAAGACGGGCGGTGGCTCGTGATTTCCCACGTGGTGTTGATGAAGCCGCGCGCCGATCTGGCGCCGGCCGATCGGCGCGCGTTCGTGGAGACGTTCCGCCGCGCGGTCGAGGCCATTCCGACCGTTCGCGCGGTACGCATCGGAAAGCGCGTCCGACACGGCGCCGGATACGAGGCGTCGAGCGCTGACACGGCCGACTATCTGGCGGTGATCGACTTCGACGATCTCGGCGGACTCCAGGCGTACCTTGCGCACCCCGCGCACATCGAGCTCGGCGCGCGGTTCTCGCAGTCCCTCAGCGCCGCGAGCGTCTACGACTTCGAGGTCGGCGGCATCGACACGCTTGCAGCGCTCACGCGTTCGTAGCGCCAACGCGGCGGAGGCCAGCGACGAGGATGGGCTGAAGACTCATGGCCGCGTGCAGTTTGCCTCCTCAGAACGGG
>DASZFS010000255.1:0-1673 GCA_035939575.1 Vicinamibacterales bacterium | reverse complement strand
ACGCCGGTGCAGCTCGGCTCGCCCGACATGCCGCTCGAGCTGTGGTTCATCACCCGCATGGTGATCCGCTCGCTCGATCTTTATCTCGACACGCTCTACTCCGCCTTCGAGATGATCGCCTCGGGCATCACCACGGTGCAGCACATCCACGGCTGGATGCCCGGCACGTTCAACGAGGTGGAAGCCCGCTCCGAGCAGGTGATCCGCGCCTACGAGGACATCGGCATGCGGGTCTCCTATTGCTACGCGGTGCGCGACCAGAACCGCCTGGTCTATCAGGCGGACGAGGAGTTCATCGCGAGCCTGCCGCGCGAGCTGCAGGACCCGATGAAGCGCTGGTTCGCGCGCTTCAAGATGACGCTCGACGACAGCATGGACTTGTTTGCGAGCCTGCACCGTAAGCATCAGAACAAACGGCGGGTGAAGATCCAGCTGGCGCCCGCCAACCTGCACTGGTGCTCGGACCGCGCGCTCACGCTGCTCTCGGACGCGTCGAAGAAGCACGGCGTGCCCATGCACATGCACCTTCTCGAGACCGCGTTCCAGAAGGAATACGCCCGTCGGCGCGGGAATTGCACCGCGGTCGAGTACATCGACCGCTTCGGCATGCTCGGCCCGCACATGACGCTCGGGCACGGCGTGTGGCTCAATGAAAAGGACATCGACCGGCTTGCCGAGACCGGCACCTGCGTTTGCCACAACTGCTCATCCAACTTCCGCTTGCGTTCCGGCGTCGCCGCGCTCAACCATTTCGAGGCCAAGGGCATAACCACCGCGATCGGCCTCGACGAGGCCGGCATCAACGACGACCGCGACATGCTCCAGGAGCTGCGCATGGTACTGCGCGCCCACCGCGTGCCCGGCATCGGCGACGAGGTGCCCACCATGGCGCAGGTGTTCCGCATGGCCACCGATGGCGGCGCCAAGACCACGGGCTACGCGGGCACGATCGGAACGCTCGCGCCGGGCAAGGCCGCCGACCTGGTGCTGATCGATTGGCACAAGCTCGCGTACCCTTATCTCGACGAGGAAACGCCGTTGCTCGACGCCGTGATCCAGCGCGCGAAGAACGACGCGGTCAAGCTCGTCATGTGCGACGGCGAGGTGATCTATCGCGACGGCCGCTTCACCCGCGTCGATCGCGACGGCGCGCTCAAGGCGCTGCACGACGATCTGCAGAAAGCGCTCTCGGACGATGAGGTCGAACGGCGCAAGCTGTCGAAGGCGCTGCTGCCGCACGTGAAGAAGTTTTACGGCAACTACTTCGACCCGCAGGCGCACCAGCCGTTCTATCGGCCAAGCTCGCGGATATAAAGTATTCTACAACAGCACGAAGGGGTTCGACATGACAGCACCGCGAAGGATCAGCCGGCGCAACGCACTCAAAGGCGCGGGCGCGGGCGTTTTGGCGATGGTCGCCGCTCCGGCAATCGTGCGGGCGCAGGCGAAGGAGATCGTGATCGGCGGCGCCGCCAGCCACAAGCCGTGGGTCGAAAGCATCGTGCAGCCGTTCTTCGAGAAGAAGTACGACTGCAAGATCGTCTACGAGGGCACGCGGTCGCTGGTGAACCTCGAGAAGATGCAGAAGAACAAGGACAAGCAATATCTCTCGGTCGTGCAGATGGACGATCCGGTGATGATCCTGGCCGTCAAGGAGGGGCTGCTCGAGAAGC
>DASZFS010000254.1:0-29810 GCA_035939575.1 Vicinamibacterales bacterium | reverse complement strand
CGCGAGCAACGTCCGTCACGACGGCTACTTCGTGCTTCCCAAGCCGACCAAGCTGCTGATGTTCCAGCCGCACATGCACTACCGGGGCAAGGCGATGCAGCTCGAGGCGATCTACGCCGATGGCCACAGTGAGCTGATCTCCTCGGTCCCGCATTTCGACGCGTTCTGGCAGATCACGTATGCGTACAAGAACCCGCCGGTCTTTCCCTCCGGCACCACGCTGCACATGATCAGCTATCACGACAACTCGAGCGCCAACCGGCGCAACCCGGACCCCGGCAACTGGACCGGCAGCGGCGAGCGCACCGTTGACGAAATGGCGATCGCGCACATCGATTTCATCTACCTGAGTCCCGAGGACTACAGCGCGGCCTCGACGAAGACCACGACGACGGACAGGCAGCAACAGTAAGGGGCACGGCCTTTCGAGATGGTCCGCACGATTCGCTTCGGCCCGGTCGCCGCCGGCGGCATGGCGGCGGCGGTTCTCTTCGCTGGCCACATCACCCATGCCGCCGACCTCGTCTACCACGTCGTCGAGCATTGGGCGCCCCTGCCGGGGATGGAATGGGGCGAGGTGACCGGCGTTGCGGTGGGTGCGAAGGGACAGATCTACGCGCTGCGGCGCGGGGAACCGCCGGTCGTCGAACTGGATCCGTCCGGAAAGGTGCTCAAGACCTGGGGCGACCAGATGTTCGTGTGGCCTCACGGTTTCCGTGTGGACCGAAACGGCTTCATCTGGATCACCGACGGACGAGCGGCCGACGGCCGCGGCCAGCAGGTGTTCAAGCTCACTCCGGAAGGGCGCGTCGTGCTGACGCTCGGAACCAAAGGCGTCTCGGGCGATACGCCGCAGACGTTCAACGGCGCCTGCGACGTCGCGGTTGCGGGGAACGGCGACATTTTCGTCGCGGACGGCCACGTCAACGCCCGCATCGTGAAGTTTTCGAGAGACGGGACATTCATCAAGTCGTGGGGAAAGAAGGGCGACGGCCCGGGCGACTTCAACGTGCCGCACGCGGTCGCGTTCGACTCCCGCGGGCGGCTCTTTGTCGCCGATCGCGGGAATCGCCGCATCCAGATCTTCGATCAGGATGGCCGGTTGCTCGATCAGTGGACGCAGTTCGGCAGGCCCAGCGGCTTGCTGATCATGCCAGACGATACGCTGTACGTCGCCGATCCGATCGACAGGAAAGCGATCCTGTTCGGTAGCGCTATGGACGGCTCGGTTCGCGGCTCAATTGAGGGATCGCTGCCGGAGAGCATTGCGATAGGATCCGATGGTGCGTTGTATGCTGGTGAGACCACCACCGGCCACACGCTGCGCAAGCTCGTCAAGCAGTAGATACCGTAGACAGGGGAGGCAGGGCGATCATGGCGTATTCCCGCCGGCGATTCATGCACTGGCTGGGCTCGGTCTCGACGCTGGCAACCGTCGACCCCGGCGGGACTTCATTGAGCTCGCTCCTCGCCGCCGGAGCGCCTTCCGGCTTCCGGCCGGCGCTCCTGCCGACCGAGCGGGAGGTCTGGGACCACCAGGTGTGGATGGCGAAGCTGGGCCCGAAATACACGGGCAATCCAGCGCACACCACATTTGTCGAGTTCCTCGCGACAAATCTCAAGGCGCTTGGCCTCGACGTCGCCCGCGAACGCTACACGCTGCCGCGATGGGAAGCGCGCCGCTCGTCCATCACCGTGAAGCCGCTGTCCGGCGCCTCGTTCACCGCACCGGTCACGTCGTATTTTCCGTACTCGGGACAGACGCCGGCTGCCGGCGTGACCGGCGAGCTCGTGTTCGCCGGCTCCAACCCAACGTTCACGCTCGACGGACTCCAAGGGAAAGTGGCGTTCATCGATTTCGCCGCGGCCACACGCCAGTGGGCGCGCATGTATCAGGCTTGGGGCATCAACCCGCCCGGCGAAACACTTCCGGAGTCCATGCATCCCGCGCGCGGCGGCGTCAGCGATCTGACGCCGTTCCAGAAGGCGGGGGCCGTCGGCGTCATTCTCGCCTGGACCGATGTGTCGGACGCCAATGCCGCGGATCAATACACGCCGTTCTCTCGGCCCCCTCAAGGCGTTCCCGGGCTCTACGTCGGCCGGGAGACCGGCGCGAAGCTGAGGAGCCTCGCGGGCACGGGTGCGACCGCGACGGTGGTGCTCGAGGCCGAGATCTTTCCCGACACGCCGACTGACACGCTCATCGCGACGCTGCCCGGGAGCTCCGCCGACGAGATCATCATCGTCAATACCCACACCGACGGCCCCAATGCCACCGAAGAGAATGGTGCGATCGGGATTCTCGCGCTGGCAAAGTACTTCTCGAAGATTCCGAAGAGCGAGCGCAAGCGGACGATGGTGTTTCCGCTGACGTCGGGACATTTCGCCGGCCCGTGGGTGCCCTCCATTCGCGGCGTCATCGAAAAGCACCCCGATCTCGTCAAGAAAGCCGTCGCGGCGCTGACCGTCGAGCATCTGGGCTGTCTCGAGTGGATGGACGACGCCTCCATGCACTACAAACCGACCGGAAAGAATGAATGGAGCGTTGCGATCACACCGCTCAAATCCATGGGCGACGTCCTGGTCGACGCGCTCAAGGGCAGCCGCGATCGCGCCGCCGTGGTCAATCCGGTCAACGGCGGGTGGCTCGGCGAAGGAGGGGGGCTCTCGCGCGCGGGGATCCCGACCATCGGCTACATTCCGCAACCGAACTACCTTCTCGCGGGTCCCGCCGACGGCTGCATCGAGAAGCTGAGCCCGGCGCTGCTGCACAGCCAGATTCAGGTGTTCGCCAAAGCGCTCCATCGAATGGACGTGATGAGCGCGTCGCAGTTGAAAGGCACCCTCACCTCCGCCGGATGAATCCTAGGAAGCCATCTCATGAACGCACATGGGCGGTGACGCCTCAGAAGGGGCCGAAGACTCGTGGCCGCGTGTAGTTGCCTACGCGAAGAGCGCTGCAGGACGGGCTGAAGACTCATAGTCGCGTTGCAGTTGCCTCGCCCCAAAATCAAGATTCTCCAGGGTCGTAGAGTGTCGTTAAGAACCGAGGGCGTAGGCAACTGCAACGCGACCATGAGTCTTCAGCCCATCTCAGAATCTTCAGCCCGCCTTTGAGTCTTCAGCCCGACCTTAGCGGAACCTGAGCGGCGTCGAGCGCTCACCGGGGCTGGCGTTCGGCGGCGCGGAATCCCCTGAGCATGTTCGTCAACGAGTAGTTGCCCTCGTGGCAGGCGAATTCGTAGATTCGTCCGGATGACCGCGCCATGGTCAGTTCCCCCTTCCATGGCTGGGTGAATGCCGTCTCGTCGTCAATGTCGAACTGGTAGAGCAAGGTATCCGGATCGAGCAGGCTCAACCGCTCGACGAGGTGCAGATTCCGGTCCCAGCCAAAGTTTCCGCCGGCGTCCCCGTAGAAGCCGCCGCCATCGTTGAAATTCGTCGTGTCCACGACGAGGGTGCCGCCGACCCAGCGACCGAGGGAATCACCCATCCACCGTCTGATGTTCGGGGGCAGATGGGGACGGCCGTCCAGGTGGATGATCCTGGCGTCGTGGATCATCTCCACGTGCACGACGAAGGCGTCCCGTGTCTGCATGATCTCGTAGTTGCTGTTGTAGGAATACGGAAGCATGGGCGGCCCCGCCGTGGCGAACGTCAGGCACTGGTCCTGAAGGCCCGTCTCTTCGGCGCTCGCGGGATTCCTCTGCCCCTCGACGCGGCGGCGCTTGACATCGGCAGCCGCGGGCGTGAGCGCGGGAATGCGGCCATCCGGAGGGTCGGTCACGATGGACGTGCGGAGCGTCTTGACCGTGCGCGTGCCGAACTCGCGGAAGAACGTGTTGTAGGTGCCGGTGCCGGTCGTCTTGTTCACTCCGGGGGCCCCTATCCCCCGGTCTTCGGCAGCCTGTGGCGGTGGCTCCTCATTGTTTTGCGCGGCCTGGCGTTCCCACGCCGCGGCTTCTTCCGGTGCAAAAAAGGGCTTGTCCTTCAGCTGGCGTGGGCGTTCGAGGGGCGTCACCGTCGCAGAGTTCCAGATGCCATCGAAGCCGCCGCGGCCTGCGCTCTGCCCGGAGACGAGCGTGGGCACGAGGCTCAGCGCGATAAGGAGCCGAAACAGGAACGGTGTTCGTCGGGTCAACGCGGACGCCGGCCCGATTATATGCCCGGCACAATGGTCGCGTGATGAAACGCGCTACAGTGAGCGCATGAAGAACATGTCTCCGAAAGTCGGACGCCGAGCCGTTCTGACTGGCGCGGCGATGACAGCGGTCGCGGCCGTGGCCCGCGCGCAGGACCAGACGCAGCCGGCGGCGTTGGTGACAAGGCTCGCGGATGTTCCGCTGAGCGCCACCGCGACGGTCACGGTGGAGCGCCGGGGCGACGTCGCGCTCATCGGCCTCAACCGGCCGTTCATCCAGAACCGCATCGATCCGCCGACGCGGGTTCGGCTGGCGGAAGCCTTCTATCAATACGAGCACGATCCGTCGCTGCGCGCGGTCGTGCTGTTCGGGCATGGGGAGCAGTTCTCCCGGGGGATCGACGTCGACGCGTCCCAGGCGGCGATCACGTCGGGACGGAGGACGCTGACCGCGACGGAGGCGCTCGACCCGCTCGGCAACACGCCGCCGCATCGGACGAAACCCGTCGTCGCGGTGGTGCACGGCGACACCTGGAACCTCGGACACGAGCTGTATCTCGCCGCTGACATCCGGATCGCCGCCGCCAATACGCGGTTCGGCCAGGACGAGAACACGCACGGCCGTTTCCCGGGCGGCGGCGCGACGGTGCGCTTCGTTCGCGAGGCAGGCTGGGGCAATGCGATGCGCTACATGCTGACGGGCGATCACTGGAGCGCCGAGGAGTCCTACCGAATGGGGATCACGCAGGAGATCGCGCCGACGCCCGAGGCGGCGCTCGAGGCGGGGATCGCGATGGCGCGCAAGATCGCCGCGTGCGCTCCGCTGTCGATCAGGGCAACCCTCACGTCCGCGCACCAGATGATCGATCCGGTGGAAGCCGACGCGCTGGCGAAACTCGGCGCCCAGTACAGCGCGCTCTACCGGACGGAGGACTTCATCGAAGGCCGCCGGGCTGAGGCGGAAGGCCGGCCACCGAAGTACCAGGGAAAGTAAGGGCAGAGCATCCAGATTGGACGTGGCGGTCATAGACCTTGGTCAGCAAAGTGTGATACCGTGCGATACCGTGACCGGGGCAGGCCACGACCTGGACTCCCGTCACGAGGTGACTGATGCGTCGCGTCCTCTCTGCGGTCGTCTTGAGTGTTCTCGCGGTGGGACTTCCAACCGCGCAGGCTCCAAAGGGGTGGCGCTTCCGCGCCGATCGCAGCGCGAGCGCCTCCGACCCTGACGCCCCCGGCGCCATCAAGTTCGTGACGATGGGCTCGGGCTTCCATGCGACGAATCCGCAAGCTGCCGTGTACTGGAATCCCGCGAATGTCGCGGCGGGCAGCTACTCGATCAAGGGCACCTTTACGCTGCTCGCGCCGAGCAACCACACGAATTACTACGGGCTGGTCTTCGGTGGCCACGACCTCGAGGGTCCCGGGCAGACCTACGCGTATTTCCTGGTCGCCCAGGATGGCACGTGGCTCGTCAAACGCCGCGAGGGTGACGCGGTGACAAACACCGTCGTGCCCAAGACGCACAGTCCGGCCATCACGACCCCGGACGCGAGCGGACGGTCGATCAATGAGCTGGAGGTGCGCGTAACGCCATCGGCCATCGACTTCGTCGTCAACGGCGCGCTGGTGAACCGGTGGCGCGACGCCGGACGCGTGGTCAAGCCCGATGGCATCTACGGTCTCCGGGTCAACCATTTCCTCGACGTGCTCGTGGACGGATTGGCGGTCACGCGGTCCGCTCCGGCTGGCCCCCAACAGCTCGCGCCCGCCACCGTAACGACGACGGCGACGGTCGAGCGGCGCGTGTCTGCGACCGCATTCACACTCGGCGGCGCAGCCAACGGCGCAGGCGGCGCCACGCTGGTGATTGCGCCCGCGCTGCAGCGTCCTGTGGACCGCGACGCGGAGCTCACGGTGTTCGGTGAAATGGCGACATTCGATCCTGCGGAGATCGCGCGAAAGGCCAAAGACTATCGGGTTGACCTTCCCGCGGACGTCGCCGCGCAGTACCGCGGTCGCCAGGTGCTGATCGCCACATCGGTCGTCGATCAGAAAATGGTTGACCTCACGCAGCGGCTGCCGCCCCCGATGACTGCCGACGAAGCAGCGTTGAGCGCGTTGATGAAGCGCATCTCGCCCGCGTTCGCGGCGCTGGGACAAGCCGCCGATGGCTCAAGCGCCGGCGCCGCGGCGCAGAGCGCCGGCACGCTCAGCGAGGCGTTTGCCGACGTCGAAGCGCTCTGGACGAAAAGAGAGCGCGCAGATGCGGTGGCGTGGGCGCGAGAGGCTCGCCAGCAGTCGCAGTCCATCGCGCGCGCGGCGGGGTCCGGCCAGTGGGATCAGGTCAAGCCGGCAATCTCAACGCTCGGCCAGCAGTGTCAGGCCTGTCACGCCGCGTACCGTGATCCTTTCGCCGACGGGTCGTTTCGCATCAAAGTGAAGGAGCAATAAGGGCGAGGCAACTGCACGCGGCCATGAGTCTTCAGCCCGTTTGCAATGGGTCATGACTCAAGACTCACAACTCACCACTGACTGCGATATTGATGCACGCCGTCCCTACGGCGCCTTTGGAAAGATGATCGGCAGCACCGCGTCTGTCGTGTAGACACACCGATCGTTGTGGCCGCACTCGGGCACGATCTGAACGGCATGCTTCGCGCCCAGCCGCTCGTTGACGTACTTGACATACGCCTCGCCCCGCGCCCGGCGCGTCGCGCCTTGCGCCATCGCGGGGCAGGACGCGTCGAATCCCCCGAGCGGCAGCGTGTCGACCTGGCCGAAGAGAAACGTCGTCGGGCGGGACACCAGTTGCTGCGCGAGCTGCGCGTCGCTCATCTTCGCCGTGTAGCCACCGGATCGGCTCTGGAGGCCGGCGGGCCACCGGTCGTAGTTCGGGCAGCCGGACGCGTCGAACGCGCCGTACGAGAACTTCGTGTGCACCGCCTCGGTCTCCCACGCCCCCTTCGCCTGCTCCGGCGCGGCGTCGTCGACCGGCCGCGGCCGCGTGGCGTCGGGCCACGCGTAGCTGGAGGGATTCGCGACGACGTAGGTGATGGCCACGCCGAGCGTGTCGTGTACGTGGTTTGACATCTGGTAGCGCGCGACGAACTGGCCGCCCGCGGAGTGTCCTGCGACCACGATCGCGCGGAGATTCGGGAAGACGGTCCTGTTCGCGAGCTTTTTCAGAACCTGATCGACGAAATCGAACGACGTGAGGTCGGGATGGCTCGCCGCCGATCCGCCGGACCGCCAGCTGTCACCCGTGCAGCTCCAGCTGACTTCGTTGGGCGCCAGCGTGTCGTGACAACTGCCCGCGGCAGATGCGATGCGCGGCGAGATCACAACCGAGTCGTCCAGCGCGCCCGCGAGGAACGCCGCTGACACGGCGGTCGAGAAGTAGTGGTCCGCATTGCGGTTCGTCCCGTGGACCATGATGAGCGCGCGGCGGACGCTCTCGTCGCGCGCGTCGAGCGAGCGCGTGCGGTAGATCATGGACCGCGCAGGACCGCCGCCCAACGCGACCCATTCGGTGCAGCTCGCCGTCGCCGTCGTACAGGGCGGCGCCGTTCGGGTGGCGCGGCTCTGGCCGGAGATCGTCGCGACGCTGCCAATCAACAGAAATGAGAACAAGCGTGAGAAATGGCGCATGCGCAGACGATACCGCAAGTCGCTGAGTCTGGACAGGCGGTCAAGGTGGGGAACAGGCCGCTTGCGTACCAATTCAGAAATGGACCGGGGGCCCACGGGAGCGCGCGATAGAGTTACGGGATGCCCACATTCGGCCGATCCGCTCTGCAACACTGGTTGCTCGATCCCGAGTGCACCTATCTCAATCACGGCACGGTGGGCGCGACCCCGCGGCGGGTCCTGGAGCGGCAGCAGGCGCTTCGCGACGAGATGGAGAGACATCCGTCGCGGTTCATGCTGCGCGAGCTGAACGGACACCAGCCGATGCCATGGCGCGCCGTATCTCGCCTGCGCGAAGCCAGCGACCAGGTCGCGGCCTTTCTCGGCTCACGGCCTGACGATCTCGTGTTCGTTCCCAACGTCACGACCGGCCTGAACGCGGTGCTCGGATCGATGCCGCTCGGTGCCGGCGACGAGGTGGTGATCACCGATCTGGCGTATGGCGCGATTACATACGCGACCGAAGCCGTCTGTGAGCGCGGGGGCGCGACGCTCCGAACGGTCCAGCTCGAGTACCCGATGTCCGACGCCGGTGATGTCGTGGAGCCAATCGTCAAGGCCATCACACCGCGCACGAAGCTCGTGGTGATCGATCACGTCACCGCGCACACGGCGCTCGTCCTGCCGGTGGCCGCCATCGCCGCCGAGTGCCACGCGCGGGCGGTCCCGGTGCTGGTCGATGGTGCGCACGTGCCGGGCTCACGGCCGCTCGACATCGCGTCGCTCGGCGTCGATTGGTACGCCGGCAATCTGCACAAGTGGGCGCACGCCCCCCGGGGGTGCGGGATCCTGTGGGCCGCCCCGGAGCGGCAATCGGTTCTTCACAATCCAGTTGTGTCCTGGGGTCGCAACAAAGGCTACCGTGGCGAGTTCGAGCACACCGCCACCATCGACCCGACCGCCTACTTAGCGGCGCCGGAGGGCATTGCGCTCCTGCGCGAGTGGGGCTTCGAGGCGTGCGTCGAGTACATGCAGACGCTGGCCTGGGAGGCGGCGGGCATGCTCACGGATTGCTGGCGCACGACATTCGCGATCCCGCGCGCCATGGTGGGAACGATGGTCACCGTGCCGCTGCCGCTCGACGCCGGCACGACCGATGCGGACGCTGCGCGCCTGCGGCTGGCGCTGCTCCTCGAGGATCGCATCGAAGTCCAGCTCCACGCGTGGCGCGGCCGGCTGTGGGCGCGGATCTCGGCGCAGATTTACAACGATCGCGCGGACATCGCGCGGCTCGGCGATGCCGTCGCGCGCCGGGTCTACAACCCATCTCATGAACGGACTGAAGACTCTGCGGCGGGCTGAAGACTCATGGTCGCGTGCAGCTGCCTACGCCCTCTGATTGACCCTGTCCAACTCTTGAGAACCCTGATCTTTGGGCGGCAACTGCACGCGACCATGAGTCTCCAGCCCCTTCTGCCTCATCAGTGTTCTGCCGAGGCATTGAAGACATAGCTTCTAACTTAACTAGTGCGTCAGGCCGTACATGATGTAGTTGACGCCGAGCTTGTACGCCTGGTTCGATTCGTCAATGGGCTTCAATCCCGTTGCGGAGAACTCCCAGAAGTTCGAGACGTCGGTATTGAAGTTCACCATCGCGAGCAGCCGCTTCGACGGATCGTTGTCCTCGAAGAGGCCGCGGAAAATCGGCTGACCGCGGTCGTAATACTGCGGGATGATGTCGAAGGAGTTGATCTCGAAGAACGCATGAAAGATCGGATGCGTCGGTTCCAGATCGACAAACCGCGCGGTGGGTAGCACGCGACGCATGTTCGTCTCGAACGTGTCCCAGCCGCCGCCGCCGCGGAAGTCTCCGCGGAAGTCATCGAAAATGGCGAAGCCGCCCTTCAAAAGGTACGCCCGGAACCCCGCCGCTTCCTGATCCGTCATCGTCCAGTAACCCGCCTCGGTCATGTACACGATCGGATACCGGCACAGCGCCGGATCGTCGAGCGCGAGCACGTTGCTCTCGGTGATATGCGGACCGAGAACGCTCAGCTCGTTCACGATGTTCATGAGGTTGCGCTCGGCCTCGCTGTAGCCGTGGGCCCATGCCGGCAGCCCCCGGTAATACCAGCCGCCAGGGCCGGTCACGTACTTCAACCGCGCGAACGTGAAGCGTCCGTCATATTGAATGTTGGCGGTGTCGGGCTCGCGACCAGGCTCACTTCCGAAGCGGCGCTGCGCCACCGCGCCGGTCGGCGGCGCCGACAGCGCCAGCAGCGCGGCGGCCGCGGCCAGCGTCCAGGGGCGACGAGGAGCGGAAAATCCAGACACGGACGTGAGAACCGCTGCTCCGAGCATAGCAGATGCGTACAGAAGCGTGCGTTCCCGGACCTGATCCTCAGTGGCATCCTCGACGAGGATGGGAAACAATACCGTCGGACGCCGATCTTGCAGATGTAAACCGAGCGGCGCCATCGGAGGATACATGACCGTTGGAACGCCTGGAGTGAAGCTGTCGATCTGCCTGGCCGCTCTGGTCGCCGCCGCCGCCGCGACCGCCATGGCCCAGGTGTCCTCGCTGAACGTGAAGCTCGGGCTGTGGGAGATCACCTCGAAGTCGCAGTCCTCGGGCGCGCCCGCGATCGACACGAGCAAGATGACCCCGGAGCAGCGAGCACGCATCGAAGCCGCCATGAAGGCGCGCGGCAGCGCGGGACAGGCACCCCGGAGCCGGCAGACCTGCATCACCAAGGAGAAGCTCGCGAAGGACGGCTTCCAGGAAGAGAGTCCGGATCCGTCCTGCAAGCGGACGATCGTCACGCGCACCGCGACCGTCGAGGAAATGAAGATCGAATGCACCGGCGAGCGCGCGTCGACGAGCCAGGTGCGGTTCGAAGCGTCGAGCCCGGACAGCATCAACGGCACCATGAAGATGACGATGGTGCGCAGCGGAGCGCCGATGAGCATCGATGTCGCGATCACCGGCAAATGGCTGGGCGCCGCCTGTGGCGACGTGAAATGATTCGCCGCGATGAGCCGGTCCACGTCGAGCGCTGAGCGTCCGCGCGTGCTCGTGGCGGACGACGAGCCGGTGAACGCCCTCATCCTCGCGCATGCGCTGAAAGAGGAGTTCGAGGTCGTACAGGTGAACGACGGCTCGCAGGCCATCGCACGGGTCGCCGCCGGCGGCGTCGACCTGGCGATTCTCGATGTCATGATGCCGGACATCGACGGCTTCGAGGTCTGCCGGCGTCTGAAGGCGGAACCGGCGACAGCGGGCGTGCCGGTCATCTTCGTGACCTCGCTCGAGGACAGCGCCGACGAGACGCTCGGGTTCGAAGTCGGCGCGGTCGACTACATCACCAAGCCCATCCGACCGGGGATCGTGCGCGCACGCGTGCGCATGCACCTCGAGCTGAAGCGTTCCCGCGATCTGCTCGAGCGACTCGCGTCGGTCGATCCGCTGACGGGCGTCGCGAACCGCCGGCGGTTCGACGCCGCGCTGGACGACGAGTGGCGGCGGAGTCAGCGCGCGAAGAGCTGGCTGTCGCTCGCGTTTGTCGATGTCGATCATTTCAAGCAATTCAACGATCGCCACGGTCACCTCGCCGGAGACGACCGGCTGCGCGCCGTGGCCGCATCGCTGTCGCGAACCGCCCGGCGGATCGGCGATCTCGTCGCGCGGTACGGCGGGGAAGAGTTCGCGGTCATTCTCACCGCCGTCGATCCGGACATGATGCGCGGCATGGTCCAGAACCTGCTCCGCAACGTCGCGGCGTCCTCAGCCGGCCGCGGCGATCCGGCCGACGCAGACTGCTCGACGGTGAGCATCGGAGCCATCTCGGTGATTCCGCCTCGCGACGCGGCCGCGCGCTCGGCCCTGAGCACGGCGGACGATCTGCTCTACGAGGCCAAGGACGGCGGGCGGGATCGCGCGGTCCATGTCGAGATCGCGACCGGGCACAAGGTGGTGGTCACGCGGGAACCTGGAGTATAAAGTGGCGCGATGCGCCACCTGACCAGGCGGGATTTCGGTCGTGCCACGCTGGCGTCGCTCGCAGCGGCTCCGGTCCGCCTTCCCGGCTTCCGTCCCTACGACTGGTCCAACGACCGCCCCGGCTACCTTCCCGTTCTCGCCGACCGCAAGTACGCCTACCTTCACCTCGATGTGTTCACGGAACACCCGTTCGAAGGGAACCAGCTGCTGGTTTTTCCGCAGCCGGCCGGGCTGAGCGCAGACGCGATGCTCACGCTCACGCGTGAATCGAACTACTCGGAATGCACGTTCGTGTTCCCGCCGGACCAGGCCGGCGTCGATCACCGTGTGCGCATTTTCACCCGGAACGCCGAGACGCCATTTGCGGGTCATCCCACCATCGGGACCGCGTTCGCGCTCGCGAGCACGGGGGCGATCCGTGCGGGCACGGCGCGAACGGTTTTCGGTCTCGGCGTCGGGCCGACGCCGATCGATCTCGAGTGGGAGGGGCCGCGGCTCAAGTTTGCCTGGATGACGCAGTTGAAGCCGACGTTCGGCAAGCCGGTGTCCGACATGGGAGCCCTCGCCGCCGCCATCGGGGTCGACCCCGCGGCTCTGGCGGGTCAGCGCGCGCCGGCGCAGGAGGTCAGCACCGGCTCGACGTTTCTCATCATCCCTGTCTCCACCCGCAAGGCGGTGGACAGCGCCGTGCTCGACCGCGCCAGGGTGGACGCGGTCCTCACTGCCGCGGGTGTTCCGCGCCGCGGTCTGTACATCTTCTCGACGGAGAAGGGGTCTGACGACGCCGACGTATACAGCCGGTTGCTGGGGACCGGTGGCATCGAGGATCCGGCGACCGGATCCGCGGCGGGGCCGGCGGCGTGTTTCATCGTGCGGTACGGTTTCGTGCCCGCGTCACGCGCGCGCCAGATGGTGTTTCTGCAGGGTGTGCTGGTGCACCGGCCGAGCCGACTCTACGCGAGCGTAACCGTGGCGCCGGACACGCAAATTGCCAACATCCGCGTCGGCGGCGCGGCCGTCGTCGTTGGAGAGGGGTCGGTCGCCGTCCCCTAAGTTCAGGTAGATTCCTGGACCGCGATCTCGTACTGAAATGCGTCGGGATCCAGGCTGTCGATGCGGCCGTTCGCGGTTTCGGCCTGCGGATACATGAAGAAGCCGATGGACCCGTGCTTGGTCCCCGGCAAGACGACGTCGTGGGCGTAGTTGAAGGCGATCCAGTTCATTTCCCACGATCCGAAGAGGCGCGCGCGGGCGTTGCGCACTTTGTCGTCCGTGATCGCCAGGTGGCCCGGCGGCTCTTCGAGCGCGACCTTGCGTACGTCCGCCGGGTCGACGGGCACCCATCCGAAGCCTGTGAGATAGACCTCGGCGCGGCAGTGCTGGGCGCGCGTGGCGTTGCCCGACGAGAGGCCCAGGCTTCGTGCCTCGAGGCGCGACGGCGCGACGCGGAGACCGTAGACGTCGCGCGCGGGAATACCGGACGCGCGAGCCAGGCCGACGAAGAGCGCGTTCAGATCCGCGCATTTTCCGCTCAGGTTGCCGGACTCGAGCATGAACCGGATGTCGCCGATCCCGCAGCCGCGCGTCTTCGGATCCCGGAACGTGTTGTCGACGACCCAATCGTAGATGGCCCGCGCCCGCTCGATGTCGGTGCCGGCGCCGCGCGTAATCTGATCTGCGGTCTTCTTCACGATGCCGTCGAGGGGGATCAGCTTCGTCGGATGCAGGAACGCCGTGAACGCGGAGAGATCGGGCGGAGGCGTGACGCTCGGCCGCGTCAGATCCACCGAGTAATCGCGCGTGGCGACCCGGCTCGTCATCTTCAGAACGGGCGCGATGCCCTCCGGCCACTCGGCCACGAGCATGTCCAGGGAGTCGTTGGGCCGCTCCAGCATCTCGACGAAGCCGGTATCGGCTCGATAGGTGTCTCCGAGCGTCCGTTGATACGGCGTCTCGACGAGCGGCGTCGGCAGCCAGACGCGCGTTCGGCCTTTGTGCTCGAGCACTTCGACTTTCGTCGTCACCTCGAATGTGCGCCATCGGCCGCCCTCGGACGGCTGCGCGCGGAGGCGGCGAGGATCGACAACGGCCGCTCCGGCGGCGGCGAGCGTCGCGCGGCGCAGGAACTCACGGCGGCTTGACCTTTTCACAATGGCATCACTCGGGCTCGTCTTCAGTTGGGTTCATCTCCAATTTGCGATTGTATATGGAGACGACCGCGGCGTGCGTTCTACAGCGCGGCGGCCGCCAGCGAGAGGCAGCCCCATCCCGCGAGGAACGCCAGGCCGCCAAGCGGCGTGATCGCGCCGAGGACCGTGACGCCGGTGAGGGCGAGCGCGTAGAGGCTCCCTGAGAAGAGCGCGATGCCGGCAATGAAACACCAGCCGGCAGTCACGGCAAGCCAGCCGCCCATCCGGCTCATGAGCAGGGACGTCAGCACGAGCGCGAGCGCGTGGTACATCTGGTAGCGTACGCCGGTCTCGAACACCGCGAGCATCTCGGGGGAGATGCGGGCGCGCAGCCCATGTGCGCCAAAGGCGCCGAGGGCGACGCCGAGAAACGCCGCGACGGCGCCGACGAGCAGAAACGTTCGATCCATGCGGACAATTCTACGAGCAAACACAAAGCGAAGCCAACGCGTGGGCGCCCCGCTTACAGCGCAAACGCGACAATCGCGCTGCCCGACGGCGCGCCGTTCTTCCCGCCGCCGCACACGATCACGATGAACTGGCGGCCGTCCACGGTGTAGGTCGCCGGCGTCGCGTTCCCTGCTGCCGGCAGGGTGGTCTCCCACAGCAGGGCGCCCGTCAATTTGTCGTACGCATGAAACTTCCGGTCGAAGTTGGTGGCGCCGATGAAGAGCAGGCCGCCGGCGGTGGCCAGCGGTCCACCGTAATTGTCGCTGCCGGTATTCTTCAGGCCTTTCGCCGCGAGCTCGGGATACTCGCCGAATGGAATCCGCCAGCGGATTGTGCCGGCGTTGAGATCGATGGCGTTCAGCGTTCCCCACGGCGGTGTGATGGGCGGATAGCCGTCGGGGTCGCGAAACAATGTCTCGCCGTCGATGCGATACCGCAGCCAGCTGGGATCCGCGGTGACGGCCGGGTCGGCGCCTTTGTCCCGGCCGGTGATCAAGAACTCGACGAGGTCGGAGATATTGCGTCCGCCCATGTCCGGAAACGAAGGCATGCGGCCGGTTCCCTCGCGGATGATCGCGGCAATCTCGTCGCGCGTGTGGCGGTCGCCGACGTGCTCGAGCGACGGGGCCGAGGGCGAGCCCTTCCGGTCGTCCCGGTGGCACGTCGCGCAGTTCACCTTATAGAGCGAGGTGTCGTTGTTCGGGATGAGGCGGACGATCCACGGCATCTCGTTGGAGTTGACGTAGAGCAACGCGCTCTCGGGGTCGAAGGCGGCGCCGCCCCATTCCGCCCCGCCGTCGAACCCCGGAAAGACGATGACCCCGCGCTCGGTTGGCGGCTCGAACATGCCCGCGCCAAGCTGACGGAACCGCTCGAGAACGGCGGCGTGCGCCTCCGGCGTGCGCGTCGTCAGCATCGATTCGGTCAGTCCCTGTCGCGTGAACGGCGGCGGCTTGGTCGGGTATGGTTGCGTCTCGGCGAGGCGCTCTCCCTCCATCGCGGACGGCGGCACGCGGCGTTGTTCGACCGGGAAGAGCGGGGCGCCGGTCAAGCGATCCAGGACGTAGACATAGCCCTGCTTGGTCACCTGCGCGACGGCATCAACGAGGCGGCCGTTGCGCCTCACAGTGACGAGGCTCGGCGCCGCCGGGAAATCCCAGTCCCACACGTCGTGACGGACGCCCTGAAAATGCCAGATGCGCCTGCCGGTGCGCGCATCGAGCGCGATGACGCAGTTGGCGAACAGGTTGTCGCCGTGGCGGTTCACGCCGTAGAAGTCAAACGAGGCCGATCCGGTCGCGGCGAGGACCATCGCGTGCTTCGCGTCGACGGTCACGCCCGCCCACGCGTTCGCGCCGCCAATCAGCTTGTAGGCGTCGGGCGGCCAGGTGTCGTACGCGAACTCGCCCGGCTGGGGGATCGTGTGGAACGTCCAGCGCAGCTTGCCGGTATGGACGTCGTACGCCCGGATGTGTCCCGGCGTACCGGGCAGCGTCTCAGGGACGGTGCTGCCCATGATGATCAGATCTTCGAAAATGGCGCCAGGCGTGCTGGCGCTGACGTTCGCCCGCTCGACCGGCATGCCGAGCCCCTCGCGGAGATCGATCCGGCCGCCGTCCCCGTCGCTCTGACCGTCTTTGCCATTCTTCCCGGCGCCGAAGGATTTGATCGGCTGTCCCGTCCGCTTGTCGAGCGCGTACAGGAAGTTCCGATAGGTGACGAAGACCCGATCGTCGTGCACTGTCACGCCGCGGTGGCGGAAGCGGGCGCGGGTGCCGGCGCGACCGCCCGGGTCGAAGCGCCACAGCTGCTGTCCCGTTGCGGCGTTCAGCGCGACCACGTTCATCGTCGGCGTCGTGGCGTAGAGCACGCCGTCGACGACGACGGGATTGCTCTGCATCTCCGAGCCCTTGAAGGCGTCGTGGGAGTCGTAGGTCCAGGCGACCTGGAGCTTCTGGACGTTGCCGCGGTTGACCTGCGCCAGCGCGGAATAGCGGGCGTTGTCGACGCCGCCGTGCATCGGCCATCCCGTGTCGTGATTCACCGGGGCCGCCGGGCCCGCAGCCACGGCGCCCAGTGCGGCGGCGAGAAGGGGCCATCGGCCTGCGCGCATCACGGACACATTTTACAACCCGTCTGATAAATGGGCTGAAGACTCATGGCCGCGTGCAGTTGTGAAGCGGGCTGAAGACTCATGGTCGCGTGCAGTTGCCTACGCCCTCGATTTTGGACGCCTTTTGAAGCCATCGAAATCTCTGATCTTGGGGCGAGGCAACTGCACGCGGCCATGAGTCTTCAGCGCCCCTTTCAGGCGAGTGAACCTGAAAACTCCTCGAACGTGCCGCGGAAGTCGTGGATTCTGACACCGTCGAAATGCCAGATACGGGTGCCCACTTCCTCCATCAGGTCCTCGTCGTGTGTCACGAGAAACACCGTGCCGTCGTACTTCTGCAACGCCACGTTCAGCGCGTTGATCGATTCCAGGTCAAGGTGGTTGGTCGGCTCGTCGAGCACCAGAACATTCGGCTTCTGCAGCATGATGCGGCAGAACAGCAGGCGCGCGGTCTCGCCGCCCGACAGCGCCTCGGTCGGCTTCAGCCCCTCTTCGCCGCTGAAGAGCATCTGGCCGAGGAGGCCGTGAATATCCTGCCGCGACGCATCAGGGTCGAAGCGGTGAAGCCATTCGACAGCGGTCAGTCCCCGCTCGATGGCCCCGGTGTGATCCTGCGGAAAGTACCCGATTGCGACTTCGTGTCCCCAACGGACCGAGCCCGCATCGATGTCCGCCGGCGTGGCCGGAAGGTTCGGCGCATCCGCCAGCAGCGCCTTGAGCAGCGTCGTCTTGCCCAGGCCGTTGCGGCCCACGAGCACGACCTTCTCGCCGCGGTTGACGATCGCGTCGAAGCCGCCGACCACGCGGGCGCCTCCGAACGCTTTCGCAACCCCCGCGCACTCGAGGGCGACGCGGCCCGATGGGCGCATCATCTGGAAGCGGATGTAGGGGCGCTGGATGTTGCTGCGCGCGAGCTCCGTCGTCTGCAGCCGCTCGACTTCCTTCTTGCGGGACATGACCTGGCTCGCGCGCGTCCCGGCCGAGAATCGCGCGATGAAATCCTGGAGCTGCGCGATCTTCTTCTCCCGCTGCGCGTTCTCGCTCTCGACGCGCGAGCGTATCTGCGTCTTGGCGAGCACCATGTCGTCGTAGCCGCCGGTGTACGTGATGATTGTCTGGTAGTCGATGTCGGCGATGTGGGTGCAGATCGCGTTGAGAAAATGGCGATCGTGGGAGATGACAATGAGCGTGCCGTCGTAGCGGACGAGGAGCTCACGCAGCCAATGGATGGAGTCGAGGTCGAGATGGTTCGTCGGCTCGTCCAGCAGCAGCGCCTCCGGATGGCCGAACAGCGCCTGCGCGAGCAGCACGCGGACCTTCTGCCCGCCTTGCAGCTCCGCCATCCGGCGATCGTGGAGCGGCGCAGGGATGTCCAGACCCTGGAGCAGAATGGCTGCGTCGCTCTCGGCGGAATACCCGTCTTCTTCGCCGACGATCCCTTCGAGCTCGCCGAGGCGCATGCCGTCGGCATCGGTCATCGACGGCAGATCGTAGAGGCGGTCGCGCTCCCGGAGCGCCTGCCACAGCCGCCCGTTGCCCATGATGACGGTGTCGAGGACGCGGAACTGATCGAAGGCGAACTGATCCTGACGCAGCACGCCCAGCTTGTCGGGCCGAACCACGGTTCCGCGTTGCGGCGGCAGCTCGCCGGTCAACAGCTTCATGAACGTCGATTTGCCGGCGCCGTTCGGCCCGGTGAGCCCGTAGCGGCGCTCCCTGTTGAAGGTCGTGGTCACCTCTTCGAAGAGGATCTTCGACCCGAATCGCATTGACACACCCTGCACTGAAATCATTCGAGACAACCTGCTGTCGGGAAAAACGAGAAGGCCAACGGGCGCGCGCCCGCAAAGAAGCCGTAGCAGTGTTTTATTGTAACGCGTCTCGCAAGCCGGCGTCGATGAACGCGTTGTCAACCGGGCTGAGACCGCGCCCGGCGGCGTGGCCCCAGATGGTCGGAATGGGTCGCAGCTCCGCCCGAGGCATCTGGCTGACCTCGATCTCGTTGTCACGCACGCGAAAGTACAGGTCGGTCGCGGCGGGCATGACGATCGCCCGGGGCGTGATGGCGGCGAGCGCGGCGGAGAAGTCGCCGTTGAATTTCGGGTTGGTGCTGATGTCAGCGTGCTGCCACGTCCAAAGCATCGCCAGCAGGTCGTTTGCGTCGCGCTGCAGGTACCGCGCCTCCGAAGCGCGCATCACGTCCTCCGGCGTTGCGAGACCCATCTTCACGTGCTCGCGCTCGCGGTAGAAGTCCTGGGAATAGACCCAGCCCGCGTAAACCCTGCCGAACGCGCGAATGCCGGTTTCGGGCGCCGTATCATACCAGCCGCCCATGAACGCCGAGTCGGCGCAGAGGGCGGCCTTCACGCCTTCGAGGAACACGAAGTTGTGCGGCGACGTCCGCGCGCTGCCGCAGATGGCGACGATCGACTCGACCGACTCTGGAAACAGGGCGCCCCAATGGAATGCCTGCTGTGCGCCCATTGAGAATCCAACGACCAGCTTGACGCGCGTGATGCCGAGGCGTTCCGTCAGGAGACGATGCTGGCAGAGGACGTTGTCGTAGAGTGTGACGCGGGGGAAGGCCGCGCGATCCTGAGGCGGCGGTGTATTGCTCGGCGACGAGGACAGCCCGTTGCCGAACATGTTCGGTACGACGATGAAATAGCGCTCCGGGTCGAGCGCCCGGCCCGGCGCCATCATCAGCTCCGTGTCGGTGTGATGGCTGCCGTAGAAGGTCGGCATCACGACGACGTTGTCCCGCGCGGCATTCAGGGCACCGTAGGTCTTGTAGGCGAGCCGCGCGTTGCGCAAGGTCTGACCTGATTGAAGAGCGACGTCACCGAGGTCGTAGTGGCTCAATCGGCCTCCACCACGCTCAATCATCTTCCCGCCGACGGCCGCGCCGCGCCTTGATCTGTCCACGGTGCTTCTTCGAGGCGAGACGTTGCTCGCGCGCGCCCGCGGTCGGCCTCGTGCGCCGGCGCTTCTTGGGGCGCACGGCCGCAAGTTGAACAAGCGCCACCAGCCGCGCGACCGCCGCGTCACGGTTCTGGACCTGAGTGCGATGCTCGCGACTGTCGATCAGCAGGATCTTGTCTGCGGTGAGCCGCTTGCCGGCAAGCACGATCAGGCGCGCCTTGACATCGGGCGGCAGCGACGATGCGCCGACGTCGAAGCGCAGCTCGACGGCGGTCGCGACCTTGTTGACGTTCTGCCCTCCAGGACCCGAGGCTCGAACGAAGCGCTCCTCGATTTCACGCTCGTCGATGGCGATGGCGTCGGTGATGCGAATCACGGGCGGTCAACGAACAGGGCGGCGTTGAACAACACCCGGAACGCGCCGAAGGGCTGGCCGCGCCATTCGGGGCGGAATCCGATCAGCACGACGTGCCCGTTGCCAAGCTGGACGTCCAGCGCGGCGGACTTGGCGTTCAGATGTCGTTCGCCGATCAAGTAGCCCGACAGCAGCGGGGACCCTTCGTCCTGGTATCTGGCCAGCACCGAGCCCTTGAAGCCGTCGAGCGTCTCGAAGACCGGGCTGCCGTCCACGAAGACAGCCGCCTTCTCGGGCATGCCGGCCATCACGGCGTGACCGGTATCTATAGAGACCTCCACGATGGATCCTCGCAGGAAAAATTCCTCGGGCCGCAATCCTGCGACGACGTTGCGCACCGGCAGCTTGAACTGCTGGATGGCGAACGTGCTGGCGTTGCTGAGGCAGACGAGCGTCCCGCCGCCGCGCACGAACTGCTCGAATGCCTCGAGGTCGGCGGCTGTCAGCTGGTAGGCGTACTCGGGCCGCTGCGGGCTTGCAAGCCTACCGGGCCCGCCGCGTCCGCTCGTTGAGCCGCCCGCCACCGGAACGCGCGCGTCGTCGGGCATGAGCAGGACGTCGACTTTGCCGCCGAGGGGCGAAGCGAAATCCTCGGGATGAATCAGATGGATCGGAAACCCATACTGCTCGAGCAGCCAGCGGCTCCACCCTTCGTCCATGCTGCCGGTCCACGGTTGATACAGCCCCACCCGCGGCTGCCGCACGATGGAATCGGCCGGCCCCCGCGGCGTGCCGGGGCGTCGCTCGGCCACCAGTGCCAGTGTCTTGACGAGATCGTCCACGGCGCCATCGGGAAGACCGGTGATGGCATAGCGCCCGTTCACGCGCTGTACGGTCGCCCCCTGCTTCCAGGCGCGATTCAGGGCGCGGAAGCTGTTGTTCTGGCCCGGATCGACCACGAGCACGGCGCCAGACCCGCTGGCGCGGCCGGCGGGTGGCAGAATGGCGGCGGCGCCTGGATCGCCGTCGAAGCCTGCGCCTGGCGGGCTGTCGAACGGCGCAATGTCCCGATCGAGCGCAGCGTCATACGCCGACGGCCTGACGCTGGGCTCGGGCAGCGGGCCCAGACGCCTCATCTTCGCGCGCACGTCGTCCCCGAGCGGCGATGAGGCGTACACAACGCGAACCCCCATCTGGAGCGGCAGCGTCCACCCGGCGGCATCGTAGGGTCGCTCGGGTGGGCCGCCGGGATACTGCCGGAGATCGGGATAGCGCTGGACGTCGAGCACTTCCCGCGCCATCGCGGCGAACTCCTGATCGGTCGGCACGACCCACGTGCCGGCCGGCAACGTCTCTCCGTTGACGGTGGCGGCATCGGCCAGTTGCGACACCCGCACTCCGCCGAACGCGAGTCGTCGGAGCAGCTCGACGGCGGCCACGGGATCGCGCTGCTGCTGTGGCACGAAGTACGCGAACGGTGCCTTCTTCCGTCCGAGCGCGATCTGGTCAACGCCCGCCTTGTAGCGGTTGAACAGCAGCGACTCCTTATACTTCGACGCGAGCTCGATGACCGAGAGCGACGCGGTCTCCATGTAGTCCACTGCGTCGCGGAGCCGCCACAACCCGGGAGGCCAGGGACTGGAGTACAGGCTCTGCGGGCGGAGATCGCGCATGTTCTGTGGAAAGTCGTCAATCGAGTACGTGTGCGGCGTCGCGTACTGGAAGAGCGCCGTTTCGGTCCAGAACGCGGCGATGTTCTTGAAGTTCGGCGCGTAATCAATGTAGCCGGGATACCACGCGTCGAATGCCGTGCCCATGTGCGTGGCGCCGACCTGCCCACGCTCCTCGAGCCCTTTCGCGATGGCCATGCCGATCATATTGACCTCGCGGGACATGAGGTAGGGCGCGTCGGTGCCGACCGGTTCGGAGAACGGCGGGAGCCAGATGCGCGTCGGAAACGGCCCCGCCTGATGGTGCACGTAGATGATCTGCGGTTCCCACTGCCGCCACGTGTGCTCGACGACGCGCGACTCGACCATGTTGAGCATGTAGGCGTCGCGATTGTTGTCGTGCCCGACGTATTCCTGATAGAGCCTGGGAAGGCCGGCCAGCTCGTACGGCGTGCCGACGTTCTGCATGTACCAGGACGCCACGATCTGCTGACCATCGGGATTGATCGTGGGCCACAGCATGACGATGACGTCGTCGAGCATGGCCTTGACGTCCTTGTCGTTGGCTCGCCGGACAAGGTCATAGAGGAGGAGCGGCGTGTGCTGGGCGCCGGCGACCTCGGTGGAGTGCAAGCCGCCGTCGATATGGACGAACGCCTTGCCCTCGCGCGCCAGACGTCTCGCCTCGGTCTCGCTGAGGCCTTCCGGGTGCGCCAGGCGCCGGGCGATCTCGCGGTAGCGGTCGATCTTCGAGAGGTTGTCGGGGGACGACACCAGCGCGAAGATCATGTGACGACCCTCTGTCGTCGGGCCGGCCTCGATCAGCTTCACGTATCTGGTCGCACCGGCCACGCGCCTGAAATACTCGAGCGACTGATCGTAGGTGGCCAGTTTGTAGTCGGCGCCGGGTTGGAAGCCGAAGACCGATTCGGGAGTCGGCACGCCGCCGGCCGCGCGGAGAACAACCGGTGCGGCCAGGAGGAGGACGAGGGTGAGCTTCAGGAGAGGATTTCGCACGCGCCGAGTATATAAGTGAAGCAACAGAAGCTCACTCGCGCTCGCCGAAATATCACAACGCTGCACTGATTCAAACGGACGCACCCACCTTGCCGTTGACTTGGCGTGTACCCAAGCTGATCATTGGATGCGGTTTGCGAACCTGTCTCCGCTGACCGTTCATATCTCGCGAACATTCGAGAGGGAGTCAACATGCGCAAGATCGCACTGCCGGTCCATATCCTCGTTGGCGTCGTAGCCATCTGCCTGCTCGCGGCACCGGCACACGCGCAAGCGACCCGCACCTGGGTGTCGGGGGTAGGCGATGACGCCAACCCGTGCTCCCGCACCGCGCCGTGCAAGACCTTTGCGGGCGCCATTTCGAAGACCTCGATCGGCGGAGAGATCAACGTGCTCGACCCGGGCGGGTTCGGGGCGGTGACCATCACCAAGTCGATCAGCATCATCTCGGTGTATGGGCCGTACGCTGGCGTCCTGGTTGCGGGGACCAACGGGATCGTCGTGAGCGTGGGACCGAACGACAAGGTCCTCCTCGAAGGGCTCGACATCGAAGGGTTGGGAGCGAGTCCGAGCACCCCCGGTCTGAACGGCGTGCAGATCATCGGGCAGGGCAGGACGACCGTTCGCAAATGCTCCATCCGGAACTTCTCGCAGAACGCCGTCAATCTCGTCGGGGGGGACCAATCCCGGGTCGTCATCGAGGACTCGTTGTTTCTCAACAACGGCGGTGGCGTGAATGTGAATCCGGCCGCCGGCAACAACTTTGCGGTCCTCAAGAACAGCACGCTTGACAACAACACGAACTTTTCGACCCAAATCAACGGGGCAGGCAACGCGCTGATCCTGATTGGCTCGACGCTCACTGGAAGCGCGACGGCCATCGGCAACACCGGCGCGACGGTCATTTCCTACGGCAACAACGTCATTCGGGGCGCCGGAGCGCCGACGCAGACGCTCCTTCTACAGTAAATCGCGCGCCGGGCGCCGATGCCAGGCGCCGGATCCGCCATCGTGTTCCGGCCGGAACAGCGCTGCTTCCGGCCGGAATCGACTCTCGCCAGATCCTCACATCCTCGCATCCTCAAATCCTCCAATCTCGAGCCTCTCCCTCGGGGAGCGTATAATTCCGCACAACTGGAGGCAGCTATGTGGAATCGGCGATCGTTTCTGCGGTTGACCGGCGCACTGGGCGCGTCCGCCTGGACGATCAAGGCCGGGGCTCGCAGCCTCGCTGACAACGAATTCGCCGGGGCCGCCGGGGCGGCCGTTGCCGGCCGCTCGCCGGAGGATGTCGCGCAGGACGAGCTGTACTGGCGCGAGATCCAGGAGGCGTTCACGCTCGATCGGACCATCAGCAACCTCAATAACGGCAACAGCTGCCCGAGCCCGCGCGTGGTTCACGAGGCCTTCAAGCGGTACGCCGACATCTCGAATCAGGCGCCGGTCTACTACCGCGGCCTCATCGAGCGCAACATGGAGACGATCCGGCGCAAGCTGGCGGCCGAGTTTGGGTGCGACGCCGAGGAGATCGCCATCACGCGCAACGCCAGCGAGTCCCTGCAGATCGCGCAGGACGGCCTCGATCTGAAGGCGGGGGACGAGGTGCTGACCACGCACCAGGATTACCCGCGCATGCTGACGACCTGGGATCAGCGGCAGCGGCGCGACAAGATCAAGGTGACGCGGATTCAGTTCCCGGTTCCGACGACGCAGGACGATTTGTATCAACGACTGGAATCCGCCATCACGCCCCGAACCCGCGTGCTGCACATCTGCCATGTGACCAACATCACGGGGCAGCTCTTTCCGGTCCAGCGGCTGTGCCGCATGGCGAGGCAGCGCGGCATCACGTCCATTGTCGACGCGGCCCACTCCGTTGCGCACTTTCCGTTCAAACTGAGCGACCTCGAATGCGATTTCGCGGGCACCAGCCTCCACAAATGGCTTCTGGCCCCGCACGGCACGGGGCTGCTGTACGTGCGGCGGGAGAGAATCGCCGGCACGTGGCCACTCCAGGCCGCGGTTGACCGCCAGACCGGCGACATCCGGAAGTTCGAGCAGATCGGGACCGCCTCGGTCGCGCCGAAGGCTGCAATCGGTGAGGCGCTTGCGTTTCACCAGGCTATCGGTATCGAGAACAAGGCAGCGCGCCTGCGGTATCTGACCATGCGCTGGGCGAATCAGCTGAAGGACGTCCCCCGGATCAAGATCTACTCGAGCCTCGAGCCCGGCCAGTCATGGGGGATCGGCTACATCGGGATCGACGGCATTGAAGCGCGGGATCTGAATGATTTCCTGTGGAACAAGTACCGGATCATCGGCCAGGCGATGACCGGCGGGCCGTACCCGGCGCAGCAATTCGACTACAGCGGCACGCGTATCACGCCGAACGTGTACACGACGCTCGAGGAGATCGACACGTTCGTCGCCGCGATGAAGGACGCCGCCCGGAACGGAGTCAAGGCGTGAACCGCCGCGCCTTCCTGGCGACCACAAGCCTTGCCGCCGCCGGCTACGGTCTGAGCGCGTGTGCACCGAAGGTGAAGCCGAGCCTGGCGCCGGGCCGCCCGCAGGTTCGCGTCGCGCCGGTTCGGGCGTCGTGGGACCGGTTGATTCGAACCACCGTGGGACTGCGACCGCACCGCGACACCGGCTTCATGCTGAGGGCCGACAAGCTCGACGACAAGCTGCTGGTGCACAACTACGGCCACGGCGGCGCCGGCATGTCCCTGTCCTGGGGCACCGGGTTGATGGCGGCCGAGTTCGCCGGCGAGCGGCCGGAGCGTCGCGCCGCCGTCATTGGCTGCGGCGCGGTCGGGTTGACGAGCGCCCGGCAGTTGCAGCGCCGGGGCTTCGAGGTGACGATCTACGCGGCGGCGGTGCCTCCCAACGTCACGTCCAACATGTCACTCGCGGGCTTCACGCCGACCTCCGGGCTGGTCGAGCCGGAACGCCGAACGCCGGAATGGGACGCGCAGTACCGGCGCGCCGCGGACATCGCGTACCGGCAGCTGCAGCTGATGATCGGGCCGATCTACGGCGTTTCGTGGATCGACAACTTCACGCTGAGCAACGAGATCCCGGGTCCGGCGCCTCAGAGCCCCGATCGACCCAGCTTGATGGCCGGTCTGCAACCAGGGGAGGTGCTGCTGCAGCCGGGGGAGCATCCGTTTCCGACGAAGTACGCGCGGTGGAGCCCGACGATCCGGATCGAGCCGTCGATCTATCTCGACGCGCTCGTGCGCGACTTCCAGCTCTGGGGCGGGCGCATCGTCGTGCGCAAGTTCGACGCGCCGCGGGATCTTGCGTCGCTCCGCGAGCCAATCGTGATCAACTGTACCGGGCTGGGCGCGCGCGATCTCTTCGGCGATCAGGAGCTCGTGCCGCTCAAGGGACAGCTGGCGGTCCTTGTACCCCAGGCGGAAGTGACCTATCACACGACCGGCGGGCTGCGCCCGCCGCCGCCCGGCAGCCTGGGGCTCCACATGATGCCGCGCAGCGACGGCATCATTCTCGGCGGCACCTCGCTGCGCGATGTCTGGGCCATGGAGCCTGACGAAGCCGAGCGCGTGCGGGTGGTCGAGGGGCACATCGAGCTGTTCGCGGCGATGAAGCCGACCGCGCGCGCATGACCGCCCGCCCGGTCGCGGCGCTCCCGCTGATCCTTGCGGTCGGCAGCGCGCTCGCGGGTTGTTCAAGCCCGTCTCCGAAAGACACCAGTGTGGCGCCGGCGGGATCGACCGACGTGGTTCGCGCGGCCCGCGCCGCAGCGGCGCGCGCGAACTGCCGGGACCTGCCGACCGCGCGCGATTTGCAGGAATACCTGCGTCGCGCGCCGGCGGAGGGGGGGGATGCCGGAGGGCTGTTCGGCGGCAAGATGGAATGGGCCGCGATCGTGAACCGCAACGGCGAGATCTGCGCGACCGCGGTCGCCACCGAAGATCCAGCGGCTGCCTGGCCCGGCAGCCAGGCGATTGCCAAGGCCAAGGCGTATACAGCCAATGCGTTCAGCACCGACGCGCAGCCGCTGTCCACGGCGCGTCTCTACACGCTGACGCAACCGGGGCACTCGCTCTGGGGAATGGCCGGACCGAATCCGTTCAACGCGGACTGCGTCGTGGCGCCGCAAGACGCGGGGAGGACAGACGGCCGGATCTGCGGCGGATCAATCACGTTTGGCGGGGGTGTGCCGCTGTACAGGAAGCGGCTGCGGATCGGGGGGCTTGGCGTGAGCGGCGACACGGCCTGCACCGATCACGAGATTGCGAAACGGGTTCGGCACGTCGCCCAGCTCGATCCCGAGCGGGGGCCGCTCGCCGATGACATCAGTTACTCGAGCGTCGACGGCCCCTCTGTATTCACCCATCCGCTGTGTCCGAACACGTGGTTGAACGGCAAACGCGTCGGGGATGAGCTGAGGGCGGCCGGGCATTGAGCGTCACGCCTGCATGGTTTTTCGCAGCGATTCGTGACGGCCCGGCGTGAATGATCCACGGTGCTAAAATGCGGGCTGAGGCGCGACGAGCGATCTCCTATGGCCACGTGTCCGCGATGTCTTGGAGCGCTGACGGACAACCACAAATGCCCGAAGGGCAGGTTGAGCCGGATGACGAACGCCATGTCGACCATCGGCATCGGCGGTCTCGCCGGGGCGCTGCTGTGCTTTGCCATCGAGGAGCGTCCGGTAGGGGCGCTGGTGCTTGCCGCCGCTGCTCTCGGGGCGGTTCTGGCGCTCGCGTTTCGCCAGGCAGTCGGCGGCCGATTCTGAGCTCGAGATTTGGTTATCTCGTTCTCTCGTTATCGGGTTACTGCGCAGTAGCGCCGCACCACCTGCAGCAAGATCTCGACGTCGATTGGCTTCGTGACCGTCGCGACGGCGCCGAGCGCCTTCGCGCGCTGCTCGATGTCCTCGGCTCCCGACATGACGGCGACCGGCACGCCTGCCACAGTCGGATCGCCGAGCTGGGCGCGCCGGAATTCGTGGCCGCTCAGGCGCGGCATCTTCAAGTCGAGCAGCACGAGGCACGGGATCTCGGGCGCACGATGGCGCACCGTGCGGAGCAGGTGCAGGGCCTCGAGCCCGTCCTCGGCACCGACCGTGTGGAAGCCCTCGAGCCCCAGCAGCGCCGCGAGCATGTCACGAGTGTCGCGGTCGTCCTCCACGATCAGGACATTGCCCAGGACGTGGCCCAGGACGTTGCCGAGGCTGTTCGCGTCGGGTGCGGATGGCATTCGGGCACGTCAACAATCAAACGCTGTACCGATGAGTCTGTCCCCGCGTTTTGCGCGGGAATCCTCGTCAGGCTTGGCGGCCGGCGTTCAGATAGTGTCTTATTTCTGGACCATGATCGCTCAGTCCGAATTTCTTTCGTACGCCGAGTTCGAGAGGGTCGACATACGGGTCGGCCGCGTCATCGAGGTCCAGGACTTTCCGGAAGCCCGCAAGCCGGCCTACAAGCTGAAAATTGACTTCGGGGTCAATATCGGAATCAAGAAGTCGTCAGCGCAGGCGACGAAGCACTACTCGAAGGACGACCTCCTCGATCGGCTGGTCCTGGCGGTCGTCAATTTCCCGCCGAAGCAGATTGGACCGTTCATGTCCGAGGTGCTGACGCTGGGGGTCCCCGATGGGGAGGGCGCCGTGGTCCTGCTGACGCCCGAGCGTGGCGTGCCGCTGGGGGGCAGGATGTTCTGACTTACAGCGGCAGGTGGAGGAGGGCCCGGCATCCCGGCTGGCCGGCCCGATTTTCCAACGTCAGCGTGCCGCCGTGGGCTTCCGCGATCTGGCGGCTCAAGACGAGACCGATGCCCGACCCGCCCGGCTTGGTCGTGAAGAACGGCACGAACAGGTTCGACGCGTTCGGCAGGCCCGCACCGGCATCGTCGATCCACACTTCGAGCCGCCGGCCGGCTGCCCGCCAGCCAACCGAGACGCCGCCGCGCGTCTGGAGCGACGCGTCGACTGCGTTGTGGACGAGATTGATGAGCAGTTGCTCGAGCTGATCGGGATCGGCGCGCACCGTCAGATCGGGGCTCGGCTCGATGCGCACCTGCAGGCGGGTCTCGACGTTCACGATCCGTCGCGTCAGCGCGAGCACGTTCACTGAATCGAGTCGCGGCGCCGGCAGCTTGGCCAGCCGCGCATACGCCGTCGTGAACCGGCTGAGCGAGTCGGACCGCGCGGCGATCACCGCCAGTCCCTTCCGCATGTCCTCGTTCCAGTCCTCAGGCATGATCCGGGGGCCCCTTTCCCCCGGACGGGTCTGACGCGCGAGCATCGATTCGAGGCTGCCGGCGATGGACTTGATCGGCGCGAGGGAGTTGTTGATCTCGTGGCCAATCACGCGAATCAGACGCTGGAACGCCTGACGCTCTTCGTCGCGCAGCGGCCGGCTGACGTCGGCCAGCACGATCAGCTGATGCGGGCGCCCCTCCTGGCGAAACGTCGTGCGCCGCAGCTCCCAGCGCCCGGTTCCGCCCGGGAACGCGATATTCTCGATGCGCGGCGTCTGGCCGTCCAGGCAGGCGCTGAGGCCCAGGTCGTCGGCGGTGCGCCCAAGAATCTCGTCGGCGGTGTGGCCAAGAAGACGCTCCCCGGCGCGGTTGATCAGCCGCAGCGCGTGGGCGCCGTCGAAGGTGAGCACCGCGACGTCAATTTCGACCATCATCGTGCGCAGGAGCGCGCCGGCCTCGAGCGCGACGAGCCGCTGGTTGTGGAGCGTGGAGGCGAGCACGTTGACCTCCAGCATGACCGCGCCGAGCGGGTCGTCTCCGCTGGCGCCGCGCGCGCGGATGGAGAAATCGCTCTCGCGGAGCGCCGCGAGGAGGTTCGACAGCGTCTGCAGCGGGAGGACGACGCGGTGGCGGACGCTGAAGGAGCAGCCCATCCAGACGCCGATGATGAGCACGCTGAGCGTCCATTGCACTTTTGGCGTGTAGTCGCCGCCCCAGAGCAGGATGAGCGCGACAAGCGTGGCTGGAAGGCCGGCGGCCAGCGCCAGCAGCAGAATCTGCTGGTCGAATCGCAGCCGGGACTCAGGGTGGTTGTGGACCGGATCGAGCGCGGCCGCAACAGTGCTTTCCGTGTTCGCTCCGCTGTCGGCGCTCACTCCGGGATCTTAAGGGATCGGACCCCGCCGCGGTGTTCGATCCCGCTGGCGCTACGACTCATCTTATAGACGGGCTGAAGACTCTGAGGCGGGCCGAAGACTCATGGTCGCGTGCAGTTGCCTACGCCCTCGTTTTCTGACGACCCTGTCCAACCCTTAACAACCTTGATTTTGGGGCGAGGCAACTGCACGCAACCATGAGTGTGTGCCGTGA
>DASZFS010000253.1:0-17556 GCA_035939575.1 Vicinamibacterales bacterium | reverse complement strand
ACAGAGTCGTCAGAAATCGAGGGCGTAGGCAACTGCACGCGGCCATGAGTCTTCAGCCCACCTCAGCGTGTCGTGTTTAGCCCCGTGGCAGATGGATTGCAGCCGGCAGCTCCACATGAGACTGACCACGCTCACATTCGCCATCGGTGTGCTTCTCGCCGCCTCGTCCGCTTCGGCTCAGTCCCGCGATCCGTACGCGTCGACATTCAGCGGCAACTACGATTTCGTCTATCACGAGCTTCAGGACACGAGCAACGTTGGTGCGCATTTCGATGTGGCAACGACGGTGAAGCACGACATGCCATTCCTGGCCGTCGCCGGAGAAGTCGGCGTGAATCATTTCACCGGCGCGACCGTTTCGTCCTACCTCGGCGGCGCGCGCTTGCGCTTTCCGAACGTCAGCCCGAGCGTGCTGCCCTTTGCGCAGCTCCTGGGCGGGCTGTATCACTGCGGTGCTTGTAGCGTGAACGATTTCGCGATCCAGGGTGGCGGCGGACTCGACTTCAAGGTTTCTGACAGCAACGACCTGCGGGTCCGTGTGCAGGTCGACGTGCGTCACATGTTCGACTCCGTGGAGGGCTTCACCGCAGTGCGGGTGTCGGCTGGAGTCGTCGTTCCGCTCAACCGGTAGGCGTCGAGCATCTGCCGCGCCCTATGGGCGCGGCTCTTCCGGCAGCGCCCACGCATAGAGCGTCGCGCCTCCCGCGACGAGCACGAACTGCCGCCCGTCGAGCTCGTACGTGATCGGCGAATTCCCGACGCGTCCGATCGCGGCGTGCCACAGCGTCGCGCCGTCGATGGTCCTCAGCCCGAGAACATTGCCCGCGGTGTCGGCGGTGAACGTCAGGCCGGAATCGGTCGTCAGCACGCCGGCGCCCGACGCGCCTTCGCCCAGATCGTGGTGCCAGCGCACCGCGCCGGTTCGGTAGTCGATCGCGCGCAGCACGCTCCTCCCGAAGACACCGTAGTCGGCTCCCGCCCATCCGTACGCGCCATGGTCGGGCCTGAAGAAGTACACGCCATACGCGTCATAGGCGCTGACGACGAGAAGACCGGACGCTGGATCGAAGCTGGGCGATCTGTAGTTGGTTCCGCCGCTCTCGTCGGGCGCGACGAGACGCCCATCTCGCGCCGGCTCCTTCGCCGGATTGGGAATCGGACGGCCGTCCTGATCGACCCCGGTCGCCCAGTTCACTGCCGCGAACGGGGTTGTCAGCAGGCTGCGGCCTGTTGCCCGATCCAGGACGTAAAAATAGCCGTTGCGCGATGCCTGCATGAGGAGCTGCGACGGCGCGCCGCCGAACGCCGCATCGACCAGTACAGGCACTTCCGCCGCATCCCAGTCGTGCGTGTCATGCCGCGTGGCCTGAAAGCCCCACGCGATCTTGCCCGTATCCGGATTGATCGCGACGATACTGTCGGTCCATCGGTTGTCGCCGGCGCGCGCCGCGCCGTTCAGGACCGGCGTCGGGTTGCCCGTTCCCACGAACACGAGGTTCAGTCGTGGATCGTAAGTGCCCGTCATCCACATCTGCCCGCCCGTCGCCCCGTCGCTGGGGCTGCCCGGCGTCCCCGGTGGGGGAGTGCTGTAGAAGGTCCATTGCGTCTTGCCTGTATCGGGATCGACCGACGTGAGCATGCCAGGCAGATTATCGAAGTCACCAGAGACACCGACCAGCAGGTGATTCCGGATGAGCAGGGGAGCATTCGTCGACCAGTACCCCTTCTTGGCGTCGGCGATCACCACATTCCATTTCACCGTCCCGCGCCACGCGTCGAGGGCAATGAGATGTGCATCCGGCGTGGTGTAGAACACCGAGTCCTTGTAGACGGCGACGCCGCGATGCCCGATGTGGAAGCCTTGGTTCGCCGGATACGCGTAGTGCCAGACCTGGTGCGCCGATCGCGCGTCGATGGCCCACACGTGATCCGGCGCCGTGATGTACACGATGCCGTTCGAGAGGATCGGCGTTGCCTTGATCGCGCCCTGGCCGGTGGCGAACGCCCAGGCGAGCGTCACGCGATGCACGTTCGACGGAGTAAGTTGCGCGAGCCGGCTGTGGCGCTGACCACTGTAGTCGCCGTGATACGTCGTCCAGCTGTCGGCTGGCTCCTGCGCGAGCAGCACGAGCGAACCGAGCACGACAGCGAGCGCGGCGCTAGCGAAGCGTCCGGAGATACGCCAGCACATTGTGCATGTCCTCATCGGAGTACCGTCCGAGCTGTTCGGCGTGGGCGTCGAGCGGGTTGTTCACCGTGAACGTCACCTGCGCCGCCGGCCACGATCGATACCGCCCCGACGGCTCGGTCAGCGCGATGGAAAACTCGTCACGATACGCAAGCGCGCCGTTGACTCTCTCGCCAGAAGGCAGCGTCACAGACACGGTGGCGCCGCGGCCGCTCGCCGGATACAGCATGCGCCTCAGCAGGTCCAGGCCGGTCGCGCGCCTGGCAAGGCCGGCGAGATCGCCGGTTGGCGAGTGGCAGCGCGCGCAGTGCCCCGCACCGTTGAAGTACTGGCGGCCCGCTGCGGCGCTGCCGGTTTCGAGGTCGGCGTCATCAACAGAACGGCGTGCGCCGGGCAATTCAGACTTGGCCTTCTGGCTCTTGATGTAGGCGATCGCGGCGGTGAGGTCGGCATCGCTGACGTGGAGTGCCGGCATTCCCTTGTCGACCCGGCCTTCGCGAACGAGCTGCCTGATGGTGTTGCCGCTGCTGTCGTCGCGCACCAGCGTCGATCGCGTGAGGTCGGGGCCGGTCTCGCCGCCCATTGCGTCACGTCCGTGACAGAAGCCGCACTGGGACGCGAACACCGCTTGCCCGCGCTCCAGCTGCACGGCATTCGCCGCCGGCGGCTGCGCGGCGGCTGCCCTGAGAAGGATGACCTGGACGACAAAGACCACACTGACGACAGGCACCAGCAATTCTGTTAGATTCTGCAGTCGCCGCTTCATCGATCGCGGAATCTATCATGTCCGACGCGCTCGCTCCCCGCCCCGAGCACAAGTTTTCCTTCGGCCTCTGGACCGTTGGCAACCGCGGCCGGGACCCGTTCGGGGACGCCGTTCGGCACCCGCTGCCGCCAGAGGATGCCGTGGCGCTCCTGGCTGAGGCCGGCGCCTGGGGCGTCAACCTCCACGACAACGATCTGGTGCCGATCGACGCCTCACCCGCCGACCGCGACCGCATCGCCGGCAGCTTCAAGCGTGCCTGCGAACGCCACGGCATCGTCGTGCCGATGGCGACCGTGAACCTGTTCTACGACCCGGTGTTCCGCGACGGCGCGTTCACGGCCAACGACGCGCGCATCCGCGCGTACGCCGTCCAGAAGACGATGGGCGCGATGGATCTCGGTGCTGAGCTCGGCGCGCGCATTTTCGTGCTGTGGGGCGGACGCGAGGGCACCGAAACCGACGCGTGCCGGCGCCCGGACGAGGCCATCAAGCGGCTGCGCGAGGCGATCAACTACCTGTGCGAGTACTCAATCGATCGAAAGTACGGCTTCAGGTTCGCGCTGGAGGCCAAGCCGAATGAACCGCGCGGCGACATCTACATGGCGACGACCGGCGCGTACCTCGGCTTCATTCCGACGCTCGCTCACCCCGAGATCGTCGGCGTGAACCCGGAAGTGGCCCACGAGCAGATGGCCGGGCTGAACGTTCTACACGCCGTCGCGCAGGCGTGGGAAGCCGGCAAACTCTTTCACATCGATCTCAACGATCAGTGTCCCGGGCGCTACGATCAGGATTTCAGGTTCGGCTCGGCCAACGTGAAGTCGGCATTCTGGCTTGTCAAATTTCTCGAGGAAGTCGGCTACGACGGCCCGCGTCACTTCGATGCGCACGCGTACCGGACCGAAGACTACGCGGGCGTCGTTGACTTCGCGCGCGGCTGCATGAGGACCTATCTCATTCTGCGGGAGCGAGCGAAGGCGTGGCGCGAGGATCGCGAGATTCAGTCGCTGATCGCCGACGCGGGCGGAACCGACCGCGCGCCGTCGCTGGCCTCGTACTCGCCAGCCAGCCGCAACGATATGCTCGCCGCGACGTTCGATCGCGTTCAGCTGTCAAGGCGCGGGCTCGCCTACGAGCGGCTCGACCAGCTTACGATGGAGATCCTGCTCGGCGCGCGGTAGCAGGCGGTAGCGGTAGCGAAGGACAGGGGAGGAGCCACCATGAAAGCGTTCGTCTGCGCGCTGATGGCAGCAGCGGCGGTGGCGTTGAGCGTCGCATCGGGCGCTGGCGCCCGCTACCGCGATGCCGCACCCGCCCGCGTGATGCTCCTCGACGGCGAGAGCGGTGGGCCCTATCACCGCTGGCAGGTGACAACGCCCCTGCTCAAGAAAGTCCTCGAGGAAACCGGCCTGTTCGTCGTTGACGTCGTGACGGCGCCACCAGGCGGCGACTTCAACACGTTCGCGCCGGATTTCGCGCGACACACCGCCGTCGTGCTCAACTACGACGCGCCGGACGAGCGGTGGCCTGCGCGCCTGAAGAGCGCGTTCGAGCGCTACGTTCGTGACGGCGGCGGTCTCGTCGCCGTTCACGCCGCCGACAATGCGTTTCCCCGCTGGACCGCGTTCAACGAGATGATTGGCGTTGGCGGCTGGCGCGATCGCAATGAAGCTGCCGGCCCGCGCTGGTACATCCTGAACGGCCATCTGACCTCAGACCCCGCGCCGGGCCCAGCCGGCAGTCACGGCGCGCGAAGGCCATTCGCGCTTACGGTCCAGGACCCGGCCCACCCGATCACCAGGGGGCTGCCGAAGACCTGGATGCATCAGGGTGACGAGCTCTACGCCTCGTTGCGCGGCCCGGGGCGGAACATGACGGTCCTGGCCACGGCGCACTCCGATCCGTCGAACAACGGAACCGGCCGCGACGAGCCGATGCTCCTCGTCGTGCAGTACGGGCGCGGGCGCGTGTTTCATACCACGCTTGGCCACGACGTCAGCGCGATGAGCTCGGTCGATTTCGTGACGACGCTGCAGCGCGGCACGGAGTGGGCCGCAACCGGCACGGTCACGCAACCAGTGCCGCGGACATTTCCGACCGCGGAGACCGTCAGCTATCGGGCCGACCTGGCCGCGATGGATCGGTGAGCCTCTACCTCGGCTTCGACTGCAGCACGCAGAGCCTGACGGCGATCGTTCTCGACGCCACGGACGCTCGCGCTCGAGTCGTGTTCGAATCGTCGTTGCAGTTCGACACGGCGCTGCCGCAGTACCGCACTCGTCACGGCGTGCTGCCGCCGCCTGGGACAGGAGTCACGGGAGTCCCGGGAGTCGCGGTCTCGTCGCCGCTGCTCTGGGCCGACGCGCTTGACACGATGATGGCGCGCGTCGCGCGCGGCGTGGACCTGCGGCACCTTCAGGCGATTGCCGGCTCGGCTCAGCAGCACGGCAGCGTCTACATGAATGACTCCGCCGTGTCGACGCTTGGAAATCTGGATGTCCGCCGGGCACCGGGGGAGCAGCTGGCAGGCTGCCTCTCACGAGCGGTGTCGCCGATCTGGATGGACTCGAGCACCACCGTGGAGTGCGACGAGATCGCGCGCGCGGTTGGCGGAGCGTCAGTGCTCGCGGCGCGCACAGGGTCGCGCGCGTTCGAGCGGTTTACCGGACCCCAGATTCGCAGGTTCTACAAGAACGATCCGCGCGCCTTCGCCGCCACGGATCGGATTCACCTCGTGAGCTCGTTCCTGGCATCGTTGCTTGCCGGGCGCCATGCGCCAGTCGATCCGGGCGACGCGTCGGGTACGAACCTGATGGACCTCGAGACCAACGCCTGGTGGCCGCCCGCGCTCGAGGCGACCGCGCCGTCGCTCGCGCGGAAACTCCCGCCGATCGCGCCGTCGTGGACGATCGTCGGTGAGGTGTCGCGCTACTGGCGGGAGCGGCACGGACTGCCACCCGCGCGTGTCGTTGCGTGGTCGGGCGACAACCCCTGCAGCCTGATAGGCACGGGTCTCGTGCGCGAGGGGCTCATCGCCGTTTCACTCGGCACGAGCGATACGGTGTTCGGTCTGATGCCTGAGCCGCGGGTCGATCGTGGCGGCACCGGACACGTGTTCGGCGCGCCGACGGGCGGTTATATGGCGCTCACATGCTTTGCAAACGGCTCGCTCGCGCGCGAGGGGATCCGCGACGCATTCGGCCTCACATGGTCGGATTTTTCGGCGATGCTCGCGTCTACGCCCGCCGGAAACCGTGGCCGCGTGCTGCTGCCGTGGTTCGATCCCGAGATCACGCCGGCCGTTTCCGTGCCGGGCATCCGCCGCTATGGTCTGGCCGCGGACGACGGCCCCGGCAATGTGCGCGGCGTCGTCGAAGCGCAGATGATGTCGATGGCGCTGCACTCGCGGTGGATGGGCGTCGAGGTGAAAACGATCCATGCGACCGGCGGCGCGTCGGCCAACCGCGAGATCCTTCAGGTGATGGCGGACGTGTTCGACGCCGGCGTCTCTCAGCTTGCGGTTGAGAACTCGGCGTGCCTCGGTGCTGCGCTGCGCGCTCGCCATGCGGACGCCCTTGCATCGGGACAGCGTCTTTCCTGGGACGACGTCGTGCGTGACGTCGTGAGCTTGGCGCCCTGGGCACCAGGTCCGCCAGGTCCGCCAGGTCCGTCGGGGGCTCCGAAGGCTTCCGGGCGATTTGAACCCGATCCCTCGCGCGCCGCGGTGTACCGCGAGCTCCTCGGGCTGTATGCGGCGTGTGAGGCACACGCCCTGGGGCGCTGACGCGCTGACGCGCTGACGCGCGGACCGCGAGGTCACCAGCCGACCGCTTGACCGTCCTCTCTGAAATTCGATCCCGCGCGGTAGAACCCCGCTATCGGCGCGGTGCACGCGCGAGCGGCCGGGGCACAGCCAGGCCCTGCTCCGGGATCGGGCGTGAACAGAATGCCTTCGAACCCTCCCATCGGCGACCCGTCTGACGACAGCGCGTGATGGCCCATCGCCTGCAGCTGCGGACCGACCAGCTTGAAGAGCTGCGATTCCAAGCGCAGCGTGTTGTTCACCTGCGTATGGCTGAAGCGTGCCATGTCGCCGGCGGCCTGCACGTTGGCGTGCAGATCGAGGATGTTCACCAACACCTGCATGTTGCCCTGCCCCTGCTGGTCACCGCCGTGCTGGCCGGTGACGAGCAGGGGCCGATCGCTCTCGGTCACCAGCACTGCCGACAGGGTGTTGTACGGCCGCTTCCGCGGTGCGATGACGTTGGGGCTCCCGGCGTCCAGGGTGAAAAGGCCGCCCCTGTTGTGGAGGATGAATCCGTACCCCGGAACCGTGATCCCCGACCCCCACCCGGCGAAGTTGCTGTTGATCCACGACACCATGTTGCCCCACCGGTCGGCCGCGCCCAGGTAGATCGTGTCGCCATCTCCCGGGTCCTGCGTGTGCGAATCGCCGATGCTCGAGGCGCGGTGCGGATCCACCTTGCCGCACAGCGACGCCGCGTGCGCCTTGGACGTCAGCGTCTCGAGTGGCACCTGGACCACGTTCGGATCGGCATTGTGTCCGTACACGTCCGCGTAGACGACCTTTTTCGCTTCGACGAGCGCATGCCAGTACAGGGGGTTCGCCGGGCCAAGCGTTTCGACAGTCTGGCCCGGGTACCAGGCCGGCACGCACGCCTCGAGCACGTTGAGCGCTTCGACGATCCCCCAGGCTTGTGACGGGGCACGCGTGCCGTACACCGTGAACCGATCGTGATAGAGGGTCGACGCCGGCGTCACCCACTCGCCGTTGTAGTTCGCGAGATCTTCGAGCGTCATCGGTCCGCCGAGCGCCTTCGACTTCGAGACAATCGCCCGCGCGATCTCCCCCTTGTAGAAGACGTCTCGGCCCTGCTGCTGAATGAGCCGCAACGTCCTGGCGAAGTCGGGATTCCTGAAGATCGTGCCAGCCGTCGGCGCTTTGCCGTTGATGTAGAACGTCCGCACCGAATCCGGGTCGACGTCGGCGCAGCAGCCGCGGAGCGGGAGCGCCTTCTTCATCCGCCAGCCGTTCGCGATTTCCTCGGTGATCGGAAATCCCTGCTCCGCGTAGTCGATTGCCGGCTGGAGCACGTCCTTGAAGGTCTTCGTGCCGAACCGCGTCAACACTTCCTGCCAGCCCCAGAGGGAGCCGGGAACGGTCACCGTGAGGATCCCGCCGGAGGGCATCCCGGATCCTGGCCCGAAGTTCGCCGGGTTCGCGTGGTAGCCGAGTGAATTCATGGACGCGAGCGTCAGCCCGGTCGGCGCGATGCCGCTTGCGTTCAACTGGTAGACTTTCTTTTCTTTCGCCACGTAGATCAGCGCGAACAGGTCGCCCCCGATGCCGGTGTTCGCCGGATACGTGACGCTCAACGCGGCGGCGGTGGCGACGGCGGCATCGATGGCGTTGCCGCCTTCCTGCAGCACGCGCACGCCGGCTTGCGCCGCCAGCGGCTGAACCGTCGTGACGATCCCGTTTCGCGCCATCACTTCGGACCGGGTCTGGGGCAACCATCCCTCCGATCGGTCGCCGCGCACCGCCTGACACGCGGGCTCCGCGTTTGAGCAGATGCGAACGATCGGCGCCTGCGCGAGCGCACCCACCGACGCGGCGACCACTGCGAGAGTGAGCGCCGCCCACATGTGTGAGGATCGGTTCATACGGCCCCTCCGAGCCGCTGATATCCTGCCGCGAACCAGCGCGACTATTCAATGACCAAATATCTAAATAACCACATAACCACATAACCACATAACCAGATATCCCACTTCCCCCCTCACTCCTCACGCAGGAGTATCAACGGATTCACCGACAGGGCGCGGTGCGCCGGAATCCACGTCCCGAGCAGTCCCAGGAGTGCCATGGCGAGCACCACACCGACCAGGACAACCGGATCCCGAGGACTGGCCTGATACACGATCGCCGCGAGCACGCGGCTCGCGAGAATGCCGAGGAGCAGTCCCGCCCCCGAGCCAATCGCGAGCAGCCTCAGCGCACGGCCCAAAGCCGCCTGCAACACTTCCGTACGCTGCGCGCCGAGCGCCATGCGAATGCCCAGTTCGCGCTTCCGCTTGCTGAGGGTGTACGCCGCCAATCCGAAGATGCCGGTGACCGACAGCATCGCGCCCATCACCCCGAGCACACCGAGCGATGCCGTCGCCATCCGCGGACCGAACATCACCGTGCCGCTCTCCAGCTCGTCGGTCCACGTCGCAATCGCAAACGGCAGGCCGGCATCCACGGCCCGTAGCGTGCTCCTGACAGCAGACGCCAGTTGCTGCGGATCGCGATCCGAGCGCACCACGAACCATGTCGCGGTCGACGGCGACTGCAGGATGGGGAAGAACATGGCCGGCTGCGGAGTTTCGGCGAAGCTCGTATATTTTCCCTGTTCGACCACACCGACGACCTGGATGCGCGCGTTCGTGCGGAGCTTGTAATAGCTGCCAAGGGCATTGCTGACCGACCCGAAGATCCTGCGCGCGAATTCCTCGTTGACGACCGCCACGCGAGGCACGTTCCTGTCGTCATGCCAGCTGAAACTTCGTCCCGAGAGCACTGCGGTACCGGCGGCACGAAAGTAGTCGGCCGACACGCTGTACACGACCGCTGCCAGCGCGGCGTTCGCCGGCCGGAGATCCGTGGTCGCATCGGTGTAAACCGCCGCCGTGTTCCAGCCGGCCCCGAGCGGCAGCTGATCGATCGAGCCGACAGACTGTGCGCCAGGAATGGCTTCGACCGCGTCGATGAGCCGTTTTTGAATGGCGGGCGCGTCGTCCTCGCGGTATCCGCCCATGCTCAGATCGGTGTCGACCAGCATGGCATTGCGCGCCTCGAAGCCGAAGTGGCTGTGCATCGAGCGTATGAGCCCGCGCACCGCGACCATCGAGGACGTGACAAGCACGGCACAGATGGCAATCTGCACGACGAGCAACAGGTCCCGGATCGCCATCCGGCGCACCGCCGTGCCGGTCAGACCAGCCTTGACGATCTCATACGGATCGGTCCGAAGCGTCTGCCTGACCGGAACCGCGCCAAACAGGAATCCGCTCGCGAGCGTCGCCAGCAGCGCGGCGGCATAGACGGTGGTATCCGGGGTCACCGGCACGTGGATCGGGAATCTGGAGAACGGTTGCCACGCGCTCAGCCCGCGCAAGAGGACAACGCTGCCCGAAACTCCCGCAGCGCCGCCGATCAGCGCGATCAGCAACGCCTCGGTAAAGAGCTGGCGCAGGATGCGTGCGCGGCTCGCCCCGAGCGCGAGCCGCAGCGCGACTTCGCGCGAACGGTCGGCAGCACGGGCGGCAAAGAGGCTTCCGAGATTTGCGCACGCCGCCAGCAGAATCAACGCCGCCAGCAGCATCAACCCGATGAGGAATCCCTGCACGACGGGGCCGAGAAAGTCGCCGTACAGACCCGGACGCGCGAGCGCGAACGTCATCTGCCCGTCTTCTTTGGGATAGGTCTTTTCCAGATCCGCGCCGATGGCGTTCAGATCGGCGATCGCTTGTGACGGCGTGACGCCTGGCTTCAGATGTCCGATCACCTGGAAGATCCAGTGGATGCCGCGAACCTCGAGGTTGTTGGCGCCTTCTATCTGCTCCTGATTGACCATCGGCACGTACACTTCGGGACCAAAGAACAGCATCGTCCCGTGAAACCCGGGGGGCGTGACGCCAAGGATCGTGTACGGATGTTTGTTCAGCCGGACGAGGCGCCCCACGACGGTGGCATCGTCGTGAAAGTGAGAGTGCCAGTAGGCATGGCTGAGGACGATGAACGGCGCGCTGTTCGGACCGTGCTCGTCGGCGCCGTGGAAGAGGCGTCCAAGATGCGGCTGAATGCGCAGCGTATCAAAGTAGTTTCCCGTGACGAGCTCGAGCCAGACGCGCGTCGGACTGCCGTCCGTGTCCAGGCCGGCCGCGGTGACGTCATAACCGGCGAGGTCGTCAAAGCTGCGATTGCGATCCCGGAGATCGCGATAGTCAGGGTAGGACTGGGCGCCGGCCTTGTCCTTTCCGCGCTCGATCTGGTAGAGCGTCTCCGACTGAGGCACGTCCAGCGGGCGCAGGATGAAGGCATTCAGGACGCTGAAGACGACCGCATTGGCGCCAATGCCGAGGGCAAGCGTCACGATCGCCGTGACCGCAAACCCGGGAGACTTGCATAACAGGCGAAAGCTGAAGCGCAGATCCTGAATCAACGTGTCGACGAACGCGATACCGATCGCCTCGCGGGCTTCCTCCTTGAATTTCAGATGACCGCCGAACTCGATGCGCGCTCGCCGTTCCGCGCTCGCGCGATCGATGCCGGAGCGCACCAGATCGTCGGCGCGGAGCTGGATGTGCGCGCGAAGCTCCGCGTCGATGTCATCGTCGATTCGCGAACGGGAGAAGAGTGTCATAGCTCCTCCGGCTGTGCGGCGAGAGCCGACGCAATCGCTGCGGCCAGGCGGTTCCAGTCATTGGTCTCCTCTCGCAGGCGCTTACGTCCGAGAGAGGTCAGCTCGTAGAACTTCGCGCGGCGGTTGTTGTCCGAGGTGCCCCAGCTCGCCGTCAGCAGACCCTGGCGAACCAACCGGAACAGGGCGGGATACAGCGCTCCCTGCTCGACGAGCAGCGCTCGCCCGGAGATCTGCTCGATGCGCAGAAGAACGCCGTAGCCATGGAGGGGGCCAAGCGAGACCGCCTTGAGAATGAGGAGGTCGAGCGTTCCGGGCAGAAGCTGGGCCTGGGGAGGGGACATGCACTCCTAAGACGATAAGGAGTGCCGCGATGTTCCCTAAGCCGTTAAGGAGAGAGCCGCGTTCGGGCTTGATCGCACCGTTTTGTAACTACCGGTCGGGCTGTTCTTCGAGTTTCCCAATCAAGTCCGGAGGCACATGAATTGCTTCAGCGATCGAAGCACGGAAGGAAGGCATTGCTATGGACACGTCTCAAGGGACGCCCGTTTCGCCCGCCGCTCCAGCCCCGAAGCGTCCGCGCGCTTCGGGAAAGGTGAATCCGGTACTGGCCGTTACAGTCGCGAGTGCGGTACTTGTCGTCGCCGCGCTGGCCCTTGTGCGCTACTCGTCACAGCCTTCTGAACCCGCAGTCGCAAACACGCAGGCGGAACCCGTACCATCCGTCCCTGCTGCCGCGCAGCAGCCGGACGCGCTGCCCGCGCCGCTCGCAGCGCCTCTTCCAGGTGCGGCGGTTGCCGGCGCCCAGACGCCGCAAGTCGCCATCATGAAGCCCGGGCAGACTCGGGTCGTGACGTCCAGGAAGAGCTCGTTGAGGAAATCTGTTCCGCCTCCACGGGCCACCGAGGTTGCTGCCTCCGAACCGGGAGAATCAGCCGCCAAGACCGTTGTTCCTGAACCGGCGCCGAGTGCGCCCGCAGCGGCTTCGAATCACACGGCCGAGCGCGCAATCCAGGCGCCCGTCACCATCACCGGCTGCCTGGAGACGACCATCCAGGGAGATCGATATCGCTTGACGGACACCGAGGGTGCGGACGCGCCGAAGGCTCGCAGTTGGCGTTCCGGGTTTCTGAGGAAGCGACCGGCTCCGGTGGAACTTGTCGATCTTTCCGACCTGACGGGGCTGCGGAAATTTGTCGGGCACCGCGTCGCGGCGACGGGACTGCTCTCGAGCCGGGAATTGCGCGTGCGTTCGCTGGAGTCAGCTGGCCCTTCCTGCAACTAGTGTCTAGCGCTCGTCTGCGGCGAGCCAGGGCATGCCGCCGTAGGAATCCGCCACCACCCAGGCGCCGGCCGTCACCGCCCAGGAGATGACGGTCTCGCTCCATTGGAAAGAGTCTTTGGAGCCTGCCGCCACGATCGGTACCCACACGAGCAGCGTGAACATACCGATCTGCAACGCCGAGAGCGCGGCTGCCAGCCGCGCATACACGCCGACCAACACCGCCACACCCGCCGCGAGGAAGGCACAGCCGGTGAAGTACGCCCAGGCCACATGCGATGGCAGCCAGCCAGGCACCAGCGCCGCGGTCGCTTTGACGTAGGTGAAATGGGCCATGCCGAAGGGGATCAAGGCCAGACCGTACAGCACCCTCGCGATGCGCAGACCCCTCTCGCCGGTGGCGAAACCGAGGCGCTGCTTGTCCCAGTCAGCGGCGAACCAGGCATACAGCACCCAGGCGCCCGCCACCACAACCGCGGTCTCCGCGCCGCCCGACCATGAACCGGTGACAGCAGGCGCGCGGAAGATGTCGGGCACTCTCAGCAGCATGAACCACAGCAGGAGATAAGCGAGCAGCACGCGGGCAGAGAGGGCGGCTTCGCGGTGCCAGAGCAGGCCTAGTCCAGTTGCCAGGGAGATGAAGGCGCAGAGGTAGACCAGTACCTCGCGCGCAGGCACACCCTTTGGCACCGGCTGCCATACCGGGGTGAAATCGCCGTTGATCAGGCCCAGGATTCCGAGGGCGATCATGGTCGTCGCAAAGACCGCGTGACCGACGCTTGCGATGCGCATCGCCCTATCTCATCTCATGTTTCCCGTATGACCGAGGGAATACCGCCCGGGTTGGGGCCACACGCAGAGCCCGTGTGGTTCCCGGCCGACCGGAATGCGGTGCGTGAGCGCGCCGGTCGCGGTCGCGAAGACGTACACCTCGTCATCGTAGCGTCCTGACACCCACAACTCGTTGCCGTCGGCGGTGACGTTGCCCATATCGGGACTCCCGCCTCCCGGCAGCGGCCACTGGGCCACGATCTGCCGTGTGGCGAAGTCGAGCACGCTGATCGATCCCGGGCCATGCCGGCCGCCTGCCGTCGTGTTCCAGCCCCTGTTGGTGACGTACAGGCGCGTGCCGTCGCGGCTGGGATACAACCCGTGCGTCCCGATTCCCGTTGTCACGAAACCGATTCGCGTGAACGCGATGGGATCCACCACGATGACGCCGCCACCCGTCATATCTGCCACGTAGAACACGGTTCCATCCGGGGATGATCTGATGTCCTGCGGCATCGCCTCTGCGGCGTGGTCGCCATGTCGCCGGCGGAACAGCGCGGCGGTGAGCTTCTTGAGAGGGTTGAGCGTCTGGCTTCCGAGGTTCAGATATCCGACGACCGCGCGCCTGCTCAGATCGATCTTGACGAGTTGACCCGAGAATTCACACGTCGCGATGCCGTAGCGTCCATCCGCCGTGAACTCCATGTGGTCCACACCCTTGCATTTGAGCGTGACCGACTGGACGAGCCGCATGTCGTGTGCATCGCGAAAATCAATGCGCTGCAGTCGCTCGGCGATCACCATCGCGAAGCGGCCGTCGGGTGTGAAGTAGAGGTTGTACGGATCATCGACGCCTACGCGCGCCCCATCCTGACCCGTCGCCGGGTCGATCGGCGTCAGGCTGTTGCCTTCGTTGTTCGCCACCCAGAGTGTTTCGAGATCGTAAGACGGCACCACGTGCTGCGGCAGCGCCCCGGTCGCAAACGTTCGAACCACGCGATAGGTGAGCGGGTCTATTACCGTCACCGTGGCCGAGCGCGAATTCGGAACGTACACGAGCGCCCGTGCACGAAGAGATACCGGAGCCAAATCGTGGCTGCCTGTCGCGGCATAGATGTTCGTAGACGCCGGAGCGGAACCCCTCGCCTGGTCGGGCGCGGCCCGCACGTTTCCGCTCAGTGCGAGCACGAAAGCGAAGGCGGGAATCGCTGAGCCGCGCACGACGACCATTGCCAGCGACGATAACACGTTCGATCGAGACCACGGTTTGTCGGTGTGCAAAAAGCGACACCCGGCGCTGGCGGTTTCGGGATACGCTCCCGTGAGCTTTGCTGAGCGGTCTGCCCGGCCCTCCTCCGAAACTCCATCCGACCGTCGCTGAAAGCGCCCACGACGACGGTCGCCGGTATCCGGCGCTGACTAACGAAGGACACAACATGGCATCAATGACCGGCACCATCAAACGGCTCGTGAGCGACAAGGGCTTCGGCTTCATTCTGGCCGGCGACGGCTCCGAGTACTTCTTTCACAATTCCGCTTGCCAGCAGACGGCTTTCGATGACCTTCGAGAAGGGCAGGCGGTCACGTTCGATATGGGACATGGTCCCAAGGGGCCGAGGGGCGAGAACGTCAGGCTCGCCTGACCGCGTCGAGGATACGGCGCACGCGGATTCGAAAGCTGCCGGTTTGCCGGCCTGTCGGCGGCGCCAGCGCCGGGGGCCCCACCGGCCTGGAGCTTCTACGATGTTGCTGAAGGGTCTCGGAATTGTTGCTATGGTGATCGGACTCATAGCGGCAGCCGGAGCCGTCGAACCGCGTCGCATCGCCTTCTCCCGGGTCTCTCCTGCTCGCATCGGGCTCTTTCTGTCCGACACCGACGGCGGCAACGAGCGTCCGCTGCTCCCGGCCGACGGCCTCGATTACAACGCCTCATTTTCGTATGACGGAAAATGGATCGTTTTCACGTCGGAGCGCACTGGCTCCGCCGACATCTTTCGGGTGCACCCCGATGGCACCGGCCTGGAGCGTTTGACCGAGGATCCGTCCTTCGACGACCAGGCCTCGCTCTCTCCCAACGGCAGAACATTGGCGTTTGTGTCGACGCGAGGAACGGGCACGGCCGACATCTGGCTGCTCGATCTCGAGAGCCATCGTTACCATAACCTCACGCAGCACGTCGGCGGTGACTATCGGCCGATCTGGTCGCCCGACGGGAAATGGATCGCGTTCACGTCGGATCGCGATACTCCCTTGCGCAAGCGGCAAGGTGGCTGGGAGTCCGTGCAGTCAACCGCGCTCTACATCGTCGGGTCCGATGGGAACGGACTCCGGCGGCTGACGGCCCCCGGTGGCTTTGCCGGCAGCCCCAAGTGGTCACTCGACGGAACACGAATTGTCTTCTACGAGGCAACGGTGGAGGACAGCTGGCGTGGACGATTCTTCGGAGGCCTGAATGCCTCCAGCCAGATTGTTTCGATCGAAGTCGCCACTGGAGCGCGCACGCAGCACACACAGGGCGACGGCCTCAAAGTATCGCCGCAGTTCGTCGATGCGGAGAGAATCGGCTTCCTGATCAAGACGGGGACATCTGCGGGCTTGGCCATCACGTCCGGAGAACGAATCGCGTCGACGCAGATCAGAAATCCGAGCTGGTCCGCCGACCGGCGGCAAATCGTCTATCAGAAACAGCTGCCTGATGACGGTGGACCGCGGCCGCGAGTGCTCGCCGCGGATCCCGCGTTCGAGCTCATCCTGACAGGCGTGTTTCCCGACTACTCGCCATCCGGCGATCGACTCGTCGCCACGCGCATGACGAGCGTGGTCGACGGGAGTCTCGAGTTGTCGAGCCCCGACGGAAGCCAGCGGCGCACGATCTTCGCCGAGAAAGGCAAAATGGCGATCGGCTCTGGCTGGTCGCCCGATGGACGTCAGATTGCGTTCGGACTCGGCGGCTTCTTCGTCCCCCATCAAAAGGCGCAGATCGCGCTCATTCGTCCCGATGGAACGGACTTCAGAACGATTACGCCTTCAGAGGGCAATAGCGGATTCCCGAGCTGGTCCCCGGACGGCACGCACATCGTGTATCGAGTCTCGAGCGCGGGTGACGAGGGGCTCAGGATTGTGTCGCTGAAGGACGGCGACATCTCGACGTTGACAACCAGCCACGACACGTTTCCATCGTGGTCCCCGCGGGGAGATCGAATCGCCTTCACCAGCACCAGAGAGGGCGATTTCGAGATCTACACGATCAAACCGGATGGGTCGGACGTGAGACGTCTGACTCGCTCGCCCGGCAATGACGCGCACAGCGTCTGGTCGCGTGACGGCAAGTGGATTGTCTTCAGCAGCGCAAGGAATGGCTTCAAAGACGAGGGCCCGCTGTATGACAACATCGCGCAGCCGTACGGCGAACTGTTTCTGATGCGAGAGGACGGCACGGGCGTACGCCAACTGACCGACAGCCGGTGGGAAAATGGCACTCCGTCGTGGCAACCGCGCGGCGCGAAAGACTGAGACGCGTATGTCGCACGGTGCTTCATTCGACGCGCGCCAACTTGAGCGTGAACGGGTTGGTGAACGGGCCATTCTGGTTTCGCTGCTGGGTCAACGATAGCGTGTCGCCGTCCAGTTTGTACGAGTAGGTGATGAACACCCCTGCACCCATCACCGCGGGGTTCTTCGAAGCGATCGGTCGCATCGTGATGAAACTGCCGGGTGTCACCTCATATGTCCCGGCTTCGCCGACGAACGGTCCCCACACGGCTCGTAACTCGTCGGCGCTCGCCTTTGCCACATCCGCCAGAATCGGTCGCGGCCCATCGGCCTGGACTTCGGCTCGGCTGTAGTGCCTGGCGGTGATGATGGTCAGGTTGGGTCGCCCGGCGAATGCGATCGTGCGGGCTCCAGGGCCTGTGATCGACGCTTCCACAACCCGCCAAACGCCCTGAATCGACTCTCGCGTCGACTGCGCTGCTATCCCTTGGCTTATGACCAACCCTACGCTGAGCGCTGCGAACAACAATCTCTTCACGATGCGCCTCCTTGAGGCAGAGTGTCGCACAATAATCCACAGCAGTCTGGGCACTCAGCCCAGGCATGGAGAGCGATTATGCAATCGGTAGCG
>DASZFS010000252.1:0-6730 GCA_035939575.1 Vicinamibacterales bacterium | reverse complement strand
CGAAGCCCTGGCACGACGCATGGCCGCGTCCATGCCGAACTCGATCGATATCGGCGACCTCGTGCAGGATGGCGTGATCGGGTTGATCGACGCCGCTCACCGGTTCGACGAGGGACGCGGGATCAAGTTCGAGACCTTCGCCGAGCGCCGTGTTCGCGGGGCGATGATTGACGCGCTGCGGCGCGACGCCTGGCCGCGCGGCGTGCGGCGCCAGCGCCGAGAGCTCGACGCGGCGCGCGAAGCGCTCCGACGCGAGCTGGGACACGAGCCGTCGATGGCGGATCTCGCCGCGCGGGTCGGGTCCGACGAAAAACGGCTCAGCCGCACCATCGTCCGTATCAACACCATCGAGGCCACGTCTCCCCTCGCCACCGGCGAGCACATGGACGAGAGCTCGCTGCCCACCGCGCTCGTGCCTTCGGAGCCCGACTCACCGGACATGGCGTACGAAAAGACCGAAACACGCGACCGCGTGCGCGGGGCGATTCAGTCACTGCCGTGGCGCGAGCGCAAGGTCATCGGCCTGTACTACTACGGCGAAGTCACGATGAAACAGATTGGCTCCGAGATTGGCGTCAACGAGTCGCGCGTGTCGCAGCTTCACGCGCGCGCGATTCGGCGCCTGAGAGACGCGCTGGGCGACATGAACCCGGAGAAGGTCGCTGAAATGCGACGTCAGCTGATCGAGTTCGCGGTGCAGAAGCCGCGTGCGGTCAAAGCGGACCTGGTCGCCAGGACCCCGGACGGTGCCTACGCCACCGAGACGCACGCGCAGGCACACGCCGTCGTGCTCCCGTACAAGAAGAGCATGAAGAAGATTCAAGCGAAGGCCGCGCTCACGCCCGCCGCGCGCCCGATGCGCGCCCGTCAGGCGGTGGCGGCGGCGCGCTAGACGCGATCTCATAAACGGGCTGACTCTGATGTGGGCTGAAGACTCATGGTCCGCGTGCAGTTGCCTACGCCCTCGATTTCTGATCACGCTGTCCAACTGTTGAGAACCTTGATTCTTGGGGCGAGGCAACTGCACGCGGACCATGAGTCTTCCGCCCCCACCTAGTTGCCGGTTGCCGGTTGCTGGTTGCTAGTTGCTGGTCGTCAGGCGAGACCCTCGCGGACTGTTCGTAGAAGGTCCGCGAGCCTGAACGGCTTGGCGAGCCATCGACAGCCGCTCTCCTCGAGGAACGTCTCCGCTTCGGTTCCCGCGACGTCGCCGGTCACGAAAATCACGCGCGTCCTCAACGAGGGCGCTGCCGCCGCGAGCAGCGTGTAGAAGGCTTTGCCGTCGAGCCGCGGCATCTTGAGATCGCAGATCACCAGATCGAACGACCGCTCCTGAATCTTCAACAGCCCCTCTTCGCCGTCGGATGCGTGATCGACGAGATAGCCGGCGTCGGTCAGCGCGTCCACGACGGCGTTGGCGAGCTGCGTTTCGTCCTCGACGATGAGGATGGAGGCGCCAGCGACCGGGTCAGGCCCGCGCTCGAGCCTCGCGCGGGAGACCGGGGCCGCCGAGAGTTTGCCCGTGACGGGCAGATCCACAAAGAATGACGCGCCGGCGTGCGGCGGCGTCTGCAACCGGATGCGGCCTCCATGCTCCTGCACGATGGCGTACGCGACGGTCAACCCCAGCCCCGTCCCCTTGCCGACCTCCTTCGTGGTGAAGAAGGGATCGAAGATTTTCGGCTGCACGTCCTCCGGGATGCCCGGGCCGTCATCGTTGATCTCGAGGATCACCGATTCGGCCTCCACGTCGTGCCAGGTGCGGACGACGAGCGTGCCGCGGCCGTTGGCGGCGAGCATGGCCTGCTCTGCGTTGATGACGAGGTTCAGCAGGACCTGCTGGATCTGATGGCCATCGGCGAACACCTGCGGAAGGCCCGCAGCGAGCGCGTCGAGGACCTGGATGTTCGACACGCGCTGCTCGTAGGCCCGCAGGGCCAGCGTCTCACGAACGACCTGGTTGACGTCCACCATCGCGCGAGTCGTCTGGCGTTTGCGTGCGAAGGTGAGCAGGTTCCGAACTATTCGCGCGGCGCGCTCGGACTCCGAGAGGATGGTCTCGAGCCCGCGCCGCGTGGGATCGTCGAGCTTGGCGCGCTGCGAGAGCCGCTCAGCCCAGCTGAGGATCGTGGCGAGCGGGTTGTTGAGCTCGTGCGCGACGCCGGAGATCGTCTGTCCGAGCGCGGCCATCTTCTCGGCCTGGAGCAGCTGGTGATAGAGGTCCCGCGTCTCGTCGTCGAGTTTCTTGCGCTCGCTGACGTCGCGAACGAGGGCCTCGACGCGACAGCTCTGGTCCTGCACGTCGGCGTCGGACGCATCGGCGCGCGCCGTGAGCTCGACCCACACCGCGTTGCCGTCGGCCCGCCGAAGACGGAGGAGGTAGTCGTTGACCGAACCGTCGATCGTCAGGCGCTCGAGGAGCGCGATTCTCGCCTGCGGATCCACGAATCGATCGCGATCAAACGGGCGCACGGCCGCCTCATCCGCTTCGCTCGGGTAGCCGAAAATCAGCTTGAGGTGGGGATTGGCGGCAATCGTTGCCGACGTGTCCGGACCGATGGTCCCGATGTAGACGCCTTCGTGGACGGCCTCGAACAAGCGTGCGAAGGCCCCAGCTCTTCGATCCACAGCAAGGGATTATAAGGCTCGGTTTGGTGTATAACCATGCGCATTCAAACGCGACCATGCTGAGCAGCGCGCTCGGAACTCTTTTCGTCGAAGAGCTCAAGGCCACGATGCGTGGCCGCTTCGCGTGGCTGGGCGCGGCGGTCATCCTGCTCGCCGTCGGCGGCCTCGCCACGGTCGGCACGCAGGACACGTGGCTGGATGGCTACGGCATCATCGCGTACTGCCTTGTCCCGCTGGGGTTCATTCCTCTCACCGCCGGCGCGATTGCCAGCCCGCGCGCGAATCGTTTCGTCGAGAGCGTCTTCACGGCGCCGGTCGAGCGCCGCGATTGGCTCCTGTCGAAGGTCCTCGTGGTCTTCACGCTCGCCGCCGCGTACTACATCGCCCTGGTTCCCATGTTGCTTGTGTACACCCACCATGTGGGACTTCCATTCCTCCTGCGCAAGTTCCTGATCTGGAGCCCCGGGATTCTGGTTACGAGCATCGCGATCGGTACGCTCATCGGCGTCCTCTTCATCGGCCGCAGTATCGCCGCGCCTGCGGCGACCGGGATGGGTGTCCTGCTCGCGTACGCCGGCCTTGTCCCGCTGCAGGAGCTGATGGTGGCGCGCGCCAACGGCGCCACGCGCACGGGTCACCTCACCCTCGCGAGCCCCGCGGTACTCCTCAAGAACGCGCTCGGCTTCACCCTCGTGGCGGGCAACATACCGGCCACGACCGCGCTGACGTGGATAAGTCTCCTCGCGGTGACCTTCGCCGCTTTCGCTCTTGCCGCGTGGGTATTTCTACGGACGCAGGGCGTCGAAACGTGGGAAACCACGCGGCCGCAACGATGGACCATCACGCTCGGGATCGTCGCGATCGCCGTGCTTCCTGTTGTCGTCGCAGACACCAACTACGACAAGCCCGCGCCACCAGCGAACAGCGCGCCAGCCATCCGAGCGCTCTTCGCGCGCACAGGCAGCAGCCTGGCCCTCGCGCCGCCTGGCGGCCAGCCGCCGGGCCGCTGCTGCAGCACGATTCTCAACCGGGAGGTGTGGCCGCCCCTCGGAACCGACGAGCGCACGCGGCAGGACCTCCTGATCCTTCTGCCCGTCGACGCGACGCAGCCCGTCAGCGACCTTCGCATCGATGTCGCTGGCGAAGGCGGGCTGGAAGCGACGGCGGATCGGGATGCGCTCTCCCAGGCCGGGGAGCATCTCGAGACGCGCACGTACGCAAAAGACCTGGGCCCGCCCGCGGCTGACGGCCACCACGTCGTCACTGGATGGGTCGCGCGCGTGCCGGTCACGCTCAACCCGACCAAACCGTGGGACATCGGCGGCGACCGCTATCCGCTGAGCGTGACGGCCACGTACCGGGTTGCAGGGGAGAGCAGGACGCGGATGTTTGCGGCGCGCGGCGCGATCGACGCGCAAGTGTCCAGCGGGATCTACGAGATGGGTCTCGCGTCAGCCATCTTTCCTGTCATTTGTCTCATCGCAGCGGTGACTCGCTGGAGACGCACCCGATGAGCGAGGCGACCGACTACGCCGTCGAGACCGACGGCCTGACGCGCCGATTCGGGGCGTTCGTCGCGGTCGATCGCGTGACGCTCAGGATACCCAAGGGCCAGCTGTACGGATTCCTCGGCCTCAACGGCGCCGGAAAAACGACGACCATTCGCGTCCTCACCACGCTTCTCCCTCCGAGTGGGGGCACGGCGAAGCTGTGGGGACACGACGTCGTCAAGGAGCCGCTTGCGGTGCGCAAGCTCGTCGGGCTCGTAAGCGACGAGACGAGCGAGAGTCAATCGACGTGGACAGCGCGTGAGTACCTCGCGTACTTCGCCCGCATCCGCCACATGCCGAGTCCGGCCGATGAGGTCGAGCGCATTCTGGACAACGTCGGATTGGACAGTGCGTTCCGCGGCAAGCTGATCGGCACGTACAGCACCGGCATGAAGCGGCGCGTCGAAATCGCGCGGGCTCTGATGGGCAGGCCGAAGGTGCTCTTCCTCGACGAGCCCACGCGGGGGCTCGATCTGCCAGCCAAGCGGGAGATGTGGAACCTCCTGCGACGCCTTGCCGCCAACGAGCGCGTCACGACCTTCCTCAGCAGCCACGACGCACAGGAGATCCGCAGCCTGTGCAGCGAGATCAGCGTGATCGCCAAGGGCAAGATCGTCTACACGGGCGCGACCCACGACCTCGGCGCGGACCTCGATGCCTTCGAGGAGCGCCTCGTCCAGCTTCTCACCGCATGCGCTTGAGCATCATGGATAGGTTTATCTCGTTAATGGGCTGAAGACTCATGGTCGCGTGCAGTTGCCTACGCCCTCGAGTCCTGACGACGTCTTACAACCCTCGGCAATCTTGGACACTTGGACAATCTTGATCTTTTGGGGCGAGGCAACCGCACGCGGCCACGAGTCTTCAGCCCGAACGGTGCCACGCGCCGAACCGGGTCGGATAGCAGCGAGGTGAAAACGGCGCTAAACCTTTTCGCCAGATCGATGGTCGAATGAAATCGTGCCGCAGCCCATCCGGCCCTCCAAACCGTCGGAGAACACGATGCCCACACTGAACCTCAAGCGTTCCGCTCTCGTTCTCGTAGCCCTGGCCGTCACGGTAGGCGCTGGGACGGTGTCGTCGCAGAGAATTGCTGAGTCCTGGCGCGACCGGGATGACCGGCGGCCGATCCGGAAGATCAAGCACATCGTGTTCATCGTCAAGGAGAACCGGACATTCGACAATTACTTCGGCACATTTCCAGGCGCGGACGGCGCTACGTCCGGCACGATCTCGACGGGCGACGTCGTCCCGCTTGGCCAGGCACCGGACGTGCTCCCGCGCGATATCAGCCACTCGTTCCAGAGCGCGGTGCTGGCGATCGACGGCGGCGCCATGGACAAGTTCGACCTGATCCCCGGCGCAAACAAGAATGGCGATCTCCTCTCGTACACCCAGTACTCGGAAGCGGACATCCCGAACTACTTCGCGTACGCGCGCACGTTTGTCCTGGCCGACCACTTCTTTTCGTCGCTGACCGGTCCGAGCTTTCCGAACCACCTCTACACGGTCGGGGCGCAGTCCGGCGGCGCCATCAACAATCCTAACAAGCAACCCTGGGGCTGCGACTCCGACCCGACCAATCGCGTGCAAGTTCTGGAAGATGACGGGAGCATCACGCCCGAATATCCATGCTTCGACTTCCGGACGCTGGCGGACGCGCTCGAAGAAAAAGGGCTGAGCTGGAAATACTATGCGCCCAGCCCCGGTGAGTCGGGCTACATCTGGTCCGCGTTCAATGCGATCGCTCACATCCGTTTCAGCGAGCTCTGGACGCAGCATGTCGTCCCAACAACTGACTTCGTCCAGGATGCCCAGAACGGGACGCTCCCGGCGATGAGCTGGGTCGTTGTGAACGCCGGACTCAGTGAGCACCCGCCAGCCAGCGTCTGCAGAGGCGAAAACTGGACGGTTGACCAGATCAACGCCGTGATGCTGGGGCCCGAATGGGACTCAACGGCCATCTTCCTGACGTGGGACGATTTCGGCGGATTCTACGACCATGAGCCGCCTCCGGCGGTCGACAACTTTGGCTTTGGCCCGCGGGTGCCGTTTCTGATCATCTCGCCCTGGGCGAAACCCGGGCACATCGATCATCGGGTGCTCGAGTTTTCGTCGGTCTTGAAATTCGTGGAAAAGCGATTCCGCCTCGCGCCGCTCACATCGCGCGACCAGGAGGCCAACGATCTCACCAGAGCGTTCGATTTCGATCAGCCCCCGCTGTCTCCGCTCATTCTCAACACACGGAGCTGCGGGCAAGCGCCCACAACGGTGCAACTGGACCCTCAGTACCACGGGGGAAACGCGCAGCAGTAACACACTTAGATCTGAGGATCTGACGATCGGAGGATTTGAGTACTTGCTTCTCGGCTCGCTTTGAGGTGCGCTGACGGCCCATGACAGCGCGCAGTTGCCCTGGCGAAGGCAACTGCCGCGAATGGTTCCCACCAGCCGGGCGCTTACGAAGACTCAACCGGCGTCTGTGTTCGTGAACACAACTCATCAATAGATTGCTACACGGCCACTCGACAGTGACGGCGGGCACTGACCGG
>DASZFS010000251.1:0-10099 GCA_035939575.1 Vicinamibacterales bacterium | reverse complement strand
TCTTTCGCCCGCCTGGTACGATGCTGCGCCATGCTGCCGGCGGTGAGAGGTCATCACGACAATGCCCCCGATGAGCTTGACGCGGCGCTGCAGCGGCTGATTCCGGGCGACCTGCCGGAGCGGCCCGACACTCCTGACCTGGACGTTACTGCCGTTCGGCGCCTGCCAGCGATTGCGGCGCAGTGGGCGCCCTTTCCCGAGACCCTCGATCCGCGGCTGGCGCAGGCGCTGATCTCGCGCGGCGTGCATCAGCTCTACACGCATCAGGCCGAAGCGGTTGAACGCGCGCTCTCAGGCCGGCACGTGGTCGTCATCACGCCCACCGCGTCGGGGAAGACCCTCTGCTACAACGCGCCGGTGTTGAATGCCATTCTCCAGGACCCGGCGAGCCGCGCGCTGTATCTCTTTCCGACCAAAGCGCTCGCGCAGGATCAGCTCGCCGAGCTGCAGGGATTGTGCGAGACCATCGAGACGGTCGGGACGCGTCAGGGGCAGGGATCGGGCGGAGACCAGTCCCCGGCCATCGGCGTTTCGACCTACGACGGCGACACGCCGCAGGACGCGCGTCGCACGATCCGGTCGCGCGCTCACATCGTGCTCAGCAACCCCGACATGCTGCATGCAGGCATTCTTCCTCATCATCCGAGGTGGGCGAAGCTCTTCGAGAACCTGCGCTACGTCGTCATCGACGAGCTGCACGCCTACCGCGGGGTGTTCGGCAGTCACCTGTGCAACGTGCTGCGGCGGCTGCGGCGTGTCTGCCGCCACTACGGCTCGGACCCGGTGTTTCTCTGCTCGTCCGCGACGATTGCCAACCCTCGCGAGCTGGCGGAGCGGCTCACCGAGCAGCCGTTCGAGATCGTCGAGCGCAGCGGCGCGCCGCGCGGGGAGAAGTTCTTCGTCTTCGTCAACCCGCCGGTCGTGAATCGCCAGCTCGGCATCCGGCGCTCCTACTTGAGCGAGGCCCGCCGCGTGGCCGGCGAGTTCTTGAAGCGCAACCTGCAGCTCATCGTGTTCGCGCGGAGCCGTCTGACGACCGAGATACTCACGACGTATTTGAAGGACGATTTCGAGGCCGATCCGGGGATGCCCGAGCGCATTCGCGGCTATCGGGGCGGCTACCTTCCGCTGCGCCGGCGCGAGATCGAGAAAGGGCTCAGGGACGGCGCGGTGCGCGCGGTCGTGTCGACGAACGCCCTCGAGCTGGGGATCGACATCGGAGCCCTGGACGTGAGCGTGATGGCGGGGTATCCAGGCACGATTGCTTCGACGTGGCAGCGGGCGGGCCGAGCCGGCCGGCGCACGGGCCGATCGGCCGCGGTGATGGTTGCGAGCAGTGCGCCGCTCGATCAGTTCATCGTCCGCAATCCTTCGTATTTCTTCGACGCGTCCCCGGAGCGGGCACTCATCGACCCGGACAACCTCCACATTCTCGTGGATCACATCAAGTGTGCGGCGTTCGAGCTGCCGTTCGCGGCGGACGAGCGATTCGGCCGCCCCGACCTCCAGGAGATTCTGGGAGTGCTCGCGGAGCAGGGACTCGTCCACAAAGGCGACCCGAGCGGGGCCGGCGCCCCGCAGAGTGACGAGCAGGTCAAATGGACCTGGACGAACGAGTCCTATCCCGCCGATGCGGTCAGCCTGCGATCCGTTTCGTCGGACAACTTCGTGGTCGTAGATACGACAGGCGAGACGCGGGTCATCGGTGAGACCGACTTCACGAGCGGGCCTGCGACGCTGCATCCGAAGGCGATCTATATCGTGGAAGGTCAGCTGTTCCAGGTGGACACGCTCGACTTCGAGGGCCGCAAGGCCTTCGTGCGGGCCATTGACTGCGACTACTACACCGACGCGATCACGTACACGCGCGTCACGCCTCTCGACGTCTTCGCCGAAAAAGAGGCGGGCTGTCCGGCGTCCCACGGCGAGGTCCATGTCGTCTCGCGCGTGGTTGGCTTCAAGAAGATCAAGTTCTACACGAACGAGAACGTCGGGTCGGGCGAGCTGGACCTGCCGGAGCAGCAGATGCACACGACGGCGTACTGGCTCTCGATTCCGGCGGCCGTGATGGGGGCGCTCCCGTTCGCGTCGGACGACCGGCGCGACGGCGTCGTGGCGCTGGCCTTCGCCTTGAAACAGGTGGCGCAGCTGCTCCTGATGTGTGACGCCCACGATATCGGCATCGCCATTGACTCGGAAAAAGGACCTGCCGCGCCCGATTCCTTATCGGCGAGGATCTTCGTTCACGACAACTATCCCGGCGGCATCGGTTTCAGCGCGCCGCTGTACGACATGCACGCCGAGCTGCTGTCGAGTACGCGCCGGCTCATCTCCGAGTGCGACTGCCCGACTGGATGCCCCGGCTGCGTCGGGCCGGCAGGAGACACCGGGCCGCTGGCCAAGACGGTCGCGATCAGGATTCTGGATCTGATTTGCCAGGACAGGACTGAACTGTCACGCGGCGCGGAGGCCCAGATCTTTTGAGCTCGCTGGCCGATCGAATTCGGGGCATCGTGAGGCCGGGCCTGGCGGCGCCCGACCCACCCAATCCCTCTGACCCTCTCAACACCCCTGGCCCTCTCGGCCCTCCTGACCCCGGGGGCCTGTCAGCTGTCCTGGATGGCGCGTGGCGTGACGGCTGTTTCGTGATCGAGCGTTGCTGGGAGCCGCTCGCCACTCACGGGCGCGAGCGCATAGGAGCGTTGGCAAGCCGTCTCGAGGACGCGGCCGGCGAAGCGCCGATGTTCGCGGGCGGACCTGCGCGCCCCCCGTTCATGTTCTTCGATCTCGAGACGACCGGCTTGAGCGGCGGCGCGGGCACGCACGCGTTTCTCGTCGGCTGCGGCTGGTTCGACGGCAATCGATTCGTCACCAGGCAGTTTCTGATGACGCGGCACGCCGACGAGCGCCCGATGCTCGAGGCGGTCGCGCGGGAATGCACGCGCGCGGGCGCGTTGGTCAGCTTCAACGGCAGGTCGTTCGACGCGCCCGTGCTCGAAACGCGGTACCTGTTTCACCGCCTCGACTGGTTCGGCGTGCGCCTGCCTCACCTGGACGTCCTGCATCCGGCGCGTCAGTTCTGGCGGCGTGACGACTGGCCGCTCTGCTCGCTGGGGGCGCTCGAGCAGCGCCTGGTCGGACATCGGCGCCACAGAGACGTGCCAGGCTTCGAGATTCCCGCGCGGTACTTCCAGTTTGTGCGGACGGGCGACGCGCGCCCGCTCCAGGCGGTCCTCGAGCACAATCGGCTCGATCTGCTGTCGCTGGCGGCCCTGACGTCGCGTCTGCTGTGCCTGGCGCGGATTGGTCCTGACGCGGCGTGCGACGCGCGTGAAGCGCTCGCGCTCGGCCAGCGCTATGCGCGCGCGGGCCTCGACGCGCGTGCCCGCGCTGCGTACGAGAAGTCCATCGCGATGTCGCGCGCGCCCAGGGGGGCGTTCGATGCCGTGAAGGTCGACGGTCTGCGCGCGCTGGCCCTCGCGTGGCGGCGTGTCAGGCAGTACGACGAGGCGTCGCGCTGCTGGCAGGCGCTGCTCGACATCCGCGGGTGTCCAGCTGCGGTTGCGTGCGAGGCGACCGAAGCGCTAGCCATCCATCACGAGCACCGTGTCCGGGATCTCGCGTCCGCGCGGTCGTTCGCTCTGAGGACGCTGGAAAGCACGAAAGGGGAGACGCGGCGCCCTGGAAAAGACTGGGTGCAGGCGGTTGGGCACCGCCTGGCCCGAATCGATCGGAAGCTGGGACGGGCCTCTAGCGTGAGGCTGCCGGAGCTTCCTTCTTTGCTTTCGCCGCCTTCTTCCGCTGATCCGATGTCTGCGCCCCGAACTTCTTCGTGAACCGCTCGACGCGGCCTTCCGTATCGATCAGCTTCTGGCGCCCGGTGAAGAACGGGTGACAGTTCGAGCAGATCTCGAGGTGCAGCTCCGGCTTGGTCGACCTGGTCTTCCACGTCGCGCCGCAGGCACAGCGGACTTCGACTTCCTTGTACTTGGGGTGAATGCCTTCCTTCACGGCTGGCTCCTTGGGCTTACGAGCAAAACTCCATTATAGCAGGCTAGGATCCAGCCGTGCGTGAGCCGAACGGGCCGAACGGGCCGAACGGGGCCGATCCAGTCGATGTCGTCATATGGATCCTGTGCGCCGCCGGGGCCGCCTTCGGCGCGTGGGCGCTCCAGGTCGGGTGGCATCACGACATCCTGGACGTCCACGGCTGGCGCCAGACGCACACCGCGATCTCGGCGTACGAGCTCGTCCAGGGTGGACCGTTCTGGCGCTACCGCACGCCGATCTTCGGACCGCCGTGGCAATGGCCACTCGAATTGCCCGTGTACCAATGGCTGGTGGCGGTCGTCAGCCGCGCGCTGCCACTCGGTCTCGAGACGGCGGGCCGGGCCGTGTCGGTCGCGTTCTTCGCCGGCGTGCTTCTGGCCGTGTGGACGACGTTGGACCTCTTCGGGGTGTCTACGCGCCATCGCCCTGTCTTCCTCGCACTGCTCTTGACGAGCCCGCTCTATATCTTCTGGTCGCGGACGTTCATGATCGAGTCGACCGCGCTCTGTCTCGCGGTCGCATACGTTGCCGCGGTCCATCGGGCCACGCGCGACGATGATGCCAGCGCGGCCGCGCCCCGCGCCGGCATCATCGTCTTCGCCGCGATCCTCGGGGCGCTCGCCGGCGCGACGAAAGTGACGACGCTGACGCCCTTCCTGGTCGCCGCGATGCTGCTCGTGGCCGTCCGATCGTACGGCTCGCGCTGGAGCCGGCGGGCCCTCGTCTGGACGATCGTCGGCGCGCTCGTCGTTCCGGCGCTCGCGACCGCCGGCTGGCTTGCGTTTGCCGACCACGTGAAAGCTGCCGCCGCCTTGACCCGGGAGCTCGGCTGGTCTGAGGAAAGCGCTCAGCGCTTCGGCTCGCTTGCGGACCGGTTCAACCTGCGCGCCTGGATCGCCGCCCCGGCCAATGCCATCCTCGGTCGTACTCGACACACTGTCGTCGGCAGCGTCTGGGTGTTCGGCGGCGCGCTCGTCGCGGCGCTCACACGTCCGCGGCGTTTCGTGCTGTGCCTGGCGTGTCTCGCGCTATACGCGCTGCCGATCGCGCTGTTCCAGCCGCTCTTCCGCGTCCACGTCTACTACCAGTACGCGAACGGCCTGTTCCTGACCCTCGTCGTGGGATGCGGCGTCGTCACCTGCCTCGAAGCGCGGCGGCAGTGGACGCGCTGGGTGGGCGTTGCCCTGCTCGCCTGGGCGCTGACGGCGACGGCGAAGAACTATCTCGCGGGTTACTACGTGGATCAGGAGGCCGGCAGCCTGGCGCCGATGACCCTGGCCATTCTGACCGAACGCCTGACCAGGCCCGGCGACGTCATGCTGATCTACGGACAGGAGTACTCGCCGGCGCTGCCGTACGAGGCCCGGCGGCGGGCGATCATGGATTGGAAGAACCGCAGCATCGACGATCCGCCCATCCGCGACGCGGTCGCCCGTCTCGCGGCTGAAGGGGGACGCATCGGCGCAGTCGTGGTCTGCGGCCCGGCGCGGGCTGTTGAGGCCGTCCGCGCGAACGTTCCGCGCCTGGGGTTCCCGGTCGTGCCGGTGCACACCGAGCCGTACTGCGACCTCTACGTGCGGTGAGCTAGCCCTTGCCCCCGTTCGACATCGACGACAGGAAATCCTGGTTCGTCTTGGTCTTCGCCATGCGCGACAGGAGCAGCTCCATCGCCTCGACGGGCGACAGCGGCGTCAGCACCTTGCGCAGGACCCACACGCGATTGAGATCCTCTTTCGCGATGAGGAGCTCTTCCTTGCGCGTGCCGCTTTTCTGGATGTCGATGGACGGGAAGACGCGGCGGTCGGTCAGCTTCCGATCGAGATGGATCTCGAGGTTGCCGGTCCCCTTGAACTCTTCAAAAATCACTTCGTCCATCCGGGACCCGGTGTCGATGAGCGCCGTCGAGATAATCGTCAACGAGCCGCCCTCCTCGATGTTCCGGGCGGCGCCGAAGAACCGCTTCGGCCGCTGAAGGGCGTTGCTGTCCACGCCGCCCGACAGCACCTTGCCCGACGGCGGGACAATCGTGTTATAGGCGCGGGCCAGTCGTGTGATGGAATCGAGCAGGATGACGACGTCCTTCTTGTGCTCGACGAGGCGCTTGGCTTTCTCGATGACCATCTCGGCGACCTGCACGTGCCGCTGCGCCGGCTCGTCGAACGTCGACGAGATCACTTCGCCGCGCACCGATCGCTGCATGTCGGTGACCTCTTCCGGCCGCTCGTCGATGAGCAGGACGATGAGGTAGACCTCGGGATGGTTGTGCGTGATGCTGTTCGCGATGTTCTGCAGCAGCATGGTCTTGCCGGTGCGCGGCGGCGCGACGATGAGGCCGCGCTGCCCTTTCCCGATCGGCACCATCAGGTCGAGCACGCGCGCCGACAGGTTGTCGCCTTCGGTCTCGAGCGCGATGCGCGACTGGGGATAGAGTGGCGTCAGGTTCTCGAAGAACACCTTCTCGCGGGCCCGCTCCGGCGGCTCGAAATTGACCGCCTCCACCTTGATGAGGGCGAAGTACCGCTCGCCGTCCTTCGGGGGCCGGATCTGACCTGACACGGTGTCGCCCGTGTGCAGGTCGAACTTCCGAATCTGGGAGGGGGAGACGTAGATGTCGTCGGGGCCTGGCAGGTAGTTGTAGTCCGGCGCGCGCAGGAAGCCGAATCCGTCCGGCAGCACCTCGAGGACACCCTCGGAGAAGATGAGGCCGCTCTTTTCGGCTCGCGCCTTCAGAATCTCGAAGATGAGCTCCTGCTTGCGCATCCCCGTTGCGCCGGGGACGTCGAGCCCCTTCGCAATCTTCGTGAGGGCGCTGACGCTCATGTCCTTGAGCGTCGAGAGCTCTAGCTTCTCTGGAGGCGGCGTGGCCGGCGGGCCTCCGGTGCCGTTGGGCTTGCCAGTCTGCTGCTGCGGGGCCGCGGGTTGCTGCTGTTCAGTAGTCGGTCGATCAGTTTCCACAGTTCGTCCAGTCCTTCGCCCGTCGCTGCCGAAAGCGGCAGCACGGGATGTTCAAACACGGCTTCGTTCGTCGTCGTCACACGCAGCCGTTCAGCGCGCGACAACTTGTCAATTTTGGTCGCCACGATCGCCGCCTGGCCGACGATCGACTCCAGCCATCGCCAGGCCCGCACGTCGCTCTCCAGGCCCGGATGCCGTGCATCCACCAGCAGCAGTCCCGCCGTCGCCTTGGCGAGGGCGGGCCGCTCGAAGTAGGCCCGCGTGACCGCCTCGAGCTCCTGGCGCTCACCGCGGGCGTACCCGAACCCAGGGAGATCCACCAGGTAGAAGGGCGTCGCGCTTCCGCGCGCCACCCGGTACAGGTTGGCGAGCCGCGTCTTGCCGGGCGCCCCACTCGTCCGCGCGACGCGCCGGCGCGCGAGCGCGTTGATCAGGCTCGATTTGCCGACGTTCGAACGGCCCACGAGCGCCAGCTCCGCGAGCCCGTCTCGCGGCATGTCACCGGCGCTCGCGGCGCTTCGAACGAAAACGGCTTCGACCTTCAAGAGGCCGGGTACATCCGGCGATCCTAGTGAGTGATCGTGTCGTCGCTGATGTCAACCGGCTCGGTCGCTTCCGCGGCCGGCAATCGGCTTGTCAGCGGCTCGGTCAGCGCGATCTTCAGGACCTCGTCCATCGTCTGGACCATGAAGATGTTCAATGTGTCCAGCACGTTCTTGGGGATGTCCGCCAGGTCTTTCTCGTTGTCCTTCGGCAGGATGATGTTCTTCACGCCGGCGCGATGAGCCGCGAGCACTTTCTCCTTCACACCACCGATGGGCAGCACCTTGCCGCGGAGCGTGATCTCACCGGTCATCGCCACGTCCTTCCGGACCGGGATGCGCGTCAGGGCCGACACCAACGCTGTTGCAAGCGTGATGCCCGCTGACGGGCCGTCCTTCGGGATGGCGCCTTCTGGCACGTGCACGTGCACGTCGGTCTTCCGGTTGAACTCCTTCGGGATCCCGTACTCCTCCGCCTTCGTCCGGACATAGCTCATGGCGGCCTGCGCCGACTCCTGCATGACGTCGCCGAGCTTGCCGGTGAGCGTCAGGTGGCCCTTGCCGGGCATGAGCGTCGCTTCCGTAATGAGCATCTCGCCGCCGACCTCGGTCCACGCCAGGCCGGTGGCGATGCCGATCTCGTTCGACTCCTCGGCCATCGTGCTGCGGAAGCGCGGGACGCCGAGGTATTGCGTCACCTTGTCGGGGGTGATCTCCTCGCTGAACCCGCTCCCTTCGACGACCACCTTGCGGGCGACTTTGCGGCAGATGGACGAGAGTTCCCGCTCGAGGTTGCGGACGCCGGCTTCGCGCGTGTAGCGGTTGATGACCACCTGGATGGCATCGTCGGTGAAGGAGATGTTCTCCTTCGTCAGCCCCGTGCCCTCGATGGCCTTCGGAGACAGGAACTTCTTGGCGATCTCGATCTTCTCGAGCTCGGTGTATCCGGCGAGCTGGAGGACCTCCATGCGGTCGCGCAGCGCCTGCGGAATCGTGTGCAGCACGTTGGCCGTGCAGATGAACATCACGTTCGACAGGTCGTACTCGACGTCGAGATAGTGGTCGAGGAACGTGTTGTTCTGTTCGGGATCGAGGACCTCGAGCAGCGCCGCCGACGGGTCGCCGCGGAAGTCCATCGACATCTTGTCGACTTCGTCGAGGAGGAACACCGGGTTCATCGTCCCGGCCTTCTTCATCATCTGGATGATCTGGCCCGGGAAGGCGCCGATGTACGTGCGGCGGTGGCCGCGGATCTCCGCCTCGTCCCGGACACCGCCGAGCGACAGCCGCACGAACTGGCGGTTCATCGCGCGGGCGATCGATTTCGCGAGCGACGTCTTGCCGACTCCGGGAGGTCCGGAGAAGGTGAGGATGGTCGCCTTCGGCTTCTTCACCAGCGCGCGGACCGCGAGGAATTCGAGGATGCGCTCCTTGATCTTCTCGAGCCCGTAGTGGTCCTCGTTCAGAATCTCTTCCGCCCGTTTCAGGTCGCGGGATTCGCGGCTCTTCTTGTGCCATGGCACCGCGATGAGCCAGTCGAGATAGTTCCGCGAGACGGTCGCTTCCGCGGACATCGGCGGCATCGCCTCCAGGCGCTTCAGCTCCTGGATCGCCTTCTCCTCGACGTCCTTGGGCATCTTGGCCGTCTCGATCTTCTTCTTCAGGTCGTCGACCTCGTTGCCTTTTTCATCCTTGCGGCCCAGTTCCTTCTGGATCGCCTTCATCTTCTCGTTGAGGTAGTACTCCTTCTGCGCCTTCTCCATCTGCTTCTTGACGCGGGACTGGATGCGGCGATCGACCTGGAGCTTGTCCACCTCGATCTCGAGGATGCCGGCGATGCGGTTCAGCCGCTCGAGGGGCGAGACGATTTCGAGCAGGTTCTGCTTCTCGTCCACGCCGACGAGCAGGTGCGCCGCAATCGTGTCGGCCAGCTTGCCCGGATCCTCGACGCGCACGGCGGCGATCATCGCGTCGTAGTGCAGGTTGTTCGAGAGCTTGACGTACTGCTCGAAGAGCGACACGACGCGGCTCATCGTCTGCTCGGCGTCCGCGGACGCCTCGCGCGGTTTCGCCAGGACCTTCACGACGACGCGGTAGAAGCCCTTGTCTTCCTTCCACTCGACCGCGCGCGCGCGGTCGACGCCCTCCACCAGCACCTTGATGTTCCCATCCGGGAGCTTCAGGCTCTGCACCACGTTGGCGACGCAGCCCATCGTGAAGATGTCCTCGGGCCGCGGGTCGTCGACCGATGCGTCGTGCTGCGCCGCGAGGAAGATGCGCTTGTCCTTCAGCAGCGCGTGCTCGAGCGCGCGCGTGGACGAGGGCCGTCCAATGACGAACGGCATCATCATGTGCGGAAAGACAACGACGTCGCGGAGCGGGACGATCGGCAGGGTTTCGTAGACTTCCAACGGGGTCTCCATTCGCTCCTATCCCGCTTTCTCGATCAGGGTGATGGGCTTGTCCTTGGCCATGACCACTTCGCGGGTGATCGTGACCTCGCGGACCTTCTTCTGGTTGGGCACCTGATACATGAGGTCGAGCATCAGGTC